>DATJCC010000053.1:0-44438 GCA_035514995.1 Microbacteriaceae bacterium
TCTCGCCGACCATAACAAGCGAAGCCGCTTTAGCCAGCGGTATTCCCAATGCTTTCGAAACAAAAGGGACGGTTCGTGATGCGCGTGGATTAGCCTCAAGCACATATAGCAGCCCCTGCGCGATCGCAAACTGCACGTTTAGCAACCCCCGAACACCTATTCCCTCTGCAATTTTTCGAGTTGCTTCTCGTACCATACCTATTTGATGGTGACCTAAAGTGACAGGAGGAAGCGTGCAACTTGAGTCACCGGAGTGCACCCCTGCTTCTTCGATATGTTCCATGATCCCACCAATGTAAAGATCAGTACCATCAAACAACGCGTCAACGTCTATCTCAATGGCATCATCTAGAAAGCGGTCCACTAGCAAAGGATAGCCCGGACCTACAAGAGCGTGACCTTCAATCCTCTCGAAGTAGCCGTGAAGTGAAGGAGTATCATAAACAATTTCCATCCCGCGCCCGCCAAGCACAAAGGATGGACGAACGAGAACCGGATAGCCAATTTCTTCGGCGATACTTATTGCACCAGCCTTGTCTATAGCCGTACCGTTACGCGGAGCCGTTAAACCAGCTTGATCTAAGATAGAGGCGAAGGCTCCGCGCTCTTCTGCTAGATCTATCGCTTCTGGGGTTGTGCCAAGGATCGGTATCCCAGAATCTTTAAGTGCCTGTGCAAGACCCAGCGCAGTCTGACCGCCCAGTTGAACTACGACGCCTACTAGTTCACCAGCCGACTGCTCAGAGTGGATCACCTCTAGCACATCTTCTAATGTCAAAGGCTCAAAATACAAACGGTCTGAGGTGTCGTAATCGGTTGACACTGTTTCTGGGTTGCAATTGATCATGATGGTTTCATAACCAGCGTCAGAAAGCGCAAATGATGCGTGCACGCAGGAGTAGTCAAACTCGACGCCCTGACCAATACGGTTCGGGCCGGAGCCTAAAATTATTATCTTTTTGCGGTCAGAAGGTCCAGCTTCATTCTCAACATCATATGAAGAATATAGGTATGGACGAAGCGCATTACCGGTTCCAGCTACAGTATCGACTCGCTTATAAACCGGTCGCACTCCATGTGCTTGACGCCATCCCCGAACTTCAGCTTCTGAAAGACCGCGAATACTGGCAATTTGTGCATCAGAGAAACCATGATTTTTTGCCTGCCATAAAATTTCTTTGGTCAGTTCAGGAGCCTGTTGTATAGCTTCTGCTACCTCATTAATTAAAACGATTTGATCTATAAACCATGGATCGATCATGGTCGCTGTAAATATCTCTTCAACTGTTGCACCCAGTCTGAGCGTCTGTTGCAGATCAATTATGCGTGATTCCGTTGGGCGTTCAATGATTTTTAGAAGTTCATCTTTGGTGCGAGTTTCTTCACCCCAATGAAATGAACTGTTATTTTTCTCTAACGAGCGCAAAGCTTTTTGGAGAGCTGTTGTAAAGTTACGCCCTATCGCCATCGCCTCACCAACCGACTTCATAGTTGTCGTGAGTGTGTCATCTGCAGCTGGGAATTTCTCGAAAGCAAAACGTGGCACTTTAACGACTACATAATCAATTGCGGGCTCATCAGCTGCCGTTGTAGTGCCAGTTAAATCGTTTTTAATCTCATTCAGGTTGTAACCGATTGCAAGTTTGGCAGCGATTTTAGCGATCGGATACCCGGTTGCTTTTGAAGCTAAAGCAGAAGATCTGGAAACTCGCGGATTCATTTCAATCACGATTACTCGTCCATCAGCAGGATCAATCGCAAACTGAATATTACAGCCGCCGGTATCGATACCCACTCGACGAATAATGTCTGCACCGATCGCACACATCTTGTCGTACTCAAGTTTGGTCAGTGTCAGTGAAGGCGCAACGGTTATAGCGTCTCCTGTATGCACTCCAACTGGATCAAAGTTTTCTATTGAACAAACAACTACAGAAGTACCTGTAGGATCTTGCACAAGTTCTAACTCATATTCTTTCCAGCCCAAAATTGACTCTTCAAGAAGCACCTCTGCAGTTGGACTTGACTGCAAACCATCAGCGACTATCCTAACAAGCTCCTCTTCTGTATAAGCAAAACCTGAGCCTAATCCGCCCATAGTAAATGACGGCCGCACAACAAGAGGGTAACCGAGATCCTTTGCAAATTCTTTTGCTTCAGTTACAGTTCGAGCAATATACGATTTAGCTACGTCAGCGCCCGCTTCCAACACAATGTCTTTAAACATTTGTCGATCTTCACCGCGTTGAATTGCTTCAACATCAGCTCCGAGCATCTCGACACCGTATTTCTCCAAAATGCCCTGCTCGTGCAAAGCTATCGCCGCGTTTAAAGCTGTCTGACCTCCCAAAGTGGGTAGTACAGCATCTGGCCGTTCCTTTATGATTATTGACTCAATAACCTCAGGGGTGATGGGTTCAACATATGTAGCATCGGCGAAATCCGGATCAGTCATGATCGTTGCAGGGTTGGAGTTGATAAGAATCACGCGGATCCCCTCCTCTTGCAAAACGCGACACGCCTGAGTGCCAGAATAATCGAACTCACAAGCCTGACCAATAACTATGGGTCCAGACCCTATAACTAGAACTGATTTTAAATCTTGACGTTTTGGCATGTATTAGGCTCCTACACCTTTAAAAGTTGTTACTAGCTCTAGTTGCTCTGAATCCGAGAGTTCTAAATCGTCTCCCGAAAAAATTCCTGCTATAAGGTTTTTATCACGTGCTAGCCTCGCTATCGCACGAGTATCAACGGCTTGGATCGCAGTTACAGAAGACGAGACAAGTTCGTCAGTCAGACTTCTCTCTGCTCTAAAATTAGACACTCTTCGAGCGGGGTCACGCATTATTACACCAGCAGCTTTCAACCCCCCTTGAGCGTCTTCATCATTTACTCCTGTGTTTCCAATATGTGGAGTTGTGAATAATATGATTTTTCCAACGTTTTGTGAATCTGATAACTTCTCTTGATACCCGACGAGTTCCGTGTCGACCAAGATAGCCCCGATGGCTCTAGCAGAGTTGTTATAAACTAGCCCTTCAAACCTTGACCCATCAGAGAGCACCAAAACTGCCTTATCTTTTAACACGCTTCTTTTACTCATTTTCAAACCCCTCAATTGTGTCCTCGAAAATCGTCGCCTCAGAAACTGAAATTATTTCGTGAACTGCTTGCAAAAAAAGATTCTGATCAGTTGACTCTTGAAATCTAAAAGATGACTCCAAGTTTTCTTCTGCGGTGTGCCAACCGATCACAACAAGCCCATCTTTTTCAACCACTTTGCCAATACGCATCTGCACATTGGCTACATCATCAATTTGTGCGGCCGCTATTTCTACACTCTCTTCTCCCGAAACAGTTACACGCACACCGTCGCTCAAAACATCGATATTTGCATAACCACGGTAGCGCAAACCAGGATATTGAACGCGAACAAGAGGTTCACCTGAAAGATTAGTCGCCACATACATAACTTTTTTAAAACTCGCTACCGACTCGCCAGTAAGTTTTTGCAAAGATGGCAATTGATCATTTGCAGGGTAAGCATTTTTTCCACGCTTCCAAGAGCGCCACATTAATAGGTATATCGCGGCTGTAATAGCTGCCAAAATAACTGTTGGCCAAAAGTACATCATAATTTTAAACCGATACTACTTTCGCGAGTTTCGATACAGTTTTTGAGTCGACTAGCTCACCATCATCATAAGTAAGATAACCATGACGAATAGTGGTGTGAACCCTTCCGGGAAGTTCCATGTCTAAAAATGGCGAATTTATGCTTTTACCCTTTAGATCTGCAACTTCAAAAACGCTTCTTGCGCTCGGATTTACTAACACAAGATCAGCTGTCTCTCCGGGTTTAATAGCTTGGGGATTGCCCTGAAGCATACCAATCTCAGCAGGTCTGTGTGAGAGCATGTTTTCAAGTTTTGCCCAAGATATGTGGCCCGCTTCAATTAAAGTTAGAACTGCAATGGAAAACGCAGATTCTAGACCCACCATTCCAAAAGCGGCATTATCCCACTCACACTCTTTCATTTCTATTGGGTGAGGAGCGTGATCGGTAGCAATAATGTCTATTACACCGTCTGCAACTGCAAGCCTGAGTGCTTGCACATCCTCATCGCGTCGAAGAGGCGGGTTTACTTTATATCGTGCATCGTAAGTGCTCGCTAATTCCTCTGTCAGAATTAGGTGGTGAGGTGTCACTTCGGCAGTAACATTTACACCGCGTTTTTTCGCCCACCGCACAACTTCGACTGATCCTTTTGTCGAAAGATGACAAATGTGCAAACTTGCTCCGATATGTTCCGCCAATAACACGTCCCGCGCTATTATTGATTCTTCGGCAACAGCTGGCCAGCCAGCAAGTCCCAATTCGCTTGAGAGAAGTCCCTCATTCATCTGGGCGCCCTCAGTTAACCTTGGGTCTTGAGCGTGCTGAGCTACTACCCCGTCAAAAGTTTTAACGTATTCAAGGGCTCTTCGCATTAATAGTGGATCGTGAACGCACATTCCGTCATCAGAAAAAACCCTAACCTTAGCACGGGAGCTCGCCATCGCACCGATCTCGCTGAGCCTCGTTCCGGCTAAACCTTCTGTGACCGCACCTATCGGACGCACAGTCGCATATCCAGCTTCATCTCCCAACGTTTGAACCTGTTCCACTACCCCCGCAGTATCAGATACTGGCATGGTGTTGGCCATCGCAAAAACTGTCGTGAAACCACCAGCGGCTGCCGCCTGAGTTCCCGTAAGCACTGTTTCAGACTGCTCAAACCCTGGTTCTCTAAGGTGAGTGTGCAGATCAACAAACCCTGTCATAGCGATTAGCCCGTCTGCTTCAATTACTCGTTCGTTTTTTTCAGGAACAAGTTTAGGATCGACTGCGCTTATAACCCCAGCAGAAATTCGTATGTTAGTTGGTGTCGCACCTTCATACGAGTCACCCACTTTTGTAATCTCAGACGCTAGTGTGGCTCCACGAATAAATATATTTTGTAAATTTGTATCATTAGTAGTTGTCATCTCGGGTCCTTTTATTTCGCTGCCAGTAGCAAGTAAAGAGTTGCCATGCGCACCCAAACACCAGAAGCGACCTGATCTAAAACTGTTGAACGATTAGAATCAGCTGCTCGGGAAGAAATCTCAAGTCCTCGATTCATTGGTCCTGGGTGCATTATTAGAGTGTTTCGTGAAAGACTCTCAAGTCTTGAATCGTTTAAACCCCATGTGCGCGCATACTCTCTTTCATTTGGAAAATATGCTCCCTGCATACGTTCGCTTTGAATACGAAGCATCATGATTACGTCTGGTTTGTCATGTTTAATAGCATCGTCCAGGCTCATTCTTATAGTGGCTGGCCAATCTCTTGCTCCGTAGGGTTGCAGGGTTTCGGGTGCAACCAGGGTAACGTGTGCGCCAAGAGTGTTTAGAAGCCACAAGTTTGAACGAGCAACTCGTGAATGTTTTATGTCACCCACAATTACAACAGAAATTCCGTTTAAATCTCGGCCGCGACTAGATTCCCCGAAAAGCCGCTTCCGAATTGTAAAAGCGTCTAGCAGAGCCTGCGTTGGATGTTCATGAGTTCCATCACCAGCATTTAGAACACCCGCATCTATCCATCCGCTTAAAGCTAATACAGATGGCGCGCCTGATGATGGGTGGCGAATCACAACCCCATCTGCGCCAATAGCTTGAAGTGTCTGTGCTGTATCTTTAAGCGATTCCCCTTTTGAAACAGAAGATCCTTTTGCAGAAAAGTTAATTACATCTGCGCTTAAACGTTTAGCAGCCGCCTCGAACGAAATACGAGTTCGGGTTGAGTCTTCAAAAAATAGATTGACTATTGACTTGCCGCGAAGAGTTGGAAGTTTTTTTACTTCACGTGTTTGGGTCAAAGCCATGTCTTCAGCAGTGTCTAAGATTCGAAGTGCATCTTCATGAGTCAGCGTTTTAGTATCGAGTAGGTGCTTCAACTTTCTGCACCACTTTCGATTGTGACTTCATCCACTCCATCGTGTTCTTTTAACCTCACTGCAATGCGCTCATTTTTTGCACTGGGCAAGTTTTTGCCAATATAGTCAGCTCTAATGGGTAGCTCGCGGTGCCCTCGATCAATTAGAGCCGCGAAACGAACAACTTTTGGTCTCCCGTGATCGCCAAGCGCGTCAAGAGCAGCTCTAACTGTGCGACCCGAAAAAAGCACATCATCTACTAATACGACAATCGCACCGTCGATGCCTTGTTTGGGCATATTTGTGGGCATTGGTACCCTTGTTGGGTTTTTTGAAAGATCATCACGATACATCGTAATATCGAGGCTCCCAGTTGGAACCTTTATACCTTCAATGCGGGATATCATCTCCGCGATCCTTTTTGCGAGACTATCGCCTCTTGTTGGTATACCAACAAGGATCAGGTTTTCAGCGCCTTTGTTTCCCTCAATGATTTCGTGTGAGATTCGGGTCAAAGCCCGCGTTATATCTGCACTTTCAAGCACAGTACGCGATTTTTCCATCCGAAGCCCCCCTTCTCCGCCTCACGGGACGGGTTTAAAGAAGTGCTAACAGTGTTAAAGTCTACACCTATTCAAAAGTATGTTGGGCAATGTTTCCAAGCACACCATTAATGAAACGTCCAGAATCTTCAGTGGAGTACTCCCCAGCAAGAATTACTGCTTCATTTATTGCTACGGGCACAGGCACCTCTTCGTTAAAGTGAATCTCCCAAGAAGCAATCCTTAAAAGGGCTAGGTCTACACTGGGCATCCGTTCAAGGGTCCACCCTTCAGAGAATTTTGTGATCATCTCATCAATATCTTTTTGATGATCTGTTACACCATCAACGATTTCTCGTGCGTAGACCCAAGACGCTAGCCTTTCAGGCTCATTTTGAGCAGTATTAGCTTCTTGCTCCACGATAGTTGCTATTGGCGCTTGTCTAATATCAGCCTGAAAGAGCATATCAAGGGCTCTTTTACGAGCCTTTGTTCTTGCACTCAACTTGTGAGCCCCGTTCTAGTTGGCATACTTGTGTTTATCATTAATCGTTGACTCGGCCCAGGTACTCCCCAGTGCGAGTGTCAACTTTAACTTTGCCCCCAGCGTTGAGGAAGAGTGGCACTTGAATCTCATGACCGGTTTCAACTGTTGCTGATTTTGTTCCGCCTGTTGAACGGTCACCTTGTAATCCCGGTTCAGTATATGTAACTTCTAAGATGACTGAAGCGGGTAACTCAATGTAAAGTGGCTCCCCATCATGCATCGCTACCTGCACGTTCTGGTTTTCAAGCATAAACTTCTCAGCATCGCCAACGATTGTAGAGGAAATCGATATTTGGTCGTAATCGCTTAAATCCATGAACACAAAGTCGGTTCCATCTTTATATAAATATTGGAAGTCACGGCGATCGACATTGGCAGTTTCAATTTTGGCACCCGCATTGTATGTTTTATCAATAATCTTGCCAGTAACAACGTTTTTCTGTTTAGTCCGCACAAAAGCGCCCCCTTTGCCGGGTTTCACATGTTGAAACTCAACAACGCTCCACAGCTGACCATTGTCTTTAATTACTGTGCCATTTTTAATATCGTTTGAGGTTGCCATTCATCGCTTTCTTAATCTAATCTATCTGTGCTTACATTTTAAATGTTTGCGCACTGTTTTATCCTAGCGTGTTAAAATCAAGGCCAGGTCAGGCTAAGTGAGTGCATTTAAAGCTAACCTATACGATTCAAGGCCGAAACCAGCTATCACACCATTGGCAACTGAACTGATAACGCTTGTGTGTCTAAATTTCTCTCGGCGATGCGGATTGGAAATATGCACCTCGACCACTTTGACTACGCCCTCTAACATGGCGACAGCGTCGCGTAGAGCATAACTGTAGTGTGTAAAAGCTGCTGGGTTGATGATCACATCTGTTTTATTGTTAAAAGCTTCATGAACCCACTCGATCATCATGCTTTCAGAGTCTGTTTGTCGTACTTCTACGTGCTGATCAGCGGTAGCCCAATCTGCTATTTGCTTTTTTAGGTGTTCTAAATTCAGATCACCATAGACTTCTGGTTCTCTAGCTCCCAGCATCCCGAGGTTAGGCCCGTTTAATACGAGAATACTCTTCATAAATTAAGTTTAGCTCTATTTTGAGTCTGGTTAACACAAACGGTTAAGATGCAATGGCTTGATATGCAAACTGCAGCATCGAAGGGTCTACCCCAGCTAAAACCCGGGGATTGCCGATGCTTTCTAAAATGATGAATCGTAGCATTCCAGCTCTTGCCTTCTTATCGCGTTGCATAGTAGCTAGAAGTCCTTCCCAGCGCCCTGCTCCATAATTAATGGGCAGACCAAGAGAAGTCAACACTTTACGGTGCAACTCGACGTCGTTATCGCTTAGAGATCCGGCGAGCCGACCAAGCTCAGCAGCATACATCAATCCAATAGATATGGCTGCCCCATGTCGCCATTGGTAACGTTCTGCGTGTTCAATGGCGTGACCGAGAGTGTGACCATAGTTTAAAATTTCACGTAGGCCACCCTCCCGAAAGTCTTCACTCACGACTTTTGCTTTGACCCCTATGGACAGCTCTATGAGTCTTCTGAACTCGTCTGACTCTGGATCGGTTGCGATTTCGACATCTTTCAACAAAATATCTAAAATTTCGGGCTCGGAGATGAACCCGCATTTTGCAACTTCTGCAAATCCAGCTTTTATTTCGTTGGGAGGAAGTGTTTTTAAAAGATCAAGATCACAAATAACTGCAGTTGGTGCGTAGAAAGCTCCGACAAGGTTTTTACCTTCTGCTGTGTTTATTCCAGTTTTACCACCCACTGCAGCGTCAACCATTGCTAAAGCGGTCGTAGGAACCTGTATTAAAGGAACGCCTCGGAGCCATGTTGCAGCCACAAACCCTGCAAGATCGGTAGTTGCGCCCCCACCTAAACCAATCACAGCGTCGGTGCGGCTAAAATCTGCTTGACCCATAACCTGCCAGCAAAACGCCGCCACCTCTACTCTTTTGGCAGACTCGGCGTCTGGAACTTCTGCAAGAAGCACCTGCCCATATGTCGCACCCAGATGTTCGCGCAGTTCTTCAGCGAAACGACCAACTGTGCCGGTGTGTATTATCAGGACTTTGTCTACTGCGTCTCCTAGTTGCGCAGTCACCTCAGCGAATAAATCGCGGCCAATTATAATTGGATATTCGCTTTCGCCTGTAACGTTAATCACAGTCGCCGGGTTGGTTTGCTCACTAATCATTTTAAACTCTAAAGCCCTTCACTCGTCTTAACTTCGTTAAATTTAACCCACTCTTTAATCCACTTCGCAGCGTCTTCTGTAAGCTGTTTCTGGCCATAGCGGTCTGTTCTAAAGGTCACATCAGCTATAGATTCGTACAAGGGCTTGCGTTCATCAAGTATTTTTTGCCAAACTGATGGATCGTCTTTTAGTAGTGGTCTGCGTTGTATATTTGCGGTTTTAAGAACAGCGGTTTGCGTAGTCATTAATAAAATGACTGGGTGATTATTTAATAGTTCGCGGGTAGATTTACGAATCACCGCGCCACCCCCTAAAGCCAGTATGCGGGGACCTTTTCGTGCGAGCTCTGAAGCTACGACAGCCGCTTCTATATCTCGAAAATAGTCTTCCCCTTTTCGCTCAAAGATCTGGGTAATGGGTCCGTGAAGCTGCTGAATTTTTGCGTCTGAGTCGACAAAGCTAATTCCCAATTCTCGCGCGAGACGTTTACCAAGGCTGGTTTTACCGGCAGCCATTGGGCCTATTAAAACCACAGCACGACTAAGAGTTGCAACTTCTGGATCACCAACAGTTACTGGCGGAGGCGTGGGAATCGGCCTGGTCTTTGGTGGCCCTGGAGCCCGAAAAGCGCGTCTTATAACCCTAATCATTCTATTACTGTTGTGAGATTGTCTGGGATTTCTTCCAGATAGCTTTTCAGATTGCGCTGCGTCTCTGGTAATGAATCCCCACCAAACTTTTCGAGAACGGCATCTGCGACGATTAGCGCAACCATAGCTTCTGCGACAACACCCGCTGCTGGTACTGCACATACGTCACTACGTTGGTGATGCGCAGTCGCTTCTTCTCCGCTTGCGACGTCGATGGTCGGAAGTGACCTAGGTACAGTTGCAATGGGTTTCATGCCAGCTCTAACGCGTAGCACCTGTCCGGTCGTCATACCGCCTTCAACACCACCGGCACGATCTGTTTGACGCACAATTTTGCCACTGTTTAAGTGAAGTTCGTCGTGCGCTGCTGATCCACGTCTTCTCGTGGTTTCGAAACCATCACCGAACTCAACACCTTTTATAGCCTGCACACCCATAAGCGCTCCTGCGATCCGACTGTCGAGTCTGCGATCCCAATGCACATATGAGCCAAGTCCTGGGGGTAAGCCGTATACAAGTACTTCTACGATGCCGCCGACGGTGTCTCCTGCTTTTTTCGTGGCATCAACTTCTTTAACCATCGATTCACTTGTTGCTTTATCAAAACATCTGAGCGGATCAGCATCAAGATATTCAAGGTCTGCTCTTGTTGGGATCACGCTCTCGCTGGGAACAGAGACAGGACCAATCGCAACGGTGTGGCTAACGAGTTCAATTCCCAATTCGTTTAAAAATGATTTTGCAACTGCTCCTAATGCGACACGAGCCGCAGTTTCACGTGCACTTGCCCTTTCTAAAACTGGTCTTGCTTCATTAAAACCATATTTTTGCATACCGACTAGGTCTGCATGACCTGGTCTCGGTCGAGTTAAGGGTGCGCCGCGGCCCCGAGACTTCTCGGTGAGTTCTACTGGTTCAGGATTCATCACTTCAATCCATTTTTCCCATTCGGTGTTGCCAACCCGCAAAGCGATTGGGCCACCTATAGAAACACCGTGTACTACACCACCAGATAGGTTTAGCACGTCTTGTTCAAATTTCATTCGTGATCCACGGCCGTAACCCAATTTGCGGCGAGCAAGATCTGCCCGCACATCGTCAAGTAAGACAGGCACCCCAGCGGGTAGTCCCTCCAAAACGGCGATTAGTTCAGGACCGTGTGATTCTCCAGCAGTAAGCCAACGTAGCATGTCTTCTATTGTTTCATACCAAAGATGCACTATGGCCCAAAAACGCTGGCTCTTTTCATCGCCTCAATAACAGATTCTTCATTTGGTAGCTCGCGGGTCGGGTCTGAGTGTAAAAAAATGCGTATTTGTAACACAGCTTGATTTATCAACATACCGATTCCGCTACTACTTTTACCGTGTTGATCTTGCCATCTTAAAGTAAGCGGTGAAGGCCAAGGATCATACGCCACATCAAATAAGTGTGCACCAAAAAGCTCTTCACTCAATTTAACGATTTTCCCTGCTGGGCCCGGAAGAGTGCTAATTACAGCTGACACCTCTTTAAGGAGGGGGCTGCCATCTAAAACACCCCAGTCGACTGTAAAAGTTTCAGTTGTAAACTCTTCAGAAATTTTTTTAGCGACTTCGCTTCGTCTTCCCAGAAGATTTATCGTCTTAGCGCCGAGCTCTTTAGCGGCTAAAATCGCTGAGACTGCCGTTGCGCCGGTGCCCAATATAACGGTGTGCGAAACATCCATCTCTGCTTCAGTGAGGGCTTTAGAAAGACCAGGAATATCTGTGTTAAAACCGTGCCACTCATTATTTTTGTGCAAAAGAGTATTAACCGCTCCACTTGCCAATGCCCACCGGTCATGGGTATTGGCTTTTGTATAAGCAATTTCTTTTAGCGGCATAGTAAGCGACAGACCGCGCCAGGTTGAATCAAATTTTTGCAAAGTTTCTTCAAATGAAGCTTCGTCGCATTCAATTCGCTCATAGACCCATTCCAGATTTAAAGAAGAATAAGCAGCCCGGTGAATTTGTGGTGACTTTGAATGGCTTATGGGTTTCCCCATAACGGCTAGTTTCATTTAACAACCACTGTCGGGGGTCTCTTCGCACCAAAGCTGATACTCGTATACCGCTTCATCATGCTTTTCCAAAGTTTCACTGAAAGTAGACGCTCCCGAGCCACCTGGAGCTACAACAAAAAATAACCAGTTACCATCTGCTGGCTCCAAGGCTGCTTTAATGGCGGCTTCACCCGGATTAGCAATCGGCCCAACTGGTAATCCCTCATGCACATATGTGTTCCAAGGATTCTCAGAGGTTAGAGCTTCATCTGAAGACCAAACATTACCGTTTTCATGTTCTCCTACACCAAATTGGGCTGTGGAGTCCATGGCCAATTTCATGCCGTTTTCGAGACGGTTTTGAATAACGGCAGAAACCTTAGCAAAATCATCTATTATTCCGGCTTCTTTTTCAATAATAGAAGCAACTGTTAAAGTTTCAAGCTGTTTATCAAATGGAACTTCATACTTTGCAAGTATTTCTTTTTGGTAATTTACCAAAATAGTCAGTATGTCTTGCGCGCTAGCTTCAGGTTCGAATTCATAATTTGCTGGGAACAACCAGCCTTCAAGAGATTCGACACCGTCTGGCAACTCAAAAACAGAAATTTCAGCTGCTGCGTCTCTGAATTTTTCTATAGGAATGCCAGTTCCTGCGGATAACACAGAGAAGGTTTGTTCGACTGTTAAGCCCTCTCTTAAAGCGGCCCCGAAGTTAATTTTGTTTTCAGGATCCAAAATAGCTTCTAATGCGACTTCAGCACTCATCTGTGTTTTGAGTCGATAACTTCCCGGCAAAAACTCTACATCAGGCTTCTTCAGCAACAGTTTATAGAAAACGTTAGCATCTTTAACCACATCCGCCTCTTCTAAAGAATTAGCTACGTCAACGCCAAATTCGCCTTCATAAATTGTGATGAAGGTTTCTTCTATCCCCGTTCCCTCATAGTCATTTGCTTCTTTACCGAAAATGTTCATAATAGAAGGGCCATACGTAACCCAAAGTGTCTTATAGGCAAAATAACCGCCACCGATGAGCAAACCGAAGATAACTAGAACCGCTATCATGCGCCCCCATCTTGGGCGTTTGTCTTCTAAGGCACGGTGACTCAAAACATATCTCCATCATTGGCACTGTTTGTTTGGGTTTCAGAGCAAACTTTAACACCAGCCATTTTACCGCTGGCTCTTTCAATATCTAACGCTTGCTGTAATAGAATAGCGGCAGCTGCTTGATCAATGATAGATCTAGCAGATTTAACATTTTTGCCACCCGCTCCAAGTCTAGACTGAGCTGTTACCGTAGAGAGTCTTTCATCTATCAAGCGCACCTCACGAAATAGTTTTGCAATGTCTAAAGCAACAAGATTTGCGTCGTGTGTTGACAGGGTACTTTCGCCCTTCAAATTTATAGGATCCCCAACATAAATCACTTCTGCAGCGTGTTCATTTGCAATATCAAGTATGCGCCTGATGTGTGTGCCTTCAGCATTATCTCTTTTAACAGTTTCGAGAGGCGATGCTAGAAACCCAGTTGGATCGCTTTTTGCAATACCAATGCGCACTTTACCTACATCTATTCCGATCCGCACTCCCATTTGCATAGCCAGAAATCATTTCACGAGTTCGTTACGAACTGCCTCAAGAGCAGCAGGAATACCTTCAGGGTTGGTTCCTCCACCCTGAGCAAGGTCTGGTTTTCCACCACCACCTCCGCCAAGTCGCTTAGCAGCAATTCCAACCAGGCTTCCGGCTTTTACTCCCTGATCACGAGCGGCTGCGGTAGTCGCGGCGATGACTATCGGTTTTGCGCTACTTAAACTCGATAGAACTATCACCGCAGCTTCAGAGGAAAGTTTATCCCGCATTTCAACTACCAGTGAACGTAGTTCATCAGCACCCATTTCGCCAATATCGCTAATAACGATTTTAAGGTTTCCTACCCGCTCAGCTTTTTCTAGCAGAGCTGGAACTCGACCCCTAGCTTCAGCCGTTTTATAGGCTTGAATTTTCTTTTCTGCATTTTTTAGCTGAGCGCCAAGCTGGTGTACCCTTTCAACCAATTCCAGTCGCGGAACTTTCAGGTTTTGTGTGAGTTCTTGGACTATCGCTCGTTCAGCGGCGAACTGTTGAAACGCTTCAATACCGACAAGAGATTCAACCCGCCTGTGAGTTGAGCCAATAGAAGATTCAGCAACAAAATTTATCATAGCGATCTCAGCGGAGTTTTTAACATGGGTTCCAGCACAAAGTTCCCGAGACCATGGTCCGCCGATGTCTACAACTCGCACCACATCACCATATTTTTCACCAAATAACGCTAAAGCACCAATCTCTTTTGCCTCAGTTAAGGGCATTTCTCTAGCTTCAACTTCTAAGTTGTTACGGATTGCAATGTTTGAAATTTCTTCAATCTCAGTTTTAGTTTCAGTGCTCAAAGCATCTGCATGAGTAAAATCTAGACGCAAATAGCCCGCTTTATTGTAGCTACCAGCTTGGTGAGCATTAGCACCAAGCACCTCACGAATAGCAGCATGCACAATGTGTGTTCCAGAGTGTGACTGTCTTGCACCATATCGATATTCTGCGTCAACGACGGTTACTGCGCCATCATCGAGAGCAACGGTTCCACTAATTACCTTGACCGTGTGAACTATCAACCCTTGAACGGGTTTTTGAACATCGATCACTTCCAACTCGAAGCTAGTGCCTAGTATTCGGCCCTGATCTGAATCTTGGCCACCAGACTCAGCCCAAAGCGTGGTTTCAGCTAAAATAACTTCAGCTATCTGGCCTTCCGATGCAACCGGTGAGGATTCTCCGTCGACGATGATCCCAATTACGCGGCTTTCGCCCTCTAGATCATCGTAACCAATGAATTCAGTCTCTCCGAGTCCCCTAAAAGAGGTATAAACAGAAAGATCAGCGCGCTGACCTTTCTTCGCTTTAGCGTCTTCTTTAGCGCGATCCCGCTGTTCTTGCATAAGCTTCTTGAAGACTGTTTCATTTACTTTTACACCGGCTTCTTCTGCCAGCTCTAGTGTCAACTCAACTGGAAACCCATGGGTGTCATGAAGAAGGAACGCGGTCTCACCGGCAATATTCAGACTTTTTTTATCTGCTTTTTTAACCGCATCATCGAAAATTTGCATGCCAGAGCTCAACGTTTGAAGGAATGTGCGCTCCTCTGCAAGAACTGTTTCTTTAATAAACGAATAGTTCGTGTCTAAATCAGGATATGCAGCTTCCATCGCATTTTTTGACACGGCGAAAAGCTTTGCAAATGAAGGGCCCTCATGACCGAGTAATCTCATCGACAAAATTACTCGCCGTAAAAGCCTACGTAAAATGTATCCACGACCCTCATTAGACGGAGTGATTCCGTCATTGATTAGCATCAGACCGCTTCTCACATGATCAGCAATGACACGCAATCGAATATCGTCTGCTTCATTAGCACCATATTGTTTTTTCGCTAATGATGCCGCCATGTCAAGTACTGGGCGTACCTGATCGATTTCATACATGTTTTCGACGCCCTGTTTGATAAAGGCGATCCGTTCCAGTCCAAGCCCAGTATCTATATTTTTCTTTGGCAGCTCACCAAGTATTTTAAAATCTGTCTTAGATTTCACCTCATCAATTGCATACTGCATGAAAACAAGGTTCCAGATCTCAACATACCTGTCATCGTCAGTAGCGGGACCCCCATCAGCTCCATACTCAGCACCACGGTCGAAAAATATTTCTGAACTGGGTCCGGCCGGGCCAGGTTGACCTGTTGACCAATAGTTTGTGTCTTTACCTAGTTTTTGAATCCGGTCTGCTGAAAATCCGGGAATTTTTGCCCATAGGTCAAAAGCTTCATCATCATCTTCATAAACGGTAACCCATAGGTCTGCGGGATCTAACCCAAAGCCACCATCTTCTTCAGATGAAGTCAATAGCTCCCAAGCAAAATTTATGGCACCTTCTTTGAAGTAGTCACCAAACGAAAAATTTCCACACATTTGAAAAAATGTGCCGTGTCTTGGTGTGCGCCCAACTTCTTCAATATCGTTCGTTCTAATGCACTTTTGCACGCTCGTGGCGCGGCTATACGGTGCAGGAACGACCCCAGTGAGGTACCGAACAAATGGAACCATGCCTGCCACTGTAAACATTAAGGTTGGATCGTCACTAATTAGTGAGGCCGATGGCACAATTGTATGCCCTCGTTTTTCGAAGAAAGAAAGCCAGCGTCTGTGTATTTCTGCGGTACTCATGCCCGTGGCTGCACTGTTTGTGGTCATCAGTCTATTATCTCGCAACATTGCCGAGCTTTGTCTGCAGACAGGCTGAGATGGAGCAGGTCAGCTATTTATGCTTGAGCGAATCTAGCGCGCTTTCCATGTCTTCAATTAGTTCACTGGGGGATCCACCCTGTTTGTAACCTTCAGAAAAAGCATCATTAAACTCTTTTGCACCCTGGTTTACACGCTCAAAGAACTCTCTACCAGAAGGATTTTGGTTCACAAAGTGCGCTGCAATAAAGCCGAGTACCATCCCACCGACTAGCCACTTAAACTTCTGCACTTCTGTACCTCCTAGTTAAGATCCACTTAACGTGATCCACTATCATCATCGATTTACTCTACCGCCTACAGCATGCCATTACAGGTATTCAATGCATTTTGAAAATTTCTGAAATAAAATTGTTTAACAAAAAAAAGGGGCACCCATCGAAATGAGCGCCCCTTGATGTTTAAAAACTATCTTGCAGCGTAATATTCCACAACCAGCTGAACCTCACAGGTGATAGGAACCTCAGCGCGTTTAGGACGACGCACAAGACGTGCCTGTAGCTTTTCAAGCTCTACCTCTAAGTACGCAGGAACCGGTGGTAGCACATCAACATGCCCACCAGCTGCCGCAACCTGAAAAGGTTCTGTTCCTTCAGAACGCGTTTTGACGTGCATAAGCTGTCCTGGCTTTACACGGAATGAAGGACGATCAACAATTTTGCCGTCTACAAGGATGTGACGGTGCACAACCATCTGCCTAGCTTGAGCTTGGGTGCGAGCAAAACCTGCTCGCAAAACAAGAGCATCTAGGCGCATTTCTAGGAGTTCAACCAGGTTTTCACCAGTCAATCCATCATGGCGGCGAGCCTCATTAAACGCAATTACTAGTTGTTTTTCACGAATGCCATACTGAGCCCTTAATCTCTGCTTTTCACGAAGACGAACGGCGTAGTCACTATCGCTTTTACGCTTAGTGCGGCCGTGTTGGCCAGGAGCGTAAGGGCGCTTTTCTAGATAGCGAGCTGCTTTTGGTGTTAAGGGAATTCCCAGCGAGCGGGATAGCCTTGTCTTTGAACGTGTACGCGATTTTGTCGACACGGGTTTCCTTTCAATAAATATTGTTCTCTCGGCCACGCTAAGCCCGCGTTAATTTATAACGCACGCGACTCAGCAAACCGTTTTCGGTGAGGGAACGACCAAACGTGAAACCCGGCTAAATGGGCATCCGTATCTTCTACTGAAGAATTGGCCAAAGTACATAGTACCAGAAAAAGTGTCACCTTATCTCGGTTTTTGGATTTTCCTAATTTTTTCTAATCTTTCAGATATCTCCCTTTCAAGCCCGTGCTGACTAGGTAGATAATATCGACGATTTATCAGCTCTTTAGGAAGATATTCCTGTGCCGACACACCTAAGGCTTCATCATGTGGATAACGGTACCCTTTTCCATGTCCAAGAGCTTTAGCGCCACCATAGTGTGAGTCACGTAGGTGCTTCGGAACAACCCCAAAATTTCCTGACCGAACATCGGCTATAGCTTTATCAATGGCCAGGTAAGTAGAGTTAGATTTCGGAGCAGTAGCGATATAGATTGTTGCTTCGGCTAATGGAATACGCGCTTCTGGTAATCCAATTAAAGACGCTGCTTCTGCCGCTGCAACCGCAACAAGCAGTGCCTGTGGGTCTGCTATTCCCACGTCTTCAGCCGCGTGTACTATCAGTCGACGCGCTATGAATCTTGGGTCTTCACCTGCTTCAATCATTCTCGCTAAATAGTGAATCGCGGCGTCAGGGTCTGATCCACGAAGAGACTTTATAAACGCGCTAATCACGTCATAGTGCTCATCACCAGCCCTGTCGTATCTAAGAAGAGCGCGATCCATAGCTTCAGCAATAACCTCGGCGGTGATTTCAGTTTCACCAGAGGCTCCGCTCACCGCTGCTGAAGCTTCTAAACCGGTTAGTGCTCTGCGCGCATCACCTGAGGCTAGTCGGGTTAAAGCTTCAATAGCTTCTTCAGTCAGGCTCACCTGATTTTTTAAACCTCGATCAGAAGCGACGGCACGCAAGATAACCGCTTTAATATCTTCATCTTTTAAGGGTTGCAAAGTTAGAAGCAACGATCGTGAAAGAAGTGGACTAATAACTGAAAAAGAAGGATTCTCGGTCGTTGCTGCTATTAGGGTGACCCAACCATTCTCTACACCAGGTAGTAGAGCGTCTTGTTGTGCTTTGGTAAAACGATGAATTTCATCTAAAAATAAAACGGTTGAAACATCATAGAGATCGCGATCGTTAAGCGCTTTCTCCATCGCATTGCGCACATCTTTTACTCCCGCGGTTATAGCCGATAGTTCAACAAAGCTGCTTTTTGCTGTGTTTGCTACTGCTTGGGCAATCGTTGTCTTGCCTGTGCCTGGAGGCCCCCACAAAATGACAGAGGATCGGCCAACACCCGCTTCACCCTCTGCTAAAAGGCGCAACGGAGAGCCAGCTTTAAGAAGATGCTCTTGCCCTGCAATCTCATCTAATGTTTGCGGGCGCATTCTTACGGCTAAAGGTGCATGCGACTTAGAGTGTTTCGTAAGAGGTTCCACAACCCAATGTTAGCCTTATAGATTCATAACTGTATATAACGAAGCCTGCAAGCAAGCCTGGTTCTGGATATAGTTGTAACGGTCCGACTAAAATGCTGTGAATGGTGAAACCGTGAACTATGTAATTAATGAAAACCCTTGGGGTCGCGTAGACGACACGAATACCGTCTATGTAAAGGAAAGCTCTGGCGAGCGAGCTGTAGGGCAATACCCCGACGGCACTGCCGAAGAAGCGCTTGCTTATTTCGTCCGAAAATTTGATGACCTTGAGGGGCAGGTGCGTTTAGCTGAGCAGCGGATCATAACCGGATCTGCAGGCACCAACATCGCATCGACAGTAGAAAACCTCATCACTACTCTGAAGGCCCCCGCAGCCGTGGGTGATCTTGATTCACTTCGTGAACGTGCTACAAAGCTGAAAGAGAAAGCTGAAGGTTTTGTAAAAGAACAACAGCAGCTTAAAGCTGAGCAAAAACAAATTGCCGTAGCAGAGCGTGAAGCAATAGTGGTTGAAGCTGAAAAGTTAGCAAATCAACCAGAAAGTTCTATTCGCTGGAAAGAAACTAGCGAATCGATGGAATTATTATTCACAAAGTGGCAAGAGGCCCAGCGCACGGGAACACACATCGGGAAGTCACAAGCAGACGAACTATGGAAGCGATTTCGCGCCGCACGAAACACCTTTGAAAACGCAAGACGTCGCTTCTTTGCGCAGATTGATGCTACGAACAAGACTGTTAAGCAGCGTAAAGAATCTTTAATCGCACAAGCAGAAGCTTTAGCGTCTCAGGGCGCAGACGGAATTCCTCAATACCGTAAGTTGCTCGATGACTGGAAACAAAGCGGCCGAGCAAGTAAAAAACTTGACGACCAGCTTTGGGTGCGGTTTAAAGCAGCTGGAGACGTACTCTACGAAGTTAAAGCGGCTGAGCGTGCAAAAATCGATGAAGAGTATGAAGCAAATCTCAAGGTGAAGTTGGAGATTCTAGAAAAAGCGGCCCCTATCTTAGAGGAACAGGACTACGAGAAGGCAAGAAAAATGCTTACTCCAATACTGGAATCTTGGGATGCTGCGGGTAAAGTTCCTCGTGCTTCAGTAAAATCTGTAGAAGACAAGATACGCAACATCGAAAGACACGTACAAAAGCTTGAAGAAGATCACTGGGCTGCCACCAATCCTGAGACGATAGCACGAAGCGAGGGTCTCCGTGGCCAGCTTGAAGACTCTATCAGCACTCTCTCTAAAGAGATAGAAGCAGCTGAGAGCGCCGGAGACGTTACTAAAGCGAAAAAACTTAATGAACAACTAACTACTCAAAAGTCTTGGCTCGACGCTATTAGCTAATAGTTATCCACAACAATAACTATTTTTTATAAATATGTAATTTTAAAGCAATAATTAAATGCATGACAGCCAGTCTTGCACCACCAAACTACAGCCTTTTGCCCCGCAGTGTGATAAATGCCGAGTTATTACTAGGTAGCGTCGTGAAATGCGGGCCTGGGGTGCTTGGGGTCGGTTGGCCGGACTCGGCCACAGCACGTGCTGCAACTTTTAAGGCGTTCGATCCTCACGATCTCGTGGTGGTAAAAGAATCAGCAGCTTTTGTGTGGGGTTATGAGTGGAGGACTTCACAAATGATTGAATTTTCCACCCTAAACGCAAAAAGGCATCTAGAACCACCACCATTGAACACTGTCATACATGAATACTCAATAGTCGACACAGAGACAGTCTCACTTGCTGGAGTTTTAGTGACCACACCACTGAGAACGATCTATGATTTGATTTATACTTCTGATGAAGCATTTAAAACAGCCGCAGAGCATGCGTGCATTTTTTTAATCAATAAATTTTCAATCCAGATTTCAGACATTTTGGCGATGTTACATTCGATCCGTAGACCATACCGCAATCGAGCGCGCAGAAGAGTCACCCAACTATTTTCTTAAAGTTCATTCCGTTACGCGATACACATCGTATACGCCTGCAATCTTACGTACCGCACCTAAAACGTGATCTAGATGTGTCGTATTAGCCATTTCAAAAGTAAATCTGCTAATTGCTACGCGAGCACTCGAAGTGTTTAAATTAGCTGCGAGTATATTTACATGGTGCTCAGAGAGCACTTTCGTTATGTCAGATAATAGACCAGATCTGTCTAAAGCTTCTACCTGTATCTGCACTAAAAATGATGACTTGGCACTTGGAGCCCACTCAACTTCGACTAGACGATTCGGCTGGTCTTTTAAAGCTTGATAATTTTTGCATGAAGTTTGATGGACAGATACTCCCTGGCCTTTAGTAATAAAGCCCATGATCTCATCACCCGGCACCGGGGTACAGCACTTGGCAAGCTTTACGAGTACATCACTTACACCCTTAACAACCACTCCGCTGTGACTCTCACGCTTAGGAGCTTTTGAGACCCCGTAAACGGGCTCAGGTTGTAAGACCTGTTCTGTTGTGGCTTCATTAGCTGTTATAACCGTTATTACTTTTTCTATCACTGAAGCTGGTGAAATTTGGTTCTCACCAACCGCGGCATACAAAGCAGATAGATCGCTAAAATGTAGTTGATACGCAACTTGCTGAAATGCGTCAGAGTCCATTAACTTCTTGAGCGCTAAGTTCTGTTTTCGAAGCTCCTTTGTAATCGCTTCTTTGCCCTGTTCAATGGCTCCCTCACGACGCTCTTTTGTAAACCACTGTTTAATTTTGTTTTGGGCGCGTTTACTTTTAACAAACTTTAGCCAGTCTCGACTAGGCCCAGCATCTGGATCTTTTGATGTAAAGACTTCTACGACATCACCATTTTGTAGAGTCGTCTCTAGCGGAACTAGCTTGCCGTTTACCCTTGCACCCATTGTGTTGTGCCCAACCTCGGTGTGCACAGCATAGGCAAAATCTACAGTTGTGCCTCCCGCTGGTAAACCGATGACTCTCCCTTTAGGTGTGAATGCGTATACTTCTTTAGCGCCAATCTCAAAACGAAGCGCATCTAGAAACTCTCCAGGATCATCAGTTTCAGCTTGCCAGTCTGTTATGTGAGCAAGCCATGCCATATTTGCTGATTCAGTAGAGCCTCCTTTTGCGTTACTTCCCTGTTTATATTTCCAGTGTGCTGCCACACCGTATTCTGCTCTACGATGCATATCATAGGTGCGGATTTGAATCTCAACTGCTTTGCCATTTGGCCCTATTACTGTCGTGTGTAGCGACTGATAAAGATTAAACTTCGGCGACGCAATGTAATCTTTGAATCTACCGGGTATCGGTGTCCACCTTGCGTGCACAGCGCCTAGCACTGCGTAGCAATCTCTTACTGAACTGACCAGAACCCGAATGCCAACTAGATCATATATATCATCAAACTCCCGACCGCGAATGATCATTTTTTGGTAAATGGAGTAGAGCTCTTTTGGTCTTCCCGTCACTTCAACGCGCACTTTTGCGTCGCGCAGATCAGTTTCTATTGCATTTATAACATTCTGTACGAGTTCGTCCCGTTGCGGGTTTCGCTGATTTACAAGATTTTCAATTTCTTGATAAAGTTTTGGTTTTAATACTGCGAAAGAAAGATCTTCTAACTCAGTCTTTATTGACTGAATTCCCAAACGGTGTGCCAGAGGAGCATAAATTTCTAGAGTCTCTGCGGCTTTCTTTTTTGCTGATTCAGGTTGCACAAAACCCCACGTGCGCGCATTGTGAAGTCGATCACCGAGTTTAATTACGAGAACTCTAATGTCTTTCGACATAGCTATGATCATTTTGCGTACGGTTTCTGCCTGTGTTGAATCTCCATATTTAACTTTGTCTAGTTTTGTCACTCCATCAACAAGCATGGCGATTTCTTCACCAAAATCGGCAGTAACCTGCTCAAGTGAGTAGTCGGTGTCTTCTACTGTGTCATGAAGAAGAGCGGCAGCTACA
The DNA here is from genome assembly GCA_035514995.1 of Microbacteriaceae bacterium. GTDB lineage: Bacteria > Actinomycetota > Actinomycetes > Actinomycetales > Microbacteriaceae > Leucobacter_A. The sequence goes on from DATJCC010000053.1 coordinate 22,760, forward strand.
CCAACTGGTGCGATCCCTAAATCAGCCAAGATCTGAGCAACCGCGACGGGGTGAGTGACGTAAGGCTCACCACTTTTTCTCTTTTGTCCTCGATGTGATCTTTCAGCAACCTCATATGCTCTATCAATGATTGTGAGATCGCCACGGGGATGATTTGCTTTTACACTTTTTTTGACCTGCTCGACTGCGTCAGGCAGATTTGATCGAGAAAACAATTTTGGCATGAATCGCCACAGTGAGGGTTGCTCTGCCCCTTCGGTAATTTCAACCATTTGTAAACCTCATGACTGATCTTTCGTGCCATTTGAAGATCATTATGCCTCAGGTGTTTATTCTAGCTCACGCGTCTTCAGAACTTTTTTATCGTGAGAAACAATGTCTTTTTCATTCTCTCTAAGTTGTGCATAAACAGGTGCCGCGATGAAGATCGTAGAATAAGCACCAATAATTATCCCGATAAACAGTGCTAATGCTATGTCTCGTAGAGTACCTGCGCCCAACATAAACGCACCAATAAAGAGTATTGATCCGACCGGCAACATTGCCACAACAGATGTGTTTATTGAACGCACCAGTGTTTGGTTTACTGCTAGGTTTACGGATTCACCAAAAGTACGTTTTTGATTAAACTCACCTTTTTTAGTGTTCTCTCTGATTTTGTCAAAAACAACTACCGTGTCATAAAGTGAATATCCGAGTATGGTTAAGAATCCGATCATGGCTGCAGGTGTAACTTCGAATCCCGCTATTCCGTAGATACCAGCAGTAATGACCAAGTCATGTAGCAGTGCAACAAGAGCCGCGAGTGACATTTTCCAGGTTCTAAAATATAGTGCCATCACAACGCCCGCGAATAATAAAAACACTATTAGCGCTTTGATTGCAGAGCGCGTAATGTCTTGCCCCCACGTGGCACCAACGTATGACGAGGTGACAGAACTTTCGTCTACCCCGTACGCTATAGCAAGCTCTGAAGCGATTTCTCGGGCTTGAGTTTCAACAAGTTGTTCAGTTTGAATGCGAATGTTTGATTGACCAAGTGTCGTAATTCGCGGAACCGAACCAGGCAAAACTTCATCGACAACATCAACTGCAGGTTTTGTGTCAAGTGCTTCACCCTGCGCCAGGTGGACCTGAAACTGGCTTCCTCCAGTAAATTCAATACCAAATGTAAAACCGCCTCGCAGCATCGGTCCCACAATTGCAAGCAAAATAGCTAGAGCTGATATAACATACCAGATTTTTCTTTTGCGGATAAAATCTACGGAACGAGTACCCGTATAGAGATCGTTGCCAAGTTTAGCGAATGCCCCAACCATTACTTTGTCTCCCCAGATTTCGTATCTGTCTGTCCTGCCGCTTCCAAAGCTTTGCGTTCTGCGATGGTTTGGCGACGAACTGCTTCTTTACGACTCTTACTCACTTTTTTCCCAGAAGGCGTGCCTGTAACAACTTCAGGAACCTTAAATTGTGCTCTTCCCCGGTAGACAGCACCTAATTGTTGCGGGTCAAGCCCTGAAAGTCGATGACCTGAACGGTAGAACTTAGTTTGTGATAGCAACACGAGAAGAGGGTGGGTGAATAACGTTACAATAAGCACATCTACTATTGTTGTTAGACCGAGCGTGAAAGCGAATCCTTGCACGTTTCCGACTGCTAGCACAAACAGGATTATTGCTGCTAGCAGGTTGATACCGTCTGAGGCAAGAATCGTTCTAATTGCACGTTTCCAGCCTGCGTCTACGGCTTCAGAAAGGTATCTTCCATCACGCAGTTCATCTCTGATTCTCTCAAAGTAGACGATAAATGAGTCAGCTGTAAACCCTACCGCGACCATCACACCGGCAACGCCCGCAAGGGAAAGCCGGTAACCTTGTCGCCAGGACATTAAAACTAACAAAAGATACGTCACTATTCCAGCAATTACCAGCGAAGCGATGGTAACGGATCCTAGCACTCTATATTGAAAGAGTGAATAGATCATTACCAGCAGAAAACCTATCAAGCCAGCCAGTAAACCTGCCTGCAGCTGATTAGTGCCTAGCGTTGCAGAAATATCATCTTGGCTCTGTACAGTGAAACCAATTGGCAACGCGCCAAACTTTAGCTGATCGGCAAGAAGCATAGAAGTTTCTTGCGTGTAACCACCTGTGATAGAAGGTCTACCATTAAAAATTTGAGCTTGCATTGTGGGCGCTATTAAAACGCTACCGTCAAGAACAAACGCAAACTGGTCCATGGGAGCTGATGCGCCAAATAGTCGCGTACTCATCTGACCAAAAAGTTTCGTACCATTATCATTTAATTTCAGCTGAACTGCCCACTGGTTTGTAGTGGCGCCACTTTCTGTAGTCTCTTGAACAGCTTCTGCATCAGCAATTGATTCGCCGCTTAAAATATTTCCTTGTGCGTCTTCTTCGACTGGAGAGAGTATATATTTCAGTGTCTTAGAAACGTCACAAGTAATAAGCGGCTTATCAAGAGGTGCATCTACATTTAACAAAGAAAGATCAGCGTTACAGCTAAAGTTTTGAAACTCGTTTAAAAGTGCCGGAGTAAGCCATGCAGGATCACTTGGACTCGTAGGAAGTGGTTCAGGATGAATAGGACCTAAATCTACCGGAGAGTCTGTTTCGTCTTCAGCCTCAACATCCGTCTGAGTGTCTTGCGGATCATCGCTGTTTTCACTGGTTTCAGCATCCGCGACTCCATCTAGACTCTCAACTTCTTCAACTCCATCAAGACTCTCAGCTTCTTCAGCATCTTCTATTGGCAGCATTTCTGCTGGCCCAATCAGTAAAACTGCTCGCATGTCCATCTTTGCTGAGGCTTCTATTCGCGCAAGTGTGGCTTCATCTGCCTTACCAGGGATTGAGACAACTATATTTTGATTACCTTGTGTTGTAATCTCGGCTTCTGCCACTCCAGAAGCATCAACACGCTGTCTAATAATCGAAACAGCCTGATCAAGCTGTTCTCCAGTTACCTGCGTCCCATCAGCTTGCTTTGGAGCCAATAGGATCTGAGTTCCACCCTGGAGATCCAGAGCCAGTTTTGGAGTCCACCCAGTCTCGCCTCGCGCCACCCCAATACCTATTAGCCCGGCTATTGCGGCAATTATTATTACAAGCGCTAGAAGAGACTTTCTTGCTTTTCGAACCGATGGTGTTGCTGCCACGTTTTAGTGCTTTCTATAAGTCCGTTAAGAGTTGCTAAAACAAAAGCTGTTTAAGATTCTTTATTGTTTTTTGTATCTTCATCTCCGGCTACATCAGTTTGCTCTGATGTGCCATCAAAGTTATCGCCTGAAGATACTGTAAAATTTGGATCGTCGTCAGGTGCGAGATCGTTTCTATCTTCAACCTCTTCAACCTCTATGGGTGCAACGATGTTACCGATAGCGCTACGGTGCACAAGCAGTGTGGAGTCTCCACTGCGCAGAAGAACACGGTTCGCGTCTTCTTCATCAACCGACTCCACCGTTCCATAAATACCAGACTGCATCATAACTTCTGCACCCGGTTTAATACCGTCTTGCAGCTTAGCCATCATTTCACGTCGCTTGCGACCATTTCTGACCATAAAAATAATGAGCAGACCGATCATGGCTAACATGACTAATGAAATTGGATCCACAGGAGTTCCTTCCGATTCTGTTAAAGATTCGCATAAAATACGCTCAAACTATTACAGCCTACACGGTTTTTGGTTTAGAGACACCCGTGTACGTCCAAGCTTTGTCTGAAGCGACCCTCCCCCTTGGTGTGCGCAATACGAAACCTGAGCGAACTAAAAATGGCTCCACTACTGATTCTATGGTTTCTGGTTCTTCGCCTATTGAAACAGCGAGGGAATCGACTCCCACAGGTCCGCCAGCGAAGCGTGTAATAAGAGCGTGCAAAACTTCACGATCTAACCGGTCTAAACCGGCCTCATCAATGTCATACAGATTGAGCGCAGCTTGCGCCGCAACGAAGTCATCCCGTTGATTATGCACTATGGAATAGTCTCTTACCCTGCGTAGCAGTCTGTTTGCTATTCTCGGAGTACCCCTTGAACGACTGGCTATTTCTTGAATTGCTTTATCGCTAATTGGAAAATCCAGCATCGATGCAGTGCGTTCTATGACTCTAACGAGCTCATTCTTATCATAAAATTCAAAATGTGCTGTGAAACCGAAACGATCTCGCAGTGGGTTTGGCAGCATTCCAGCGCGTGTTGTCGCACCTATCAAAGTAAAGGGGGCTATGTCTAGAGAGATAGAAGAAGCTCCTGCGCCCTTACCTACGACAATATCTATTCTGTAATCTTCCATAGCTAGATATAGCATTTCTTCAGCGCTGCGGGCCATCCGATGAATCTCGTCAATAAAAAGAACTTCGCCTGGTAGTAGCGAAGACAAAATGGCAGCTAAGTCACCAGCATGCTGGATTGCTGGACCTGACGTCTGTTGCAGCTGCGCTTTCATCTCATTGGCAACGATCATAGAAAGAGTAGTCTTACCAAGGCCTGGAGGGCCAGCCAGAAGCAAATGCTCCGGCGTTCGAGATTGAATTTTAGCGGCATCAAGTAACAATTTTAGTTGTCCACGCACTTTTTGTTGACCAACAAATTCGTTCAGTGAGGTTGGGCGCAGCGCCCCCTCGACTACTATTTCGTCTTGGTGTAAGTTTGCAGATAATTCTTCATTCATCATTGCATATCCTATTTATCTGCCTGATACCTTTGGTGATTGCAACATCAAAAGTGCGTTGCGCATGAGACTCTGTGCATCAACACTTTGATTTTCAGTTAAAGCGGAGTCTTGGGCTTGCAAGACTGCTTGCCGCGAGCTTTGTTCTGACCATCCCAGACCCACAAGACCTGCAACCACTTGTTCGATGTTTGTATTCTGAGAAACAGTCGCGTTTTCTACATCGCTTCGTCGCGCTAAGTGCTCAAGTTTCCCGTTGAGAGAGATAATAATAAGTTTTGCTGTTTTAGGTCCTATCCCTGAAACCGTTCTAAAAACTTTTTCATCTTCCTGCGTTGCCGCAAAAGCTATCTCCTGGGGCGCTAGTGTTGAAAGAACGCCCATTGCAGATCTTGGTCCAACGCCCGTAACCGTAAGCAGTAGATGAAACACTTCAAGCTCATCAGGTGTCTGAAAACCGTATAGGGTTAGCGAATCTTCGCGGACAATAAAAGCAGTGTTCAAAGTCGCAATCGCGCCAACATGCAAGGCGGGCGCACGGGATCCACTTGGCACCTCAACCCGCACACCGAACCCTCCGATTTCAAAGGTTGCATAGCCAGCTCCAAGCGCAATCACGCTACCCGTTATAGAAGTAATCACAGCATTAGGATAAAGCCATATGAGTAATTAAATGATGTGGCTCACCGATAAGTTCGAATATATTTTCGAACCTCATGCTGAGACAGATGATCGCTCTTGCTCTCGCACAGCTCTATTTATAGCGCTAATAATTGCCTTTAATGAAGCTCTGCTCGTGTCTGGGTCAATACCAACCCCCCAAAGCTGTAATCCATCAACCTCGAGATGCACATAGGCGGCAGCCACAGCGTCTCCTCCCGAGCTCATGGCATGTTCTGCATAATCATAGAGAGTTATTTCGTGACCGGCATATGTGTTCATTGCAGTCAAGAAAGCGTCAACCGGACCGTTTCCAGATGCTTTAATCTCTTTAATCTCGTCATGATCACGATATTCTGCAGTTATCTCTGCCGACCCCTCTCCGGAGCTGACTGTTGATGTGCGCAGTAATTCATAACGACCCCAGCGGTCAGCGCCTTCACTCGTTGCTGGCAGATACTCGTCTTCAAAGATACGCCAAATAGCTTCGCTTGAGACTTCTCCTCCTTCGCTGTCAGTTACACCCTGCACAACGCTGCTGAATTCAATCTGTAGTCTTCTAGGTAAATCAAGCGAGTGGTCTGTCTTCAAAAGATACGACACACCGCCTTTACCCGACTGTGAATTTACGCGTATAACCGCTTCGTAGTTTCTTCCTAAGTCTTTAGGGTCGACCGGGAGGTAAGGAACAGCCCATTCAATATCGTCAACGTGTTTACCTGCTGCTAAAGCATCTTCTTGCATGCGTTCAAAACCTTTTTTGATCGCGTCCTGGTGTGAGCCAGAGAATGCAGTATAAACAAGATCCCCCGCCCAGGGGCTACGCTCATGAACATTAATTTGATTGCAATACTCAACTGTTCTGCGAATCTGATCTAGATTTGAAAAATCGATTTGTGGATCTATACCCTGAGTAAACATGTTTATGCCGAGCGCGATAAGGTCGACGTTTCCAGTACGTTCACCATTACCGAAGAGGCATCCCTCAATACGATCTGCACCAGCCATGTACCCCAACTCGGCCGCTGCTATTGCAGTGCCTCTGTCATTATGTGGGTGTAGCGAAAGAATCACATTTTCGCGATAGTTTAAATTCCTACTCATCCACTCAATCGAGTCAGCGTATATATTTGGCGTAGCCATTTCTACGGTGGACGGCAGATTTATTATTACTTTGCGTTCGGGAGTTGGTTTAAATATGTCTAGAACTTCATTGCAGACCTCAAGTGCATAATCCAGCTCTGTACCCGTATAAGACTCCGGTGAATACTCATAATAAATATCAGTACCGGCACAAATAGATTCACGAGCAACGCACATCTTGGCACCTTCAACCGCCAGCTTTTTGATGCCCTCTTTATCTTCCCGAAAAACAACATCTCTCTGGAGGATACTGGTTGAATTATACAGATGAACTATTGCCTGTTTAGCGCCTATGAGAGATTCATAGGTCCGTTCTATTAGGTGTTCCCGAGCCTGAGTAAGCACCTGAATTGTTACATCACTGGGAATTGCTTCTTCTTCAATAAGCTGTCTCACGAAGTCAAAGTCAGTTTGACTTGCACTGGGAAAGCCGACCTCAATTTCTTTGTACCCCATGCTTACAAGTAGGTCAAACATCACTCTTTTGCGCTCAGGGCTCATCGGGTCTATCAGTGCTTGATTACCATCGCGCAAATCAACTGCGCACCACCTCGGCGCAGTTGTTATTTTCTTATCAGGCCAAGTCCTATCCGGTAAATCAACCTTGATCACTTCGTGGTAGGGACGGTAACGATGCACCGGCATAGATGAGGCTTGCTGATTGTTTTTCATTTTTCTTCCTAATTTAAGTTTCTGTGTTGGTAAAGCCAAAACACGAACACCGCGACGAGGAAGGCCTGAAAGTTTAGGACTCGTCGCGGCAACTAAGAAGAAGCTGACGCAAAATCATGTTCTTACTATACACGAAAAACCCTTGAAAAAAACTAAAAACCCAGCCTTCTTAGAAATTTAGGATCCCTTTGCCATTCCTTTAAAACTGTTACTCGCAAAGATAACGTCACCGGACGACCGATTATTTTTTCAATTTCAGCTCGAGATTTTTTGCGTATTTTTTTTATTTGAGAACCTTTGTGCCCAATTATGATTCCTTTTTGGCTATCCCGCTCAACGATAATATTTGCGTAGATGCTTAACTCCCCGTCATTGCCTTCTATTACCTCTTCTATTGTTACAGCTAGTGAGTGCGGAAGCTCATCGTGCACATCTTCTAGAGCAGCCTCTCGGATCAATTCTGCATACCTTGACTGGGGGCTTTCTTCAGTTATTACTTCAGCAGGATAAAGAGCCTGCGAAACGGGAAGCAAGCTACTAAGTAGGTTCTTGAGCTCGGCCAACTGTTTCCTGTCGTCTTCTGCGACCGGAATAACTGCATCCCAGTCGCGCAACTGATCAACCATCGCAAGTTGATCGACTACGCGATCTCTTCCAACCGTGTCTATTTTAGTTACAATAGCTATTTTCTTTGTGTTAGGGTAATCATCTAGTTGTTCATTTATGAATCGATCACCGGGCCCGATATCTTCATTAGCGGGCACGCAAAAACCAATAATGTCAACGCCCCCTAGCGTGTCTTCAACGAGTGTGTTGAGTCTCTCACCCAATAGAGTGCGTGGACGGTGAACCCCTGGTGTATCAACTAGAATTATTTGGCTGGAATCGGTGTTGACAATGACCCTGATTGCTTTTCTAGTAGTTTGAGGTTTTGAACTGGTAATGGCAATTTTTTGCTCCGCAAGCGCATTCGTTAACGATGATTTTCCGACGTTAGGCCTTCCGACAAAGGACACAAAGCCAGAACGAAAATCATCCTGACTAGCTATTTCAGTCATTAGTGTTTTCTCCTAATATTTTTGGCGGAAGACCCGTATCTATCCCGAATTCTTTTACATCAGTGACCATAGTTGCAGTATAGGTGTTAACCTTTTGACGTTTTTTTTCATATCCTGCTACTGTCAGTTTTATACCAGAAATAATGACGCTATCGTCGTATTCTGGAAGCCTACCTAGCTCTTTGGCCACAAGACCAGAAACTGTTTGTGCTTCTTCATCATCAAGTTCTATGTCAAAAAGTTCACCGAGCTCCTCAATGTCTAGTCTTGCATCAACAATGTAGGTGTTTTCAGATATCTTCGTGAAATCTGGATTTTCACGATCATGCTCGTCGCTAATGTCACCAACAAGCTCTTCTATCAGGTCTTCCATTGTCACTAAACCAGCTATCCCTCCATGCTCATCAACAACCAACGCAAGGTGGTTCGCCTGATGTTGCATTTGTCGCAGAAGATCATCTGCACGCTGCAGGTCAGGCACAAACTGCGGTGCTTTCATAATGCGGGTAACTGTTTGACCTGATGATTCTTCACTTTTTCTATAAATATATCCGGCCAAATCCCTTAGATAAGCAACTCCAACAATGTCATCTGAGTCACCAGCACGAACAGGAACTCGAGAATACCTGGATCTCAGTAGCTCTTCAAAAACCTCTCTAATTGAAGCAGTAGAAGACACTGTAACCATATCGGTGCGTGGAACCATCACTTCCCGTACGAGCGTGTCACCAAACTCAACTACAGAGTGGATTATGTCTTGTTCTTCTTCTTCGAGCAGATCCTGTTCGGCAGCTCGATCCACAATAGACAGCAGTTGCTCACTTTTTATACGTTCATCAAGGTTGAACACGTTTCTAGTTGATCTTCTTGTAAGACGGTTAGATGTAATCGCAACCGGTCCCAGGACAATTCGCAACGCTCTGACTAGTGAGCTCGAAACCCTAATAATAAACACTGAATGTATTTGGCCGTAAGATTTTGGGCCCATGGAAACTAGCAAAAAACTAAGAATACCTATTAAAATGGCCGCGCTTAAAATTACACCCCAACTGGTTTCAAAAAATTGCATTAAAGCTACTGCAAGTAATATTACGGCTAAGCGTTCTAAAAAAACCCTTGAAAAAGAAACAGCGGTCAGATGCGCATCTAAATCTTTAGTGATTTTCTGTAATCTTAGTCCTGGCTTTGTGTTTCTCTCGATCTGTTGCTCTAGCTCAGATCTTGATGAGATTTCATAAGCTGCTTCTGTTGCTGATAAAAAGGCAGCAAACAGACTAAGAAGTACTGCCCCGCTAGATAGCAACAAAAAAATGGAAAAATTCACGCTTAAACCTTGTTTTGCAGAAAAGTTTTTAATAGTTCACTCTGCAGCTGAAACATCTCTGCTTCTTCGACCGGGGTGGCATGGTCAAAGCCTAATAAGTGTAAAAGGCCATGAATAAGCAACACAAACATTTCGGTTTCTGAACTGTGCCCCGCGGCAATCGCCTGCAACTGAGCTACCTTAGGACAGATAACAATATCGCCCAAGAGCCCAGCTGGGGTTTGGGCTTCGGGCCGGCCCGGTCTTAACTCATCCATCGGAAAACTCAGCACATCAGTGGTGCCCTGTTCACCCATCCACTGCTCATTGAGTTTTTGCATACTTTCTTCATCGACAAAAATTATGCTGACTTCTGTGTCTGGGTGAACGTGTAATGAATTTAATACGTGCTCTGTTAATTGAGCAAAGATTTCACACATGATTTCGGATTCAGTCTCATTGTGCACTTCAACGCTCATACCTGCCTCCTAGCAACCAGTACAGCCATTTAGTCATCCAACTTATTTTTATCGAACTTTTCGTAGGCATCCACTATTTGGCTCACCAGTGAGTGCCTCACAATATCGTCACTAGATAAAAATTGGAATGAAATATCATCTAAGTTTGAAAGAATTTTGGTCACAGTTCGCAATCCGCTAATGCCTCGAGGCAGATCAGCTTGAGTTAAGTCTCCAGTGACTACCATTCTTGAACCGTATCCCAAACGAGTTAGGAACATTTTCATCTGGTCGGGAGTCGTGTTTTGAGCTTCATCTAAAATCACAAATGACTCATTTAGTGTTCTACCGCGCATATACGCCAGCGGAGCAACTTCTATAGCACCTGAGCTAAGCAACTGGGCTACAGTATCGCTATCGAGCATCGATGCAGCAGCGTCAAATAGAGGTCTAAGGTAAGGATCAATTTTTTCTGAAAGAGTCCCTGGAAGATATCCCAACCGTTCACCAGCTTCAACAGCAGGTCTTGTCAGAATTATTTTAGCTACCTTGCGTGTTTGCAAAGCGGCTACTGCTTTAGCGACTGCTAAGTAAGTTTTTCCGGTACCAGCAGGGCCAATCCCAAAGGTTATTGTATTTTGATCTATCGCTTTAGTGTATGCACGCTGTCCTGCTGTTTGAGGTCTTATAGCCCTACCACGTACAGCTAGTATCTCCTCAGAAAATTTGGGATTTGTACCATCATCTACACCTTCAATAAGCTGACTCATTGCAGATTTTAAATCAGTCTCATCTATAGAAGTTTGTTTCTTAAAAATTTCTAAAATTTTATTTAAATGGTTTCTCGCTTTTTCAACACGTTCAGCAGATCCTTTTAGCGTGAGTTCATTACTTCTTGCAAAAACTTGAACGTTTGGATGCATCTTTCCAAAAGTTAACAAAAGATCATCATTCGGACCAAAAAAATTACTAAGTCGGTCACCCGTCAAATTTATATTGATGTGTGCCGTTTCTTGGTCGTTTTCATTCATTAAAGTTGACTACTTTTCTGTTGTTGAAGTATTTGACTCTGTTAAGTCTCCAATTAAAACATGAGCATGCACGTGAAAGACTGTTTGTCCAGCACTAGCACCATTATTAAAAACCAAACGGAACTCACCGTTTCCAAATTCATTTGCGATTTCTTTTGCCGCAGCAACAATCTTTGCTAATAGCTCTGGATCACCAGATGCGAGTTCAGTCACATCTTTATACGCAGTGGTTTTTGGAATAATGAGAATGTGCACCGGGGCTTGAGGTGCTATGTCGTGAAACGCTAAAACATGATCATTTTCTAAAACAGGATCGACTGGGATTTCTCCGGTTAACATTTTTCCAAAAACAGTTTGTTCACTCATATCTTCAATTCTAACCTGGCTATGTTGAAGTTCAGCATTACCATTTGTTAAGAACGGTTTGAGTAATCGCTAAACTTGCTGCCCCAGCGCTAGAGGTACGCAAAACTTGGTTGCCAACCAAAACCATTTCAGCTCCAGATTCAACTAACATTGAAATTTCTTTATTTGAGATACCACCCTCAGGACCAACAATAAAGAAAATATTTTCGAGAGAAGAACTTTTTCGATCTAAGTTACGTTTCAACACGGCAGACAATTTTTCGTCAGCCGATGGGTCCAACACAAGAACAAGATTCGTTTCATTCTTGCACAATTCAACTAGATCGGTTGACTTAAGCATTGAGTTGCAAACTGGAATGTATGAACGCAGGCTCTGTTTTGCAGCTTCACGGGCGATGCGTCGCCATTTCAGTATGTTCTTTGATCGCTTTTCTGTGCTCCAACGGACAATAGAACGGTCTGCCTCCCACGCAATTATTTCATCTATCCCAAACTCTGTTGTCTGTTCGACAGCCCTCTCATCTCTGCCGCTTTTTGCTAATGCTTGGATCAAAACAAGTTTGGGGTGATTGGGTGCATCGAAACCAGTCTTTTGTAAACGGATTTCAACCAGATCTTGGCTGGCTGTTTTAACTTCTCCAAAACCCCAAAACCCTTTACCATTAGAAACCCGAATCTCTTCGCCCACCCGGAGCCGACTTACTTTTACCGCGTGCACAGCTTCATCACCCGTCAAAGAAATACATGCTCCAGTAACAAATGTTTCGCCGGCTACACCCTCATTAAAATATTGATGGGCCATTACGTTACCTGAAGAAGCGGCCCTTCATTTTTTCAAAAAAACTTTGGTTTGCTTCACTGAAATGAGGCTCTTTGCGACCCCGCAGAACCTGAAACTGTTTTATTAGTTCTTTCTCTTTGTTGCTGAGTTTAGTTGGCGTCTGCACTTGGACGATAACTCTCAAGTCACCTCTTGATGAACTATTAAATCTTTGTAACCCACGACCTTTGATCGTGAGTGTGTCGCCAGATTGCACACCCGGTTCGATGTTCAATTCAACTTCACCGTCTAGAGCGTCAATCGTTGTCGTCGTTCCTAAAACTCCATCAGTGATATCAACATTCAATGTGCATAAAAGGTCATCATTTTGGCGGGTGAATATTTCATGGTTAGCAATTCGGAACTCTATAAAAAGGTCTCCGGTTTGGCCACCACCCGGACCAACTTCCCCTCCGCCACGTATCTGCATACGTGTGCCTTCTTCGACACCAGCAGGAATGTCAATTGTGAGAGTTTTACGTTCTCTTGTGCGTCCCTTGCCCCCACATGTCAAACAAGGGTTTGGAATTATGGTTCCATAACCACGACAACTGCCGCAGGTGTGGCTTGTCACCATGTTGCCAAACAGGGAGCGCACCTGCCGTTCAACTGATCCCCGACCCTGACAGACATCACAGGTTACTGGTGTTGTACCTGGTTGAACACACGATCCATCACATGTTTGGCACACGACGGCCGTATTAATAGAGATTTCTCGTTCTTTTCCGAAAATAACTTCTTCAAGCTCGACATCTATTCGGATTAGGGCGTCTTCACCTCTTTCAGATCTGGATCGAGGCCCTCCACCACCCCCGAATCCACCTCCAAAGAAGGTTTCAAAAATGTCACCAAAACCACCAAAACCGGCCCCATTTGTTCCACCCATGTCATAGCGTTGGCGCTCATTTGGGTCGCTCAAAACATCGTATGCATGTGTAACGTCTTTAAACCGTTCTGAAGCAGTCTCGCTAGGGTTAACATCTGGATGCAACTCTCTAGCTAAACGCCTGTAGGCCTTTTTGATTTCTTCTTGTGTGGCGTCTTTAGTGACACCAAGAATTTCATAATGATCTGCCAAAACTCGAAGCTCTCCTCTGTAACTATCTAATTTCTACTCGGTTATGAAAGTGGAACTTCACCGAGAAATTTACCAACATATCTTGAAACTGCGCGCATTGCCGCTATATTCTTTTCATAGTCCATGCGTGTCGGACCGAAAACACCTAGACGCGCTGCAACATCGCTCCCGGCTTCATATTGCGAAGCAAGAAAAGAAGCTTCTTCGAGTCCGTATTCAATATTTTCACGCCCAATTGAGACTCCAACACCATGCTGGTCTGTGACAAGTTCTTGTATCAACCGCAAGAGTGTAACCTGTTCTTCTACGGCTTGCAACATAGAGGGGAGACTCGAGTGCGGTTCAAGTACACGGCTCAAATTCGCTGTACCAGAAATAGTTATTTTATCGTTTATACTATCTGCGATCTGCCCCATTAAAACCGCTAAAACGTGTTTAGCTGAAACCAAGTTCGTTTCTTCGCACCACTCATCAGCATTTAAAATCATGCCTTCGATCTGCTGTTTTGCTTTGGCTGTTTCTAAACCTACAATTTTGGAGTTTACGCGTTCTTTTATGTCCAGGAGTGATTTGTCATCTAAACCGCTGAAACCAAGTCTTGCAACCTGCTGATCGACTTTTGCATTATTTGTTATTAGCACGCATAAAACAGCGTCAGAAGCTATTCGAATCAATTCGACATGTCGCACAAGCACGGCTCTGGCAACTGGATATTGAATGACAGCCACTTGGTTTGTGAGGTTTGCTAACAGCCTGGCTGTGCGGCTCATCATGTCATCCAAGTTTTGTGATTCGCCAAGAAATCTTTCGATTGCGTTTCTTTGTGCAGTGTTTAGAGGGCGAATTTTTGCAAGAGTGTCGACATACAAACGATAGCCCTTATCAGTCGGCACTCGGCCGCTAGATGTGTGCGGAGCTACGATTAACTGCTCTTCTTCTAAAAATGCCATATCATTTCGAACGGTAGCCGCTGAAACGCCGAGAGCATGTTTTTCAACAATTGACTTAGAACCAACCGGTTCACCGTCACTAACAAAATCGCTTACGATGGCATGGAGCACTGCCAGGCTACGCTCGGAAATCAATGCTCACTCCTTTTCTTGTTAGCACTCATACTAGTTGAGCGCTAATTTTACCTGACTTTAATTAAAGTTACCTATAAGACATCAGTGAGCTTTCGCACAACTGCATCCGCAAGGAGTCGCCCTTTGAGCGTTAAAACGATCCTGCCCCAGATTGCACTTCGCCCATCAATAAGCTCATCCGATATTAACTCGGCTAAAGCTTGTGTCGAATCCCAAGGAATATCTGCAATCAGCATACCTTCTGCAAGCCGCGTCTTAAGTAAAACATCTTCTAAAATTCTCGACTCGGTAGTCAACACCTCACGCTCAAGGGATGGCGAAACGCCTCTTTCGATCCGTTCAGCATAAGCAGCCGGATGTTTTACATTCCACCACCGCACGCCCCCTATATGAGAGTGCGCTCCAGGCCCGATGCCCCACCAATCAGTGTTTTGCCAGTATGCAATATTGTGACGAGAAACACTCTCAATATCTGCGGCCCAATTTGATAATTCATACCATTTAAAACCCGCTTTAGTTAGCAACTCATCTGCGAGCTCATACATCGATGCTTGCAGATCATCATCAGGAGCGGGAATTATTCCTCGTTTTATATCGCGTGCCAGCTTTGTGCCCTCTTCAACTATTAGCGCGTAAGAGCTAATGTGGTCAGGCTCATATGACAGCGCAACATCAAGCGATTTTCGCCAATCTTCTAAAGTTTCACCTGGTGTGCCATAAATTAAATCTACGCTTGCTTGCATACCGTGAGACTGAACCCACGAAACAACCGAACCAACGCTCTCTGGATTGTGAGTTCTATCAAGTGTCTTTAAAACATGAGTCTGAGCAGACTGCATTCCAATGCTGACCCTGGTAAAACCAGCTTCAGCAAGAGCAGCGATATATTTTTCGTCTACAGAATCTGGGTTTGCTTCAACATTAATTTCTGCGGTTTTAGCTAAACCCCACACATCTTTAATATGCTGAAGCATCTTACTCAAATCGCCGTGAGGAAGAAGTGTCGGTGTTCCTCCACCAAAAAATATGGTTTCAGCAGCTCTCTCTGGTAGCCCCGTGCGCATCATCAGGTTTGATGCAAAACTCATTTCTTGCATCGCCTCTTCGGCATACTGTTTTTGTGTAGTACCTTTTAGCTCAGTCGCAGTGTAAGTGTTGAAATCACAATAGCCGCACCTTACACGGCAATAAGGAACATGCACATAGACGCCAAATTGACGCTCGGCCGCACCAATCAATACTTGCTCTGGGAGAGAACCGTCTGTTGGTGTTTGTTCAGACAATGAACTCATAGATCTTCATGATTATTAATAATCGTAGATGCAGCAACCGCCGGTGCAAGAGCTTCAATCTGTTTTTCGATGTGGGAAACCATTTGTTTTAGTCTCTTTTTTGAGCGGAGACCAAAAATGCCCGAATCGCCCGCATGGTAGAAGCCCCGCACGACTCCCCAAACTGTATCATCTGCTCGATGTTCGACCCTAAAAAATTCTTCTCCAGTGACTTCTTGTAAAACAGTTGACCCCATGACGAAACCAACTAAATTTTCCTCATCTACAACCGTTAGCACCCGCATCTCCCGCTCAAATCCTGATTCTTCTGCGAGCTTCACTACTGCGCCAACACGAAGGTATGGTGTGCCATCGGGTGCGAAGCTTTCTTCTTTACCAGAATTGAAGACTGGTTGCTCAGTGTCAGAGAGGTCAGCTCCTCTGTAGTGTTCAGTCTGCTCAATATCAACAACGTCAACTTTCATTCCAGTGCCAGTCTGAGCGCCCCAAGTCATCAAAAGTGCAGACGAAAGCATAAACCGTTTATTTCCGCTACCCAGCCGATGTTCAAATTCAAATGGGGTGGAATCAGTCGGTGGAAACTTCATCAAATCCACTGCTTGTGATGCACCAATTGCAGCGTAACTTGCTTCCAAATCAACGTGTGTGCTCCTACGAGCTTGTTCTTCAGGCATTATAGTTCCCCCACTATTTCCCTTTTTCACTACCCTCGACATCACCAGAAAGAGCTGCAATAAATGCTTCTTGTGGTACTTCTACTCGCCCCACCATCTTCATTCTCTTCTTGCCTTCTTTTTGCTTTTCAAGCAATTTACGCTTCCTACTGATATCACCGCCGTAGCATTTTGCGAGCACATCTTTACGTATAGCTCTGATTGTTTCTCTAGCTATTATGCGTGAACCAACTGCAGCCTGAATTGGCACCTCGAACTGCTGTCTAGGAATCAACTTGCGTAGTCTTTCTGCCATTAGAGTGCCGTAGCTGTATGCGCTATCTTTGTGGACGATAGCGCTGAAAGCATCTACCTTTTCGCCCTGCAAGAGGATGTCGACCTTAACCAGTTCCCCTTCTTGCTCACCCATAGGTTCGTAGTCGAGGCTCGCGTACCCTTGAGTGCGGCTTTTTAAATGGTCAAAAAAGTCAAAAACAATTTCCCCAAGAGGCATTCCATAGCGCAGTTCGACCCTGTCACCGAGATATTCCATGCCCATCAAATTGCCTCGCCGACTCTGGCAGAGCTCCATGATTGCTCCGACGTAATCTTTTGGAGCCAAAATTGCCACTCGAACCATTGGTTCCTTGACAGAACTTATTTTTCCATCTGGATACTCACTCGGATTAGTAACTACAGTTTCGGTGCCATCCTCCGACGTAACATTGTAAACGACACTTGGGGCGGTTGCGATTAAATCAAGATCAAATTCTCTGCGCAATCTTTCTGAAATGATCTCAAGGTGGAGCAGCCCCAGAAATCCGCATCGAAAACCAAAACCTAATGCGACAGAAGTTTCAGGCTCGTATTGTAGAGCCGCATCACTTAGCTTAAGTTTGTCTAGCGCTTCACGAAGTACTGAATAGTCAGAACCATCAATCGGATACAATCCAGAAAAAACCATTGGCTTGGGATCGGTATACCCAGGCAGAGGCTCTTTAGCCGGTGCACGATTTGAGGTTATTGTGTCGCCAACTTTTGACTGTCGTACATCTTTTACCCCGGTAATGATGTAACCCACTTCACCAACTGAGAGCCCTTTTGACGGTGTTGGTCCCGGAGAAGAAACACCTATTTCAAGAGCTTCGTAATCAACGCCTGTAGACATCATTTTAACTTTTTCGCGCGGGCGCAAGTTGCCGTCAAAAACTCGAATATAGGTCACGACTCCCCTATATGCGTCATAAACGGAATCAAAAATCATGGCTCGGGCAGGTGCGTCTGCATCACCAGAAGGTGCAGGCACTTTTTCAACTACCTTCGCGAGAAGGCTTTCGACGCCATCGCCGGTTTTACCTGAAACTCGTAATATGTCCTCCGGATCTCCTCCAAGAAGATCACATATTTCTCTAGATACACGCTCGGGATCGGCTGCCGGCAAATCTATTTTATTTAACACGGGAATGATTTCAAGGTCGTGTTCCATAGCAAGATAGAGGTTTGCAAGGGTTTGGGCTTCAATTCCCTGAGCAGCATCAACAAGTAGGATAGCTCCCTCACAGGCCGCTAAAGAACGGGAAACCTCGTAGCTAAAATCTACGTGACCAGGAGTGTCAATCATGTTTAATGCATAATCTTTGTTGTCTTCAGACCAATGCATTCTGACAGCCTGAGATTTAATGGTTATACCACGCTCTCTCTCAATGTCCATACTGTCTAGAAATTGTGAGCGCATTTCACGGTCTGAGACCGTTCCAGTGATTTGAAGCATCCTATCGGCCAAAGTAGATTTGCCATGATCAATGTGTGCAATTATGCAAAAATTGCGAATATTCTCAGGAGATGTTTCCGAGGGGACCTGTGGGTTTAAGCTGCGTGGTGACATTGTTAACCATTATCTCATGTTTAACAATATTTTTGCTATTAGCCTGGCGAAACATAAGCCCAATCTGATAGTGTTGTTCATTGGCTTGCGTGTGGGAAAACCACACACTCCGTAAAGAGACCCTCTACCTAACTCTTTCCGGTACTTACCAACAAATTAACTTCTTTAAGGATTAACAACACGTGGCTAACATTAAATCGCAAATCAAGCGCATTAAGACCAACCAAAAAGCAACCGAGCGCAACCGGACTTACAAGAGCGAACTCAGAACACTCGCCCGCAAAACACGTGAGGCTATCGAATCTGGCGATAAAGATCTTGCGACCAAAACCCTTTCGACAACCAACCGCAAGCTCGACAAAGCTGTTTCCAAAGGCGTGCTCCACAAAAACCAGGCAGCAAACCGCAAATCTGCGTTAGCTCACAAAGTAAATGCAATGTAAATCAGGCTTAACAACTTAAAAACACAAAACGCTCTTCGGGGCGTTTTTGTGTTTTCAACAAGCTAATTTCACGACCTTATTTAAGAACATTGCCCCTTCGCGCTACAAAAAGCACAAACTTCTCTAGCGCATACTCGGGACTTCTGGATCCGCCTTTTAAAAGCAGCTCTGTATCAGCGCCCATGTCAATAGCTTTAGCTAGATTAGTCTCGCGCCATCCACGTACGTCTCGCAACGCTCTTTCAGCTTGCCAAGGTGCAATTCCAAATGACTTAGCTAAATCATTTACGCTCTCTCTAGCTCCCATCACTTTTGCCATTGTGCGAACTTTAAGATTCAGCGCAGCAAGAAGTGGAATTTGTGCAGTCCCCGTGCTCAAAGCTTGTCGCATCAACACAAGAGCCTCATTCGCGTTACCCGAAACAGCGGCATCAGCCACCCGAAAAGCGCCAGCTTCGACTCTTCCTCCAGTTATGTGCTCAACTCGGTGATCATTAATTTCACCATTAGAAACCGCAATCAACTGTCGAGTAACACTCATCAGCTCTTCAAGATCATCTTGATACGCTTCAAGCAAAAGCATCAAGCTAGAGTTGTCAATCCGTGCTCCAGAACGTCTAACCTCGTCACGCACCAGTGCGCCACGATCTTTAGCTTTAACCTCGGGACAGTGAATTTCAATCGCGCCAGGAGATTCTTTACGGATCGCATCTAGAAGCGCTTTGCCTCTCACACCACTGCTGTGTCTAAAAACAACGGTGGTGTCAGGGTCTGGGGATAACACATACGATTTCCCATCTGAAATGAGAGAGTCATTAGACCTCTCGACTCGATCAATTTTTATAAGTCTTGGTTCACCAAAGAGTGATGGACTCGCCAGAGTGTATATTTCTCCAGCGCTATAGCTATCTGCCGCCACACTGTGTGTAAGGAGAGATGGATCAGACTGGGATAAATTTTTTTTGATCAGCTCAAATGCTTGATCCGCGAGATAACCTTCTGGCCCGGAAATTAACACCACCGGAGCTGGTCTAGCCTTATCCCAGCTGAGTTTGGGGGCGGTTTTATTCTGCGACATATTTTTACTCTACCGTGTCTTCTAGAACTCTACCGTGTCTTCTAAATCTGCATGTTGCGTAGCATCTTTGTTTAAATACAACTATTTAATAGCACAATCAAACCTTTGCAAACTGACTACTAAACATAATTTTATATAAACATTTATGTAACAATTCAACAAACGGTGTATTCTTTCCTAAATTACCGACTAGCCTGATATTCAGTTCATAAAACTTTAAAGCTAATAACCACAGTGTTGTGGTGAAAGGCGGATGCTTAATGGCACTTTCTGTGCATAACATTGAGGTTGTTTACGAAGACGTTATGCTCGTAATTAAAGGCGCAAGTATTCGTGTTCCAAAAGACGGCATTGTCGCGCTGCTGGGTGCGAACGGAGCAGGTAAAACTTCACTTTTACGTGCAATGACCGGCCTATTAGATGTGCATCGTGGGAAAGTAACCCGTGGACACATCTCTATAGATGACGTGACAATTGATACGCGTCGTGCAGAACGTGTCGTTCGTGCTGGAGTCAGCCAGGTAATGGAGGGACGCCGAATTTTTGTCGAGTTCACAATCGAAGAAAATCTGAAAATCGGCGCTTACACCAAGGCAAGCGCGGCAACCCCCCAAAAACTAGAACGTATCTATGAAATGTTTCCTATCTTAGGCAAAAGACGCCACGAAAGTGCCGGTTATCTTTCCGGAGGGGAACAGCAGATGCTAGCAATTGGACGAGCGCTGATGGCCGAACCTAAATATTTGTTGCTAGATGAACCAAGTCTCGGACTTGCACCCCAGATTGTCGAACAGATTCGTGATCTAATCGTTGACATTAATCGGCAGGGCACAGGAGTGTTACTTGTTGAACAAAACGCAGCCATGGCACTGTCAATCGCTGATCATGGCTATGTTATGGAAAATGGAAAAATCGTAATGGATGCACCTGCAAAAGCTCTACAAGACGATGAAGACATCCAAGAGTTTTATTTAGGAACAGGCGCAAATGCCGGTAGCTTGAGGGACGTTAAACACTATAAAAGAAGGAAGCGTTGGTTGTCATGAATCCACTCCTTAGCGTTTCAGACATCACTTTAAAGTTTGGTGGCGCAACAATACTAGACTCGATTTCTTTTGATGTGCAACCGAGTGAACTTTTTGCGATTATTGGCCCAAACGGGGCCGGAAAAACTTCGACGTTTAATTGCATTTCGGGTGTCTATAAGCCCCAGCAAGGCTCTATCAAGCTCGATAATCAAAATCTAATTGGAGTCTCACCCGATAAAATCGCTCACCTGGGTGTCGCTCGTACCTTTCAAAACGTTGAATTATTTGACAATCTAACGGTGCTAGATAACCTCCTCCTCGGTCGCGGTTTAGCTTCAAACTACACCTGGATGGAGGCAATGGTCTGGTTTGGTAGAGCTAGGCGTCAAGAGCTTCAAGCTAGACGACAGGTTGAAGATTTAATAGAGTTTCTAGACCTCGCGGCTGTGCGCAACATGCCGGTTGGCATTCTTCCCTACGGAATTCGGAAAAGAATTGAACTAGGCCGAGCACTTGCAATGGATCCGCAGCTTTTACTTCTTGACGAACCTGTCGCCGGAATGAACTCTGAAGAGACAGAGGATATGGCGCGTTTTATTTTAGACATTCGGACTGAACTTGGAACTTCGATGATCATGGTTGAGCACGATATGCGTTTGGTAATGGATCTCGCAGACCGGGTAATGGTTATAGATTTCGGTAAACGCATTGCTTTGGGTGTACCTGAAGAAGTTCAAAAAGATCCCGCTGTTATAGCTGCTTATCTTGGAGGAGCTTCGGAGACTCTTATAGAACAGCAAATTGTTTCTGGGATGGAGGGTTAACGTTATGCAGAGTGCTAAAGAGGCCGCTCCAGTCAAGGTTACCTACCTTCCTAGACAGCTAAACGACTACGCAGACAACTTTGGAGACCACACAGCACTGCGCGTTAAA
>DATJCC010000054.1:0-18427 GCA_035514995.1 Microbacteriaceae bacterium
CCAGAAGCTTGTGACAACACTCTATTGATAGCAGAGCGGTGTGAGTCGGAGTTCAACACCAATGCTAACTTTATGCCTAGGTTTCCAGTGCCTGACGGGGAGTCTGAGGAGAGCTGGTTTGTTAAAGAAGTGGAACGTGGCTTACACGCAAGGTACCCACAGGGCATTTCTGATGAAGTGCGCAATCGAGCGAATTATGAAACCGATGTTATTGCTCAAATGGGTTTCTCCGGATATTTTTTAGTCGTCGCAGATTTCATTAACTGGGCAAAGGACAATGATATTAGAGTTGGGCCTGGTCGGGGGTCTGGAGCCGGTTCAATGGCAGCATATGCTCTGCGAATTACCGACCTTGATCCTCTTCAACATGGTTTGATATTTGAACGTTTTCTGAACCCAGACAGGGTTTCTATGCCCGACTTTGACGTTGATTTTGATGATAGGCGCAGAAACGAAGTAATTCGCTATGTGACAGAAAAATATGGTGATGAAAGAGTAGCTCAGATAGTCACCTACGGAACGATTAAATCAAAGCAGGCACTTAAGGATGCCAGCCGTGTTCTAGGGTACCCATTTGGTATGGGGGAGAAACTCACTAAAGCAATGCCTCCGGCTGTAATGGCAAAAGATATTCCGTTAGTAGGAATTACAGACAGCTCACACCAAAGATACAAAGAAGCTTCTGAATTTCGCACCCTCTTAGATCAAGATCAAGACGCAAAACGGATTTATGAGACAGCTCTCGGGCTTGAAGGGCTCAAAAGACAGTGGGGGGTGCACGCCGCCGGAGTAATTATGTCTAATGAGCCGCTGATAGACATAATCCCCGTCATGAAGCGTGATCAGGACGGACAGATAGTCACCCAATTTGACTACCCAACCTGTGAGGCTCTCGGCCTAATAAAAATGGATTTCTTAGGTTTGAGAAATCTGACGATTGTTTCTGACGCTATTGAAAATATTAAACTTAACACCGGTGCAGATCTAGACCTAGAAACGCTCGAGCTGGATGATAGTTTGTCTTATGAGTTACTGGCCAGAGGCGACACTCTTGGGGTCTTTCAACTCGATGGCGGGCCAATGCGAGGGTTACTGAAGTTGATGAAGCCCGACAGTTTCGAAGATATTTCGGCTGTTCTGGCTCTCTATAGGCCTGGCCCAATGGGGGCTGATTCACACACTAATTACGCATTACGCAAAAATGGGTTACAAAAAATTACTCCCATTCATCCTGAGCTTGAAGAGCAACTTGAAGAAATATTGAGTGAAACCTACGGCTTGATAATTTATCAGGAACAGGTTATGTCAATCGCCCAAAAGGTTGCTGGATTCACTCTTGGACAAGCAGATATCTTACGGCGCGCAATGGGCAAAAAGAAAAAAGAAGAGCTTGATCTGCAGTTCGAGGGATTCTCTGATGGAATGCAACAGCGTGGTTTTTCTAAAGCAGCGGTAAAAGCGCTGTGGGATATTTTGTTACCATTTTCTGATTATGCTTTTAACAAAGCACACTCTGCCGCTTACGGAGTGATCAGTTATTGGACAGCATATTTAAAAGCACACTACCCATCTGAATATATGGCAGCGCTTCTGACAAGCGTAGGAGATTCAAAAGATAAGCTTGCTATTTATCTCAATGAGTGTCGTCGTATGGGGATTAAAGTTCTACCGCCAGATGTGAATCTTTCATTCGTCAACTTTACGGCAGTCGGTAAAGATATCAGGTTTGGGCTCGGGGCAGTTAGAAACGTTGGTGTAAACGTTGTTTCCGCAGTTCGTGAAGCCCGTGAAAAGGAAGGTCTTTTTGAATCTTTTCATGATTTCTTAAAAAAGATTCCAGCTCAATCGCTTAATAAAAGAACCGTAGAGTCTCTCATTAAATCGGGTGCTTTTGATGAGCTTGGAAGTACTAGAAGAGCACTAATGCAAGTGCATGAACAAGCTATTGATCAAGCAATCAAAGAAAAGAAAGATGCTGAACACGGAAACCTAGGTTTCGATTTTGACAGTCTTTTTGACGATGCAGCCGAGGGTGGAAACAACACAAACCTGGTGCCGGAAATGCCTGAATGGAACAAAAAAGACAAACTTGCGTTTGAAAGAGAAATGATTGGACTATATGTCTCTGATCATCCACTCAGAGGTCTGGAAGCCTCACTGGCTAAGCACTCAACGAGCACCGTCGAAGAGTTATATAACAACGAAGCAACTATAGATGGTGAAACAGTTTCGGTTGCGGGTCTGCTGACCAACGTGCAGCACCGAACAGCCAAATCTGGCAACCTTTACGGACTCTCCACACTTGAGGATTTCAGTGGAGAAGTGCAACTCTTGTTTATGGGGAAGACCTATCAAGAGTTCGGTGACATGCTCCAACATGATGCGATAGTTTCCGTTCGCGGGCGGGCTAATGTGCGAGATGATGGAATTTCTTTGCATGTTTATCAAATCAAGACAATAGAATCGAATGAGAATGATTCAGGAGAGCTTCTCATTTCGATGCCCGAAACCCAAGCGACAGAAAAAACAATATCTGAGCTAAAAGACATTTTTGACAGACACACCGGTCGCCATCCTGTGCAGTTAAGACTAACTGGTGAGCAGAGTCAAAAACTTTTTGAGCTACCACACAAGGTAGATCTTGCCAGCGATATATACGGTGAGATAAAGGCTCTGCTGGGACCAAGATGTCTAGGATAAAAGTCGCAAGCTTGATGCAGTTAACGACGGTTAGAAGCGGCAGGGGAAAGAATGCGTGAGACACAAAAAAATATCTCCGAGCAACTACACGTAGATATTTCACAATCAGCAAGTAGTGAGATAGAAAGACGCATCAATTTTTTGGTTGATTATGCACTTTCTATCCCTAATTGTTTGGGCTTCGTGCTGGGCATCTCTGGGGGGCAAGATTCGACGCTGGCGGGTAGATTAGCTCAGTTAGCTGTTGAGAGAATGCGGGCAACTCGGGCAGAAGCAAAATTTATTGCTGTCAGACTTCCATACAAACATCAGATTGACAAAGATGACGCAATTGAAGCCTTGGAATTTATCAATCCTGACGAATCTTTTGTTGTGCAAATCGAAAATGCAGTAGATGATCTTGTCGACAGCGTTGAAAAAGGTATTAAGCAAAAAGTCTCAGACTTTAATAAGGGCAATGTCAAAGCAAGGATGCGTATGGTCGTTCAATATGCAATTGCAGGTGACCAGAATCTTTTGGTTGTAGGATCTGATCATGCGGCTGAAGCGATCACGGGATTTTTTACAAAATTTGGTGATGGTGCGGCAGACGTGATCCCTCTTTCAGGGCTTACTAAAAGACAGGGGGCTCAAATGTTAGAGGCTTTGGGTGCACCGTCAAAACTTTGGCAAAAAATCCCCACTGCTGATTTGTTAGACGGTATCCCTGGAGAAAGCGACGAGAAGGCTCTCGGCGTCACATATAACGAAATAGATGATTATTTAGAGGGCCTCGAAGTTTCAGCTGAGGCGGCCCGTGTTTTGGAACAAAAATATAAGGTTTCTTCGCACAAACGATATATGCCTGTAGGGCCAAGAGACGATTGGTGGAAAAATGATTGAGAGTAAGACATTTGTGCTTGCCGGTGGATGTTTCTGGTGTCTTGATGCAGCTTATCGGGTTTTATCAGGAGTTATAAACGTTGATTCAGTGTATACAGGAGGTGCAACTGTAGGTCCAACGTATGAAGAAGTCTGCTCGGGTAAAACCGGACATGTTGAATCTGTTTCTGTAACTTTTGATGCAAAGGTGCTTCCCGAAGGTGTGGTTCTTGACGCATTCTTTACGATGCACGACCCTACCCAGTTAAATAGGCAGGGAAACGATGTCGGCACACAATATCGGTCGGCAATGTTTTATTCAGATGAGGATCAAAAGGTTCTTTTTGAGAAAGCTAAAGAGAGGGCTTCAAAGTGGTGGCCCAGCCCGGTGGTAACTTCTATTGAGCCTCTCAACGAGATCTATAAGGCTGAAGAGCTGCATCAGAATTTTTTTGCGAAGAATCCATCCCAAGCTTATTGCTTAGCTGTGGCTCTACCTAAAGTAATGAAGATACGCTCGGAATTTTCGCGCTACATAAAATAATTCAATTCCGTTAACAGCTACTTAATTTGGCAACAATATTTTATTAACTGTTTAAAACGGGTTTTGAAGACTGCTTTCAGAAAAGCTTCTATTAATAAAACTGGTTCACTCCAGTTCAAAACAGATAGGAGAAATTCATGAAACAAACAATATTTGTAGTTGGCATAGTCGCGACTGACCCGACAGAAATAAATAATGACGGGAAAGCGTATGTTTGCAAATTTAGGTTGGCGAGCACAGAGAGAAGATACGACAAAGAAACAAAAACATGGGTTGATAAATCAACAAACTGGTTTAACGTAAACATATTTCGCAATCTTGGTAAGAATGCAAAAAATTCTATTAGTAAGGGTGACCGGGTCTTAATCTACGGAAGACTACGCATAAACAATTGGGACAATGGTTCAAAGTCTGGGACTTCGGTGGATATTGATGCTGATGCAATCGGGCATGACCTGAAATGGGGCACATCCCATTTCACTAAAAACAAAATATCTTCAGATGCAGGTGAGGAAGATCGTGAATTACTTGCACCAGATGAGGCTCAAACCCATGGAGATTGGCATGCTCATCTTTCATCTGGGCAAGACCTATCGCCTGGGCAAGAGTTTGTCGATGCTGACCAAGCCGTAACACCTTTTTGAACCTGATTTAGCCTCCACACAGCCACAGTATCTAGAATCTTAAACGTGAATGATAAAAATCTGTACAGGCTATTACGAAAAATAAGCAACAACACTAAGTTTTTAAAGGGGATTGCTGCCACATTTGTATTGTCTATTAGTCTGTCGGGTTGCTTTCTCATTGACGGGCCCCAACCAGATTCACCGGAACGGTTAAAGCCCGTGGTATCGACAACTAATCCCGTATATGTTCCCGACGGGACAGCTTCTGAAAATCAAGATTTTTTTACTTTAACACTCCAAAAATATGCTGAAAGTGAAACCGATTTTAACGGGAGGAATATAGCAAACTCTCTTCTTGAAGCGGGTTTTCAAAGAGTAGATATGCAAGTCACTTTTGACGAATCTGTCACACAGCTTCCAGCAGATACAATTACAGTCTCTGTGCGCTTTAACGAAGAATGTCTGTTAGGGCAGGTAGAAAGAAAAAATCGTGAAGTGTATGTGTTCCAAACTGAAACGGTAGGACCAAACAATGATATTTGCATTATTGGGAAGACAGCAGATTTCTAGATTGTAATCTTTCTAGAAATGGATAAACGGTAAGAATATTAAGATACCCTAGTCTTGTATCTGAACAGTTTTAAACTCATGATGAGGGAGTGAACGCGCAAAAGCGCGGTATAAATGGCAGAATATATTTATCAGATGGTTCGTGCTCGCAAAGCTCATGGAGATAAAGTAATCCTTGATGATGTGACCATGGCTTTTTTACCCGGAGCAAAAATTGGTGTTGTCGGGCCAAACGGTGCCGGTAAATCTACAATTCTTAAAATTATGGCCGGGCTAGACACGCCATCTAACGGTGAAGCCATTCTTACGCCAGGCTACTCAGTTGGCATTCTTATGCAGGAGCCTGAACTAGATGAAGATAAAACTGTTCTAGAAAACGTTGAGTTAGCAGTGGCTGGAATTAAAGCTAAACTAGATCGATTCAACGAGATTTCTGCAGAAATGGCTAACCCAGACGCAGACTATGACGTTTTACTTCCGGAGATGGGAGAGCTTCAAGAGCAAATCGATGCTGTTGATGCTTGGGATCTCGACTCGCAACTAGAACAGGCTATGGACGCGCTTAGGTGCCCACCGTCTGATGCTAAAGTTGCAACTCTTTCAGGAGGTGAAAAGAGGCGTGTCGCTCTCTGTAAATTACTTCTAGAAAAACCAGACCTCCTTTTGCTTGACGAGCCCACTAACCACCTTGACGCTGAAAGCGTGCTTTGGCTTGAACAGCACCTCGCTAAGTATCCGGGTGCGGTAATGGCTGTCACACACGATAGGTACTTCCTAGACCATGTTGCAACCTGGATTTGTGAGGTTGACCGCGGACGTCTGTACCCCTATGAAGGCAACTATTCAACTTATCTGGAGAAAAAATCTGAACGTCTTGAAGTTCAAGGTAAAAAAGATGCCAAACTTCAGAAACGACTAAAAGATGAGCTCGAGTGGGTGCGTTCGAGTGCGAAGGGCCGTCAGGCTAAATCAAAGTCCAGACTTGCAAGATATGAAGAGATGGCAGCGGAAGCTGAACGTACACGTAAATTAGATTTTGAAGAAATCCAAATACCTGCTGGTCCGCGCTTAGGTAACCTTGTGCTTGAAGCCAACAATCTGAAAAAAGGTTTTGACGGTCGCACATTAATTGACGGGCTGTCTTTCACTCTTCCACGAAACGGTATTGTCGGAATTATCGGTCCGAACGGCGTTGGTAAAACTACATTGTTCAAAACGATAGTCGGCATAGAACCGCTTGATGACGGCGAGCTCAAAATCGGTGACACTGTAAAACTAAGTTATGTTGATCAGACCCGCGGCGGAATTGATCCTAAGAAAACAGTTTGGGAAGTGGTCTCCGATGGACTCGACTATATTCAGGTCGGAAACACGGAGATTCCTTCACGTGCCTATGTATCAACATTTGGGTTTAAAGGCCCAGATCAGCAAAAACCGGCTGGTGTGCTATCAGGAGGTGAACGCAACAGGCTCAATCTTGCCTTAACACTAAAACAGGGCGGAAATTTGCTTTTGTTGGACGAACCTACAAACGACTTAGACGTAGAGACACTGTCAAGCCTTGAGAACGCTCTCCTCGAGTTTCCAGGCTGTGCTGTTGTGATTACACACGATCGCTGGTTTTTAGACCGCATCGCGACCCATATTTTATCGTACGAAGGCTCTGAAGAAAACCCGGCAAACTGGTATTGGTTTGAGGGTAACTTCGAGGCTTATGAACAAAATAAGGTCGAACGTTTGGGGCCTGAAGCGGCTAAGCCTTCTAGAGTTACCTATAGAAAACTAACTAGGGATTAGTAGGTCTAATTTTGGCAAAGTTTCACGTTGACCTGCAGATGCGATGGGGCGATCAAGACGCCTACGGCCACATCAATAATGTCTCTCAAGCTAGATACTTTGAAGAAGCGCGTGTGCGCACATTCTTTTCGGGTGCTACACGTGAACCCACTGGATTACAAGGTCTTATCCGAACGGATAAACCCGATGGTTTTAAAATGGTTGTTGCCAGTCAAAAAATTAACTTCTTGAGAGCTCTTGAATACAGTCCTGAGCCTCTTGAAGTTGAAATGTGGATCGGATCTCTGGGTGGATCCAGCCTAGAAATCCATTCACAGCTAATTAGCCCGGGAGCAGATCGGATTGTGACAACAACATGTGTTATGACTGCGGTGGTCGTAGATGGATCGAGCATGCGCCCAACTAGACTCACTCCTGAAGTTCGTGAAGTCGCCAAGAAGTGGATGGACGACTCAAATTAACGGGTGTGACATTAACGGGTGTGAAATTAACGGGTGCGATTTTAGTTTGATTTTGGTAGCCTGACGACTGTCTCTTGAGAAACACTTGCAACCAGGTTTCCCTCAGTGTCATAGAAAGAAGCATGCGTGAGACCCCGACCGTTTTGTGCAGTGGGTGAATCTAAAACATAAAGCAACCATTCATCAATTCTGAATGGCCTGTGGAACCACATGGCGTGGTCCAGGCTGGCTCCTTTCATTCCTGCCGTAGACCAGGGGATACCGTGGAGCCGCAGAATTGGTTCCATGAGTAGGTAGTCGCTCGCATATGCTAGCCCTGCGTAGTGCAAAACTTGACTATCAGGCATGTCTGAAACTGTGCGCAACCAGACGTGCTGTTTCGCCTGGCGTTTTGATACGTCAAGAACTATATCTCCCTCAACATGACGAAAATCAAAGGGCCTGTTCAAGATCCAACTGGCTCTTAGATCTTCAGTCACTTGACCATATTTTTCCCAAATGCTGGGAATTTCTTCGGGCATTCTAACTGTTGACATATCAAACTTATTTTGGTGTTCAAGTCCCGTTTCTTCTTCTTGGTATGAGGCTATTAAAGACATTAAAACCTCACCATTTTGGTAAGCCTGTGCGCGACGTGTAGAGAAAGATCGCCCATCGTAGAGCCTTGCGATTTCAAAGGTCATGCGTTTATTACTGTTTCCAGGGCGCATGAAGTATCCGTGCATTGAGTGCAGTTGCCTATCTTCAGGAACAGTTTGCCCCGCTGCTGCTATAGCTTGACCCAGCACTTGACCACCGAAGGTGTTGCCGTGGGGAGTTGGAATTGTGGGTCCGGTGAAAACATCGTAGTGAGTTCTGGCTCCCATATCTACTACCGCAAGCATGTCAATCAGATCGGGTGTGTCTGGCGTCATTTATTACCTCAATATATAATTTTTGACTCAATTCAAGTCAAATGCTTCATACCAGTCTATTGTTTCACTCGCTCACAGTTAAAAGAGATAGTTTGAAAGTGTGAATAAGCAGGATACAAAAAATTCTGGAGATCTAATATTTAGTGATGTCACAGATTTACAAGACCTTTCGACGATGCTGCGCAGATTAGAAACTGTTGGTACTGCAGAGATTATTTTTCAAACAGTCGATCAAGTGCTCTCGGTGTATGGGTGCACCCAAGAACAGGGTGGGTTGCTGAATAAATCCAATACGGTTTTGGTGCACCGAGCATACCGGTTAGAAGAGGGGAGCATCCCGACCGGTCGGGCCACCATGCCCATACGCTCAGTTCTTGATAGGCTGGCGCGACTAGAAGCATCAGAAACAGTTTTAAAAACCCCCGAGTCCAGTTTGTTTGTTAGCTGGGGCGGACAGTTGCCAAGAAGAGAAGGGTGGCGCAGAAAAGGTGAGCTCAACGCGCTATCTTTAAAGAAAGTTGCACAGCAGGGAATGGAGCGAATTGCCGGCTTGCTCCCAGCAGATGCTGGTGCTCCAGTAGTAGAAAAAATTCGAAAATCGGTATGGGACTTGGAGATAGCACCAAAAGTTCCTGCTGGAGCCGCTTTTGCGTTAGAGACGCTAGGCTTTTTAGATGATGTGGAGCTGGTGGTTCTGAGTGTCTTGGAACAGTGGACCCGATTAAGCTCGAAGCAGGGTGATGTGATCGTTAGAGGTTTTCTAACGCAGTAAATTTGAAGGTGCATGCACTAGAATAGAAACTTGGTTATAAGGAGATAAATATGGCTGCAAATCGTGGGATTATTGAACCACCAATTGATGACCTGTTGAAACATGTTGACTCAAAGTACGCTCTTGTGACATTCGCATCACAAAGAGCGCGTCAAATTAATACTTACTACTCTGACCTTCATGATGGCAACCTGTTTGACAACATCGGGCCGCTCGTAGAATCTTCTATTGAAGACAAGCCCCTTTCGATAGCGTTACATGAAATAGTTGAAGGCAAACTAGAAATGACTCGCACTGACGCATGACCCGCAGGCTTTTCAGCTCTGAATCGGTTACAGAAGGTCATCCAGACAAAATCTGTGATCGAATTTCTGACACCATCCTTGACGCTATGCTCGCGCAAGATGCATATGCTCGTGTCGCAGTAGAAACGCTTGCTACGACAGGTTTAGTGCATGTAGCAGGTGAAGTTACTACTGAAGGTTATGTAGACATCGCTAGTGAAGTGCGCGCTGTGCTTAACGAGATTGGTTATACAAACAGTGAGATGGGATTCGACGGTAACTCGTGTGGTGTCACAGTTTCGATCGGTAACCAATCACCAGATATCGCTGCTGGTGTTGATGCATCCTATGAAGTGAGACAGGAAAATAGCGAAGATCGTTATGATCAGCTTGGGGCAGGAGATCAAGGCATCATGTTCGGGTATGCCTGTGATGAGACGCCAGAGCTATTTCCGCTACCAATATGGCTCGCGCATCGCCTGGCCGAGCGGCTCACTGAAGTTAGAAAAACTGGGTTGCTTAGTTATCTTCGGCCTGATGGGAAAACTCAGGTTACACTCGGATACGAAGACGATGTCCCGGTTTCTATAGAAACTGTTGTGGTGTCTAGTCAACACGCAGATCATGTCAGCGATGATCAAATCCATGCGGATATTGTTCAGCATGTCATTAGACCAGTGCTAGATAGAGTAAAACTAGATGAAAGTAATCTTCAGCTTTTAGTTAACCCGGCAGGCCGGTTCGTCATAGGCGGACCAATGGGCGATGCAGGGCTGACTGGTCGTAAAATAATTATTGATACCTATGGTGGTGCCTCGCGTCATGGCGGAGGAGCCTTCAGTGGCAAGGACCCCTCAAAGGTGGATCGCTCTGCAGCTTATGCCATGAGATGGGTTGCTAAACACTGTGTTAAAGCTGGCCTTGCAAAACGCATCGAGGTGCAAGTCGCCTATGCTATTGGTAAAGCCAGGCCCGTGGGGTTGTATGTTGAAACTTTCGGTACAGAGACTGTTCCTTTAGAAAAGATTGAAACAGCGATTCGAGAGGTTTTTGATTTAAGACCCACCGCGATAATAGAAGAGTTGCAATTACGCAGGCCAATATATGCACTAACTTCAGCTTACGGTCATTTTGGTAGGGAGCTTCCAGAGTTCACTTGGGAACAAACGCCTCACGTTGAAAGGCTACGGTTGGCCGCAGGCCTTGAGAAAGACTAGATAATTGTTAGAGCAAAGGTCTGATCAACAAAGTTTGAAACCGCTCATCGCGCGCGTGCTCCTTGACACACCGCTACCACAGCTTGATCACCTTTTTGACTATAGCGTGCCGACAGACTTGCAGACTGAGATAAGAGTGGGGCAGAGGGTTAAAGTTCCATTCAGATCTAGACGTAGAGACGTTGTCGGTTATGTGATTGAGCTTACCGATGAGAGTGACTACAAAGGTAAACTTGCGCAGCTATCTGAAATAGTTTCTTCAATCCCTCTGCTAAAACCTGAAGTGTGGGAGCTTGTGCGTGCGGTTGCCGATAGAGCTGGGGGTAGCGCCGGAGACATTTTGCGCATAGCTATTGCGCCAAGGCAAATTCGAGCAGAAAAATCATATCTTGCGCAACAGGAAAATAGCGAAAGCACAAACACTCAATTTAATCCAGTGCTTATGCATGAAAGCTCTCTAAATATCGCCGAGAAGCTGTTGCATGGAGGTCGGGTCCATTTAGATATTATGGAGCCACTCGTGCGACTAGAGACCGGGGAGTGGGTTTCTGCGTGGGCTAAAATTTTCAGCGAAATTGCTATTGCTACATCTAATAGTGGTAAGAGCGCAATTATAGTTGTGCCTGACTTTAGAGATATTGACCAACTCTTCGACACCCTTAATGCTTTAGGCGCTGAAAATTGTATTCGATTTGACGCCAAGTTGCCTGCTGGGGAAAGATATAAACAATTTTTAACCGCGCTTGAAGACAAACCGCAAATTGTAATTGGTAATCGATCTACAGTTTACGCACCAGCATTCAACTTGGGGGCAATCTTAGTGTGGGGGGAATCTGACGAATCACTAATAGAACCGCTCTCACCGTACGTTCATGCACGAGACGCAGCACTCGTCAGAGCTTCACTAAGCGGTTGCGGTTTAGTTTTTGGTGCGCACACGCGCAGCACCCAAATGCAACGCCTAATAGATATGGCATATTTAGAGCCAATTAGCTTAGGGCAAAAGTATCCCAAAATTATTCACACCGCTGCTCTTCCTAGACCCGAAGAGCAAACGGGGCGTATCCCACAGTTTGCTACAAAAGTTATTCGTGAGGGCCTAGCTCTAGGTCCGGTTCTCGTGCAGGTTGCAAGCCCTGGCTTTTCACCCGCAATGGTGTGTCAAACATGCAAAGAACTTGCAAGGTGTGTCAATTGCACGGGTCCGTTCCAATCAACAATATCGGGCGGTGTGTCTTGCAGGCTTTGTCTAAAACCGCCAACAAACTGGAAATGCAGTCACTGTGAGAGCGTTAAAATGATAGCTATTGGTGCTGGATCTGAGAGAACCGCGCAACAGTTTGAGAGTATCTTCCCGGGTGTACCGATCGTAATAAGTGATGGTTCGCATAAAATCGTGCGCGTAGACGCTAGACCTAAACTGGTAGTCGCCACTCGCGGAGCGGAGCCAATCGCGGCGGGGGGTTACAGGGCAGTTGTTATTTTAGATGTTGAAAAAATGATCGGTTCGTGGCATTTGCACGCAGGAGAAGACGCACTGCGGTGGTGGAGGGGGGCTCTTTCTTTAACCGCGCATGATGCGACGTGCGTCTTGGCCGGCGGCGGCGGCCCAATCGTTGATGCGCTCGTTAAAGGCACTGACGAGGAGTGGGCGCGTGCAGAACTGGAAGATAGAGTTCAGCTTCGTTTCCCACCTGCGGTGCGTATAGCAACACTACAGGGCGAAAAAAATGCTGTTGAAAATGCAGCGAATAAAGTAGCAGGTCTCCCCGGGGTCGACGTTTTAGGGCCAACTGCTATTAAAGATGATCAGGTGAGGTCAATAGTAAGATTTGACTATACACAAGGGCAAACTGTCGCCACAGAGTTACGCGCCGAACTTCTACGCGGAATAGCAGAAAGGTCTGCAAAAAGATATGTTCAATCGAAAGCAAGACCAGAGAAAAGAACCGATCAAGTAGCTTTGAGACTGAGGTTTGATGATGAAACAGTTTTTGACGACAGAGGGGAAGGTTGAATATGAGAATTGTTTTTGCTGGAACGCCGGATCTTGCTATACCTGGTATCACTGCACTCATAGAAGCCGGACATGAAATCGTTGGTATTATTACCCGTGCCGACGCGCCGCTTGGTAGAAAGCGGATCCTCACCCCATCACCGGTGGCAGAATATGCAAACACACACTCTATTCCGGTTTTTAAAGCAAACACCTTGGCAGAAGAAGCTACTTCTTGGGTCGAAAACCTCAACGCTGATCTAGGAGTTGTTATCGCTTACGGAGGGTTACTAAAAACGCCGATGCTGAATGCAACGAAAAATGGGTGGATCAACCTTCATTTTTCGGAGCTTCCAAAGTGGCGTGGAGCAGCTCCAGTTCAAAGAGCATTGATAGCTGGAGAAACAAATTTAGCTGTGACTGTATTTAGGCTGGTTGAAGCTCTTGATGCTGGGGAGATTGTCGCAACTGACAAGTGGGACATAACACCAGGCACTTCTGCAGGGGAAGCCCTGAACTTTTTAGCTCAGGTGGGGGCTGAAACTCTTCTAAAAGCTGTTGATGAGATCGCAAATGACCCGACAGCTGGTGAGGCTCAAACAGGGGATGCTACCTATGCTCACAAACTTAGCAGGGTAGACGGTAAGCTCGACTTCACTCGAAAAAGTACCGAGGTTGTTGCTCACTGGGCTGGAGTTACCCCCGAACCAGGAGCATGGGCTCTAGTTGACGGACAAAGCATCAAAATCCATTCAATTAAATTTTTGAAAAACCCCAGTGGTATTCAGCTTGAGCCAGGTGAAGCAACGCTATTAGAAAATGTTGTGATTGTAGGCACAGGAGATGCTGAGCTGATAATTGAGCGGGTGCAACCGGCCGGTAAACAAACAATGGATGCCGTGGCATGGATCCACGGTAAAAATGGCAAAGCG
The DNA here is from genome assembly GCA_035514995.1 of Microbacteriaceae bacterium. GTDB lineage: Bacteria > Actinomycetota > Actinomycetes > Actinomycetales > Microbacteriaceae > Leucobacter_A. Next base: position 13,675 of record DATJCC010000054.1, read on the forward strand.
ACACTATCGTGAACAACGCTAGGCAGGTCGCTTTCAAAGTTTTAAAAGATGTGCGCACGAAAGATGCTTACGCTAATCTCGCTCTTGCACACCGCATATCACAAGCGGGTTTGTCAGGGCGTGACGCCGCATTTGCGACAGAACTCACAGCTGGCACTTTAAGATTGCAGGGTACCTACGACAGAGTTATCGAGTTAGCCTCTGGGCGCAAACTAAAAGCAATAGATAAAGATGTTCTAGACGTTTTAAGACTCGGCACACACCAGCTTTTAAACACTAGGGTTGCTCCACACGCCGCAGTAAATGAGACTGTTGTGCTAACCAGAAAAGTGGGCAGGTCACAGGCGGTTGGCTTTGTTAATGCAGTAATGCGTAGGGTGAGCGAAAAAAATTTATCAAAGTGGCACCATCAGATAAATAAAAACTCTAATTCTGCAAATGAAGCTAAAGCTCAAATATATTCACACCCCGAGTGGATCATCACTGCGTTCAAGAATGCACTAGCAAACGAAAATCGTGAAGAAGAAATAATTGAATTACTCATCGCAGACAACTCTCCTCCAAAAGTCTCTCTCGTAGCACTCACTGACAGCAGTTTCAATAGTTTACGTAAAGCTGGAGTCGAAACATCTCTTGTAAGTGATTCAGGGCCTTCGCCTATTGGTTTTGAACTAAATTTAGGCGACCCACATAAAGAAATAGCAAAAATGGGGCTGGCGCCAAATACTGTAAGGGTGCAAGACCAAGGTTCACAGTTGGCTGCACTCGTGCTCGCTCGTGCAAAAGAAAAGCAAGCTGGTGAGTTTTGGGCAGATCTTTGTGCAGGGCCAGGCGGTAAAACCGCTGTTTTAGCTTCAGAAGCAGCTCCGTTTGAGATACAAGTGCATGCAAATGAAATTTCTAAACATCGTGCAGATCTTGTTCGTGAAGCCACAACGGCTTTCAAAGATAATGTCTCGATTATTTCTAAAGATGGTCGCTTGCAGGATGCATTCAAAAAAGACATGTACGACAGAATCATGGTTGATGCTCCTTGTAGTGGTTTGGGAGCTTTAAGACGCAGACCGGAAGCTAGATGGCGTAAAAAAGAATCAGACATTCAGCAACTCACGATTTTGCAATCAGAACTTTTAAAAAGTGCAGCGCTGCACACTGCAGTATCAGGAATCATTGCTTATGTAACGTGTTCACCCGATATTAGAGAAACTCGCGAAATAGTTGACGGTTTTCTGAAAGATCATCGTAATTTCATTGAGCTAAACACTCGTGAAATAATTCAAACTATAGCGAGCAATGACTTAGATTTAGGCGACGGTGATCAACTAAGTGCCCAACTTTGGCCGCACCGCCACGGAACTGATGCAATGTTCATTTCTTTATTGCGCCGGGAACATTAGAGCATCAAGCTTTTAAAATAAGAAAGAATAAAGCAATAGAATGGTTAGTGTGAGCGAGTTACGAATAAATCCAAGTATTTTGTCTGCCGACTTTGTGAACTTGCAAACAGAATTAGAAGCCATAAAGAGCGCAGATTTAGTGCATGTTGACGTTATGGACAACCACTTTGTGCCAAATCTCACATTTGGACCACCAGTAGTACAGCGAATTCAAGACGTCTCACCGATTCCACTTGATGTTCATTTAATGATTTCAGACGCAGATAGGTGGGCGCCAGGATATGCAGAACTTGGTGCCTATTCAGTTACTTTTCACGCTGAAGCCACAGATGATCCGGTGAAACTAGCACGTCGGATTCGTGAAATTGGAGCTCGAGCTGGTATCGCGTTGAAACCAGGCACCGACCCTGATCCTTACCTTGAAATTTTGCATGAATTTGATCAACTATTAGTAATGACAGTAGAGCCAGGGTTTGGGGGCCAAAGTTTTATGGCAGATATGATGCCGAAATTAAAACGAGTTGCTGAAGCAAAAAAACGCCATGGAGTTGATATTTGGCTGCAAGTTGATGGTGGAGTAACTGAAAACACTATTGGTATTGCAGCCGAGGCGGGAGCCGACACTTTTGTCGCAGGGTCTGCAGTTTATAATGGTGTTCCAGAGAACCAAATTGAAAAATTGCGCATCGCTGCTAAAGCACACGCACATTTATAGCAAAGCACATAACGGTAATCTATTTATTGTGAAAACATTTGACGAGCTTTTCGATGAGCTGAAACAGAAAGCAATCACTCGCCCAGACGGAAGTGGGACAGTGAAACAGCTAGACGCAGGCGTGCACGCCATTGGAAAAAAAATTGTTGAGGAAGCTGCCGAGGTTTGGATGGCTGCCGAGCATGAGACAGACGCTGAACTGGCTGAAGAAATAAGCCAGCTTCTCTATCATCTGCAGGTTTTGATGCTTGCAAGAGGTTTAGAGCTTAAAGACGTCTATAAATATTTATAAGTAATACTTTTTATTTCATTTCGAAAGGACCCCATGCTGCGCATAGCTATCCCGAACAAGGGATCACTGGCCGATATTTCTGCACAAATGTTGCAGGAGGCCGGATACCATGGTCGTCGTGATTCAAAGCAGCTAGTTGTGCGCGATGAACAAAATCAAGTAGATTTTTTCTATCTGCGACCCAGAGATATTGCTACATACGTTGGGTCAGGTGCAGTAGATGTTGGGATTACTGGTAGAGACCTCCTTTTAGACTCGGGAGAGGGTGCTTTTGAAATAGCCGAGCTTGGATTTGCTGATTCAACTTTCCGTTTTGCGGCCGAAAGTGACTCAATCAAAAGTATCGAAGAGCTAAGCGGTAAGAGAGTTGCAACAAGTTACCCAAAATTAGTTGACGAATTTTTACGTGATAAAGGAATCGAAGCAGTCTTAGTGCGGCTAGATGGAGCTGTCGAATCTGCAGTTAAATTGGGAGTTGCTGACGCAGTTGCTGATGTCGTTTCAACCGGGGCTACTTTAAGGCAGGCTGGTCTGCACATTTTTGGGCCAGTGATTCTTAAATCTACTGCACTATTGATCGGTGGGCCGAGCGAGCACACGGGTGTTGAAAAGTTATTGAGCCGTCTACAGGGTGTGCTGGTCGCCCGCAAATACGTGATTATGGATTACGACTTGCCGGTTAAAATGTTGCCAGATGCGACAAAAATAGCTTCCGGTTTTGAATCACCCACGGTGCAACCGCTACTCGACAAAGATTGGGTTGCTGTGAGAGTGATGGTGCCTTCTCAAGAAGCAAACATCATAATGGATGAACTTCATGACTTAGGGGCTAAAGCAATCCTAGTAACCGCTATCCACGCAGCAAGAATCTAAAAAGGGGCTCCACATGAATACAATTCGCGTTATACCTTGCCTTGACGTTGCAGACGGTCGAGTCGTTAAAGGTGTTAACTTTATAAACTTGCGTGACGCAGGGGACCCGGTTGAGTTGGCCCGTGCATATGTAGGGCAGGGAGCTGATGAGCTTGTTTTTTTAGATGTAACAGCCACATCCGAGGGTCGCGAAACAACATATGAAATGGTTAAAAAAACTGCTGTTAACGTAACAATTCCATTTACGGTTGGTGGCGGAGTGCGTTCTGTTGAAGACGCTCAAAAGATGATCGCTTCAGGTGCAAATAAGGTTGGTGTGAGTAGCGCAGCTGTTGCAAATCCTGAGCTGATTCATGAGATTGCTACAGCTATTGGTAAAGAGTCACTTGTGATTGCAATTGACGTTAAGAGAAACGAGATTACACAAAGTGGTTATTCGGTAGTTACTCACGGTGGCAAAAAAGACACTGGCAAAGACGCTATTGAATGGGTTAAAGAAGTGCAGGATAAAGGCGCAGGAGAAATTTTATTAACATCTTTGGACTCCGACGGAACCCAAAGTGGTTTTGACAGATTGCTTCTAAAAAAAGTTACTTCTACAGTAAAAATTCCGGTCATCGCTTCAGGGGGCGCAGGTGAGTTGCGGCACTTCGTTGAAGCGGTAGAGTCGGGTGCGTCTGCTGTTTTGGCTGCATCAGTTTTTCATAATGGAACTTTTAACGTTGCCGAGGTGAAGAAGGCGCTCGTTGACTCTGGTTTTGAAGTTCTTTGAGAACTTACAGGAGTAAAGAATGAATCCGTTAAACTCTTCTGCCGAAGAGGTCATAGAAAAGATTAAGTTCAACTCTGAAGGTCTCGTTCCCGTAATTATTCAAGACTTCGCAAACAATGAAGTTTTGATGCTTGCTTGGATGAACGAAGAGGCTCTAAAACGGACCCTCACAGAAGAGCGTGTCACTTTCTGGTCAAGATCGAGACAAGAATATTGGCGCAAGGGAGATACTTCAGGCCACAAACAGCTGGTGCGTGAAATCTTTCATGACTGTGATTTAGATACCCTCCTAATAAAAGTTGAGCAAATAGGCGCAGCCTGTCATACGGGCACCAGATCATGTTTCACAAATAGAGAAATCGCGGCTACACAGATTAATGAATAGTTCAAGAACGTAGAATATAACAATGAGTCTTACGACAGAGCGACAAGATTTTAACAAGTTAAGCAAATCAAACCCAGTAATATCAGTCTGTCGAGAAATATTTGCAGACTCCGACACTCCAGCTGCCATATATCGTAAAGTTGCCTCATCAAGACCCGGCACTTTTCTCTTAGAGTCTGCAGACCAGGGTGGGGTGTGGTCTAGGTACAGTTTTGTTGGAGCGGGCTCCTATGGAACTCTGAGCGAAAAAAGTGGGAGGGCCCACTGGGTTCCAGAAGTTGGAAGTCCACTGACTGAAGAGAGACTTTTAAAGTCTGGG
>DATJCC010000055.1:0-5686 GCA_035514995.1 Microbacteriaceae bacterium
GACTACCCGCTTGGCACGCAAGAGGAACTCGACGAGACTGCACGCCTCGTAGAAGCCTTAGATAGACGCATAGTTACAGCAAAGGCTGATGTGCGCGTTCTTGCCTAGATGAAAGAAGTTGTCGATCAGGGAGTAGCCGAACTTGGTCGCCTCGATATCATCGCAGCAAACGCGGGTATCGATCTCGTCGTGCCTTGGGATGGTGCGACCGAAGAAAACGTGCAAACGACAATCGAAGTTAACCTTATCGGTGTCTGGAAGACAGTTATGGCTGGCGTTCAACACTTGATTGATAGCGGTGGTGGTTCGATAATCTTAACCAGCTCCGCAAACGGGTTACGGGCATTCCCCTTTAACGTGCCCTATACGATGGCAAAGTTTGGTGTGACCGGTCTAGCGAAAGCGCTCGCAATGGAACTGGCTAAACACAACATTCGAGTAAACAGCGTCCATCCAGGTGGGGTTAATACACCACTCGTAGAGACTGCCTGGCCACAGTTCGAGGCGCTAAAAGAAGGCAACGAAGCACTTTTTGCTGCTCTTGAAGTTGCGGCCTTTAAGCCCGGGATGATGGATCCACGTGAGATCTCTAATGCTATTCTTTGGCTAGCATCTGACGAATCGACGTGGGTGACAGGACACGCCCTCACAGTCGATGGTGGGGCAACACAGCACTAACCAATCAAACTGAGCGCCTCATTGCTCATGTTTTGTGCGGTGGGGCGCTTTCAGCTGGCTGGAGCGATATTTTCTAATCAAAGTTGATTTATTATTAATGAGCTTTGTTTGATATATTGCGGCTAAACAGGCTATCTAACTTCGATTATTCCCATCATTCCTTCGTCTTCGTGATCTAAGACGTGACAATGATAGACCGTTTTGCCTACGAAGTTATCGAAGGGGATTCTCACGCGGATGCTGTCATTAGCAGGGACATTAACTACGTCTTGCCAGACTATCTCGTCCAATTTGCGTCCTTGCGCTTCGATAATCTGCATAGGCCAGACGTGCAAATGGATTGGGTGATCCATTGGACTGATGTTTGTTAGGGTCCACTCTTCTACAGAACCGGCTTGCACTATGGTGTCTATTCGATCTGGATCAAACGTATTGCCATTGATGGTAAAACTCATCCCGCGGGGTCCCATGCCCATACCCATGGAGAAAGTAAGCTCCCGGTGTGCGGTGAGTGTCGAATTTCGGAGATCACGAGCTTTTGCTTGATTGGGAACTGGCTCTAAAGAGGTTATATCATTTCCATTGACCTCGTAAGTTAAGAGAACTGACTCAGTATTTGTTGAGGGAGGCTGAGCTCCACGCATCATTCCGTTAGATATCCCGCGCTCTATCGGGGATGTTATTAGAGCAGTCTTCCCTTCAGTAGCGGTGATTAATATGTCTGCACGGTTTCCGGGAGTGAGTAGAATTTCATCAACATTCTTTGGGTTTTCAAAACGACCTGAATCTATTCCAAGCAGCTGGAGCTGTTGACCAAAAAGTTGTAAGTTAAGATATCTGGAAGCGCACGCATTGATTATGCGCCAGCGCTCGCGCTCACCCGGGTTGGCCGATAAATGCGGCTTGAGTTGACCATTTACCAGCACCAGATTGCCCTCTCTGCCCATCATTTTATCCATCTGAGAAGCCGCTAGGATTTGGCCCAAACTATTGAAAGAAATGTCTGAAATGATGATCAGACGTTCTTTACTGACCGATATTGGAGAAGGATCCTCTACAATTATTGCTCCGTAGAGGCCACCAAAAACCTGATCAGCGACAGATCCATGACGGTGTGGATGGTACCAATACACCCCGGGTGGGTGATCATCAGGAAGCTGGTACTCATAATCGAAGGAATCCCCTGAATCGATTGTGAGAAAAACATTGTCGCTGTTTCCCTGTGGAGAAACATGCAATCCGTGCACGTGCAAATTAGTTGCTTCACGTAGGTTATTCTCCAGGGTGACTTTTAGTAGGTCCCCTGGTCTAAGAATCAGGGTGGGGCCTGGAATGCCTTTGTTATACGTTAGAGCTTGCACTTCATTACCAGCGATCTCAACTTTCTGCTCCGCTGCTGAAATGTGCACATTGAGAAAACCGGCATCGCTTTTAAGTATTTCAGGTTCAAAGAAGTCAGTGCTTGCAGCACTGTTTTCTTCGGCAGGCAAAGTGTTTGGAATATTGGGTGGTGCAGAATCTTTTTGGCTCATTGCCCAGGTAAGACCTGCGCTACCTGCGACAACTCCAGCCATCCCAACGCTTCCTAGCACAAGAGCTTCCCGACGAGTGAGTGGTTTCATTTTTTATCACTCTTCGTTTAATACCTTGAGCATCTCACGATACTGTTCGGCACTTAGCTCCCCTTTAGCAAAACGGTCAGCGAGAATCGCATGTGCCTTGCTGCTCTGTTCAGGTGCAACATTTTGAGCAGGGTTTTGTCGCGATTCATCTTTGGTAACCCCGCGAGTAAACACTCGTACAACAACCAATATAAGCAGAATAAGACTGATAATTATGAGCAGAGCAAACAGCCATACCCATCCGGTGTTGAAACCGTGACCCCACATCATTGTGCGACTCCTTTTATTGTTTCTGTTTTGATTCTTTCTGCTGATGTAGCAGAAGAGCTCTCAGCCCATTGAAAGAAGCTACTCTTCTAGCTTAACCTTGCCGTGGTGATACAGGTAGGGTCACTGTCTCCTGTAGAAAGCGGAAGCTCCGTAGAAAGACCATCATGTTCGATGGTGAGAGTACCTTGAATGTCGCGGGGAAGCCACAACCCAATAAACCCATTATCAGCGGTTTTAGTCTCTTTGTTTAAGAGCTCATTTCCTTCATCATCGTTGACGATGACAGTTAAAGTTTCGCCTCTAATTTCTCCGACACAAGTGGTAAGGCTATGAAAGTAACAGTCGTGAGTCTGCTCAGTGTATGGGGCGATAGACACATAGAATCTATCGGCTGGCATTTCTAAAGAAATTTCTTTACCTGTTTGGTCAGAAAGTGTAAGGCTCTCGGGTCGGACTGAAGCTAAGAAATCACTCGATCTTTCAGCGAGAGGCGTTGCTTCGAGGAGATCAATTATTTCAGCGGCCTGCATGTTTTCAAAACCAAAAGAAGCAAGCTCGTTTGTGCTTTTGTCTGGGTTTGCTGTTGAGGGTTGATTATTGGCTGATATTAAACTGGTACATCCGGTGACTGCAAGGAGCGATATACATAGCCCAATGATTGTTTTGGCGAGTGGTTTGCTTCTCATCTTATTACTCTAACTAGCAGAGTGATTAAAATACTGAGATTTTCAATTAGTAAAGAAACTCATATCCGAGCAAACGTTTTCGGAAGGAACCCACCTCAAGATTTTAAAAAAGGACTCCAGGGTTTTAAGCCAAACAAAGATTTTTCTCCAGGGTTATTTAGGTAAGATACTTTCATGCCAGACACTGATGACGCAGCTCGGGGTGGCTTTTGGAGAAAGGCTGCTCGCTGGTTGCACGAAACGCTAGTAAGATTTAGGGCTTTCGTTGAACGCCACCGTTGGCTCACAATCGTTTATAAAGTAACTCTTGCACTGGTTGGTGGGGTAATAATTCTTGCTGGCATAGCGATGCTAGTTTTGCCAGGACCCGGGTGGCTGACCATCTTTTTTGGTTTTGCTTTGCTGGGCACCGAGTTTGTTTGGGCCAGAAAGGTAATTCTTTGGCTTCGGCAACAGTTTGCAAAGCTGGTTGATCGGTGGAGACGCTACCGATCAAGAAAAAAAGGCCCGGAGAATGGTATCTCCGGGCCAGAATAGTAATTTATATTACTTGACGAGCGGTATGTTGAAAAGGAAACCGGGGGCTTCGCCGGCTAAGAAGCGATCTTTTGCTTTAACCGCTACTAGTAGATGCAGTATCAAACCGCCGAGCCACGCTACTAACCAAATTATTTGACCGAGTATTGGAATCCAAGCCACAAACATTGCAATTATCATTGCACCGGTGCGGATTAGTGAGAAGTTTAAATTCTCTCTATGGTACTGATCGCTAAGAGGGCTTTTACCCTTCTCAGTAAAGTAAAAGATCAGAGCGGGCAACCACGCAAAAAATACTGAAAGCCAGTAGTTAAGCACCACCGTGTTTGAAAGATCTTGCGGTGCGCCCTGAGGTGCACCGTGAGGTGGTGGCGGTGGAGGTGCTTGATACTGAGCTCCACCCTGCTGTGGGTGAGAGCTCGGAGGGGGCTGTGGCGCACCCTGTGGAGCGGCCGGAGGCACTGGAGTGGCTGGAGGCACTGGAGGGGATTGGTGGTCACCCTGCTGAGGCTGATTTGGATCAGGAATCTGATTCGTCATTATTTGTCTCTCTTTTCATCGTTGACAAGAAGTGCTTACATTTAGTTTAGACTGCAGTTGATAAAGCTGGCAAACACCTTAATTTTAGACACGATCTGGGCTTGGTGCATTTCCATGGATGATGCGCACATCAGCATGCCTATCAAACCTGTAGCCTTCCCCATGCACTGTACGGATGATTTGATCGTATCCAAGCAGTTTAGCGCGAAGTCTACGAATCTGCACGTCAATCGCTCTTGAACCTTCTTGTTTGATGTCAGAGCCGTAGCTCGATAAATGCTTCGCTATCTCGTCACGGGTCACGGTAAGCCCCTCACGCAACACCAAGAACTGTAAAAGTATAAACTCCTTATAGCTAACCCGCGCATTGAACCCATCTACAAGTATTTCTTTGCGGGTGAAGTCGATAGTGATGCCAGTCTTTCTTTGATGCTGACCGGAATTCTTTTGTTTGTTTGCCTCTGGGTCGCCCAGTGCGGTTCGAACGATGTCTAGATTTCTTCCCTGAAGATTGGTCGGGGCTAACGCGACAGCAGCGTATGTTTTAGCGCTTGGGTCTATCTCCGTTAAGCGTTTGCGTAGTTCATTTACGAGGTGTTCTATTTGCGGATCACCAGCTACTAGGTCTGTATCTTCTAAGCCTACATAGAGAGCAAATCCACGAACGGTTTTTTGGGTTGAGTTAATAGTTGAAATTGACATGTGTAGAATCCTTAAATTTGAGCAACCAGAGAGCCTGGGAATTAAAAATGCTCGAGAGTGATGTGTGGGTTTTAGGCTATGGGCTAGCTACACATTCGCATGCACATGTCATCACGACGGCACATTGAAATTAGCTGCTTGGGTGTCACCTCAAGAACAGAAAATTGCAACGTCATGATATTCATAAGGTCAAGGATAACCGGGGTTGCCGGTCACGTCAAATAGAATCGCGTTTATTCTGCAGTGCCGTAGAGCCGATCGCCTGCGTCACCGAGCCCCGGTACTATAAAAGCCTGTTCGTTTAGTCCAGCATCAAGGGCACCTAAAACCAGTTTAATTTTTTTCTCACCGAGTTTTTCTTCAAGCTTTTCTATTCCCTCTGGGGTGCCTAAAATACAGATCGCGGTTACGTCGTCGGCACCTCGATCGAAGAGAAACTCAACTGCAGCTGCGAGTGATCCGCCAGTTGCAAGCATCGGGTCGAGCACAAAACACTGTCGACCCTCTAGAGATTTGGGGAGTCTTTCAGCATAAGTTACTGGCTCATGCGTCTCTTCATCTCGCACCATGCCTAAGAAGCCGACCTCTGCCGTGGGTACCAAACGGGTCATACCCTCAAGCATTCCAAGCCCAGCTCTTAAAATTGGAACA
>DATJCC010000056.1:0-28184 GCA_035514995.1 Microbacteriaceae bacterium
CTCAGCTTTCTTCACTCCGCCAAAATGCGCTAAAACGTCTTATCCCGTTAGTACCGGGCGCACTTCGTGAACGTCGCATCGGAGACGTTCACGCGGGGCTCGTTGATGATATTGATCAACTTCAAGATTTACCACTACGGGTCTGGCAACCATTAATAGTCTCGATTTCTACGGTCGTGCTTGGTTTGTCGCTAGTGGCTTTGCTGAGCCCGCTGATCGCATTAGTCAATATGTTTTTTGTAGTCATCGCGATAACTGTTTGTGTGGTTGTTGTAAGCGCCAGAGCAAAATCTTCGCAGACAAAACTTCCCGCTCTTAGAGCGCAACTTGTTGATGCGCTCCTTGAAAGGTTTGAATCAGCGAGTGTGTTAGAAGTGTTTGGTGCAACACAATTGCAACACAAACGAATAAGAAATATTTCGCAACAGATTGTAGCGGAACAGCAGAAACAGGCCGGTACCTCTGGCATCACCGCTGCTGTTTTATCTCTGATAGCTGGTGCCGCAACGTTAATAACTATGTGGTTGCACTGGCCCTTCCCCGGGCAGAGCCTAGAATTGTCAGCCCCGGTGCTTGCTGCTCTCATAATCGTTCCTCAGGCGCTGTTCGAGGTGCTAAGTCAAGTCCCGCAGGCCCTTCAATCACTTCACAACGTCAAAGTGAGTGGAGCGAGGGTTAACGAGATTCTTTCTACCGCGATTCCACCTGAAATTCCAAGAGACACAGAATATGAACTAGTGACGGGTCATCTGAAGAGTGAGATTCTGACCAGTGAGCCTCGAACAAATAAAACTCCGTCAAGTAGAACACCGTCAAACAGAACATCGAATAATAAAAGAGAGCCTAATAAAACAGTGACTAATAAAATAGTGACTTTTAGCGATGTTCCTCTTGTTGAATTACGAGGTGTTAGCGCTAAATACCCGGGAGCAAAAAATCCTGGCATGCCACCGGTGTCTTTCAAACTCGATAGCGGAGAAACACTTCTTATCACTGGAGAAAGCGGTGCTGGAAAAACTACACTCGCGAATGTACTCGTCAGGTTTCTTGAACCAGATGGTGAGTACTTGATTAACGGTGTTAGCGTGTCAGATTTGAGTCTGGAAGATGTGCGTAGCGTCGTTGGTCTGTGCGAACAGACACCTCATTTGTTTGATGCTGATCTGCGGCAGAACCTGAAGTTTGCGCGACCAGAAGCAAGCGATCAGGAATTATTTGAGATGCTTGACCGAGTTGGATTGTTTCAATGGGCCAAACAGCGTGCAGGCTTAGACACGCGTGTGGGAGAACATGGAGCTCTCGTTTCAGGAGGGCAAGCACAGCGAATATCTTTAGCGAGGGCGATCCTCGCAGAATTTCCTGTTGTGATTTTAGATGAACCAACCGCGGGAGTCGACCCTGATCAGGCTGACGCGATCATGACTGAACTACTTAACGCGGTTCCTGAAGACAGAGCGGTCATAGTGATCTCGCACACGCCGTTCCCGTCAGCTGTTACGTTCACTAAAACACTCGAACTTTCAAGCGTTACAGAACAAAATTAGATACGAGCCTTCCAAGCAGGTCTTTTACTTTCAAAAGCTAAAATATCTTCTTCATACTTCAGGGTAACTCCAATTTCATCGAGCCCCTCAAGTAACTTGTATCTAGTAAAAGAGTCAATTGAGAAATTGAAAACTTTATCCCCACAAGTGACAGTTGTTGATTCTAGATCAACCGTTAATTTAAGGCCAGGGTTTGCCTCAATGAGGGCAAAAATCTTTTCCACTTCATCGGGAGTCAATACAGCAAGAAGCATTCCTTGCTTGCCAGAGTTCCCTCGAAAAATATCGGCAAAGCTGGAACCTATAATTACTTTGATGCCATAGTCACGCAATGCCCATACTGCGTGTTCGCGTGAAGATCCTGTTCCAAAATTTGCTCCCACAACCAATATGGAGGTGTCTTTATAAACGGGCTGATTTAGTACAAAGTCATCATCTTTTCGCCATTCAGCAAAAAGCGCATCCTCATAGCCTGTTTTAGTTATTCGTTTTAAGAATTGTGCGGCACAAATCTGATCAGTATCAATATTTGTGCGTCGCAGTGGAGCCGCAACACCGGTGTGTGTTTTAAACGGATTCATTAGTTCCTCTCCCGAATATCACTTGGGCTGCTTAGCACACCCAACACTGCGGTCGCAGCGGCTACCTCTGGAGAAACTAAATGAGTTCGCCCTCCTGCTCCCTGTCTTCCTTCAAAGTTACGGTTTGAAGTAGAAGCGCACCGCTCACCAGGGCTGAGTCGGTCCGGATTCATCCCAAGGCACATCGAACAACCAGCAAATCTCCACTCAGCTCCAAAACTTTCAAAAATTTTGTCTAAACCTTCTGCTTCTGCTTCCTGACGCACACGAGCCGAACCAGGAACCACAAGCATACGAACACCCGACGCGATTTTCTTGCCCTCTACGATCTCAGCAGCAGCGCGAAGGTCTTCTAAACGAGAATTCGTGCAAGAACCTATAAAAACTGTGTCTATAGCAATTTCTTTCATAGGGGTGCCAGCGGTCAAGTCCATATATTCGAGAGCCAATTGCGCATCATCGATATCTGCTTGGTTTTCAAAAGAATTAGGATCTGGAACACTTCCAGTTAGCGGTACTCCTTGTGAAGGGTTAGTTCCCCACGTCACAAATGGGGCAATGTTTTCAGCAGAAATAACTACTTCCCGGTCAAAAGACGCCCCCTCATCAGTTTTCAGAGTGCGCCAATATTTGACTGCTTCTTCCCAATCTTGACCTGTGGGAGCGAAGCGGCGACCCTTCAAAAATTCAAAGGTAATATCGTCTGGCGCTATCATTCCTGCGCGTGCACCAGCTTCAATAGACATATTGCAAATAGTCATTCTGGCTTCCATAGAGAGCTGTTTTATAGCGTCTCCGCGATACTCAATAACGTACCCTTGACCGCCACTGGTGCCGATCGTAGCAATAATGTTCAATATGATGTCTTTAGCAGTGACTTCTGGGCGTAACTCACCTTCAATGGTGATTGACATTGTCTTAAAGCGTTGCAACATCAATGTTTGTGTTGCAAGCACGTGTTCCACTTCACTAGTTCCGATACCAAACGCGAGTGCGCCAAAAGCTCCGTGAGTTGCTGTGTGTGAATCCCCACAAACGATTGTCGCACCAGGCTGAGTAATACCAAGTTCGGGACCGATCACATGAACAATACCCTGATTTTCATTCCCTAGAGGATAAAGTTTAACGTCGAAATCTTTGCAGTTTTTTCGCAACGTGTCTACTTGAATTCTACTCAAAGTATCTTTAATAGGCTTATCGATATTGATCGTAGGAGTGTTGTGGTCTTCCGTTGCTACAGTTAAGTCAGTGCGCCGTAAAGGTCTTTGCGCGATACGTAGACCCTCAAACGCCTGGGGACTAGTCACTTCATGTAATAGGTGGGTATCGATGTAAAGCAGATCTGGTTCACCTTCGTTGCCCCTACGAACTAGGTGGTCTTCCCAAACTTTTTCTATCAGAGTTCTTGGTTGAAGAACCGTTTGTGTATCATCACTCATCGTATTTCCTGTCCCGCTTCAATGTGTGCCCGCATCGTTGATTCAGCCCAATTGCTGTTTCCAGCTTTAATTGCATCGACTAATTCTTGGTGGTGGTTTAAGGAACGCATTAACTGGTCTTCGCTGTATTGAGCAAAAGTTCTACGCACAAGGGTTCTGTGCCGTACAAGTGCCATAGCTTCATGAAGTACCCGTGACTGTGTGGCTTTAACAATCTCTTCGTGAAATTTATTATTTGCATCAGTAAGCACGTCAAGATTTCCGGTCGAGAAGTTGTTTTTCATTTCATCATTGAACTGAATCAGCCGCTCAATATTTTCAGGAGTTGCCCTCTTCGCGGCAAGGCTGGCAGCAAAAGGCTCTAGCATGAGCCGAAGTGTCCAAATGTCTTTAACGTCTTCCTCAGTGAAGTCAGTTACACGCGCTCCCCTATTTGGAATAATCTCAACTACTCCCTCAGACGCTAACCTCCGGAGGGCTTCTCTAACGGGAGTCCTAGAGACTTTAAGTTCTGTCGCAATAGCCGCTTCACGTAATGGCTGTGCTGGTATATACCGTTTATTTTGAATTAATTTATAAATTTCAGCATAGACTCTTTCGCTCTCAGTCTTCATTTAGCTTCCTCAGTGGTTGTATCTTCGATGATATTTTCCCCAATTAAATCTTCACGCAATCCGCCACTCATAACGGAAGAAAGAGGTTTCCATCCAGTGATTTGTTGGACTCTTTCAACAACTTCAAGATACCGCACTAAATCAATTCCCGTTTTAACCCCCATTAAGTCTGTTAGATGAACCAGGTCTTCAAAAGGGGCATTTCCTAACACCTCAGGAGGACCAGGTGCCCATAAATCTCCACCAAGACCGCCAAAAGCGCCTTCAAGCCAGTGCGCTCCAGCCTGCATAGCGGTAATTGCCGAGGCTAAAGCCATTCCGTTTCGTGAGTGTAGGTGAATTCCAACCTCGATCTGCGGGTGTCTTTCACGTATTTCCCTGACCCCATCAAATACTTGTTTAGGATCTTCCATACCGGTGGTACAAGCCAAATATATACCGTCTGCACCAGCTTCAACTGCCGCGTCAACACACATTAAACGTGTTTCTTGCGGAGTTATTCCACTCCCCCAAGCAAAAAACGCGTTTGCAACCCCAACAACAAACTGACTACCAGAACTTTTGACAAGTTCCCCAATTTTAGGGAGACCAGCAAGCACTTCTGCAACAGTTGCATTTTGATTTTTTTTGGTTATCGCCTCATCTGTTGATGCTAAGGCAACAGTCACATCAAGACCGCAATCCGCTGCCCTTTCTGCACCGCGCACGTTTGGAACCAGACCGCGATATTTAACCCCAGATACTCTTGGAACCTGCGCCATGACATCTAAAGCGTCGGCAAACTGCGGCAAAACTTTTGGGTGAGCAAACGAGACAACTTCAATTTCCTTTACACCGCACTCTATTAATTGTTCTACAAGCTCCACTTTTTGAGTAGTGCTGACAGGAGTTTGAACAGTTTGCAAGCCATCGCGCAAGCCAACTTCAACCAATCTTATGGTTTCAGGCAAAAAGAGTTTGGAACCACGAAAGTTTTCTTCTGCGGAGGCGAGGATACTAATTTCTTTCACCTCCGAGAGAATCATTGTCTTCTAAAAAAGTTTTTAAATATTTCAGAGTATCAATTTCAGAAATGACTTCACCATACTTTGCTTGGATATCAAAAAGGTTACTGTCATGCTGTTTAACTCCACGATCTCCCACTGCGTCTCGTACAACGACGGGAATGAAACCGTGCTGCACTGCGTCAACTGCTGTCGCGCGCACACAACCGCTTGTGGATACCCCGGTGATAATTAGAGTGTCGACTCCCTGCGAAGCAAGTGTTGACGATAAAGAGGTGCCGAAAAAAGCACTCGCGTATTGCTTTGAAATTACCGGTTCCCCAGCTTGGGGCTTCACCTCAGCCATAATTTCTCCCGTCCATGATGACTCGACAAACGCTTCAAGCTGTGGAACTTTTTTAAAAAAGTAACCACCGTCGACGCCTCCCTCAGCATAAGAAACTCGTGTGTGTATGACGGGTATCGTTGCTTCACGTGCAACTGTTAGAAGTCTCTGTGTAGATTTCAAAGCAAGATCTGAACCAACATAAAATGGCGCCCCAGGCTCAAAATAAGCCCTTACCAGATCTATCAAAACAAGAGCTGGTTTCGAGCCGAGAGCAAGGCTACCGTCAAAAGGAATAGGTCCGGAATTAGATTTTGACATCTTCAGCTTTCTTGTGCACCAGAGTTTGGATACTTCGATAATTCTGTCTCAGTGATACCCAGTTCTTCGAGTACTTCAGCTGTGTGATGACCTAGTGGAGCCCCCGGCCAACGAATCTGACCTGTCGATCTGCTAAGTCGTGGAAAAACGTTCTGCATAGACATCTCCCCAAACACCGGATGCGGCACTTTCGTCACAGTTTCTCTTGCAATGAAATGTTCGTCTTTGAGCATGTCCTCAACCTGATAGATTTTGCCGACAGGAACTCCGCTTTCATGCAATAACTTTTCAAGATCAGACGCGTTAACTGTACGGGTATAGTCAGCTATTATTTCGTCTAACTCTTTCTGATTACGCCCACGAGCAATGTGCGTTACAAAGCGTTCATCAGTGGCAAGTTCGGGCGCACCCATTGCCTCACAAAGACGAGCAAAAACAGTATCTTGATTAGCCGCAACTAAGATCCATTTGTCGTCTAATGTTGGATACACATTACTGGGAGCAATATTTGGAAGGACTGCCCCTGTACGCTCTCTTTGATACCCAGCGATTTCCCATTCCGGAACTACAGATTCCATAACTGCAAGAACCGATTCGTAAATAGCTGAATCTACTACCTGACCTGTGCCACTTGTTTTTCGTTCATGTAGAGCTGAAAGCGCTCCAATTGTCGCAAAAAGTGCGGCCAGAGTATCTCCGATTGAAATCCCAACTCTTGACGGTGGAGTGCTTGGATCGCCAACAATGTATCGTAGACCGCCCATGGCTTCCCCGATAGCGCCGTACCCGGCTCTGCTTGAATATGGGCCAGTCTGCCCGAAACCTGACACACGAACCATGATCAAGCCCGGGTTAAGCTCTTTTAGAGTTTCATAATCCAGTCCCCACTTTTCCATAGTTCCTGGTCGAAAGTTCTCGATGAGAATGTCTGCGGTAGAGATGATCTTCTTCGCAAGCTCTTGGCCGTCCTTCTCACGAAGATTCAGCGTAACCGAACGCTTGTTTCTGCCTACGATTGCCCACCAAAGCGATTCTCCTTTTGGCAGTTCTCTACCCCACTGCCGAAGTGGATCCCCTCTACTTGGGTCTTCGATTTTGATGACATCTGCGCCTAGGTCGCCGAGTAGCTGACCGCCGAAAGGGCCTGCGAGTAGCTGACCGAGCTCTACAACACGCACCCCGGCTAAGGGGCCTGTCGAGCCTTCAACGGCTGCGCTGGATACTTGTTCTGACATGATAAACCTTAATAAGTAATGTAGTTATGGAGAAACTGAACTCATGATGAAAACTGTTTGGAGCTTCTTTTAAAGCTATTTCGTGCAAGAAGGTGCGGTGCAGTAAATTTTTCTACACCGCACCTTCTTTATGTATCAATGATTAGATAGCGCCGTTTGTCGCACCTGAACCAGCTAGTGGCCCGAAAGTTTCACCTGTGTGGAATTTAGAATCAGGATGAACGATGTAGTGTACAAGGCGTGAAACATCTTCTGATTCGATCCAAGGCACACCCATTGGATTGATGACGAAAGCTTTTTCGATTTCTTCTTGACTGGGGTTTTCTATTCCCGGGAGGAACAGCTCTTCTACGTAGTCATTACGAATCAAGTCAGTGTTGACATTCGTTGGACAAATCGCATTAACTGTAATTCCCTTTTGGGCAAGTTCCATAGCTGCGGATTTGACCAGACCTACGACGCCCCACTTGGTTGCAACATAATGACCGATATTGTTGAACCCGATCTTAGCGCCACCAGATGCGGTTGCTACCACACGACCGTATCCAGCTTTAATCATGTGTGGGAATACTGCGCGGAATGAGTTGAAAACACCAGTGAGGTTGATGTCTATTGTTTCTTGCCACACTTCAGCGGGCATAACATCTAACGTCGCATAGCTCATAATGCCCGCGTTAGCGAGCAGAATATCTATTTTGCCAAACTCTGCGACTGCCTGATCGGCCGCATCAATCATTTGCTGTAGGTTGCGCACATCCGCTTTTATTGCAAGGCATTTACTACCTTTTTCCTCGACAAGACGCTTAGTTTCATCCATGTCTGCCTGAGTAGCCATCTGAACCGGTAGTGATGAAACATTTTCAAGAATATCGACCAGCACGATATCGACGCCTTCATCAGCGAGCATCAGTGCGTGCGAACGGCCCTGTCCACGTGCTCCACCTGTAATGAATGCTACTTGTCCTTTGAAATCTGACATTTTCCTACTTCCTTACTTTTTGTTAATTTTTTATTTGGTTTTGGTGCTATTTTGTGAGTGCTGCAACTGCTGCTTCAGCAATGATTACATCTTGCTCAGAGGTACCCCCGCTAATACCGATTGCACCTATCAGCACATCATCCGAATGAATTGGTGCGCCACCGGCAAACGGAACAAAATCGCGAACGCTCGTGATTCCTCCGGCGAAGGCAGGATTTGTTTCAGAGACATCTTCCCAAAGTTTTGTTGGAGCTCCCATGCCAACTGCTGTTAAAGCTTTACCGTTGGCTATTCTCTCTGCAAAAAAATTGGTCCCATCAACACGTGCTGAAGCCACTGTCTGACCAACTGAGTTAACTACTGTCGCAAAAACTGGAACAGATATTTCAATGGATTTGTTAATCGCTGCAGTTAAGACGGTTTGGGCCTCGTTAAGGTCGATGGTTTTTATTTGTTGAGTCATCATTCTCCATTCAGTTTTGAAATGTCGTTGACAGTTAGTTTTAAGTTTGACGCAATTATTTGTTTTGCAAGGGCCTTTGGTTTTGGCTTCACAGACTCATAGTTTCTTAAATTTATCGAAAATTACAGCCGCTTCCACTTTTAAGATTTGTTAGATGCTGCCAAACGCTATTGGATAGTGCGTACGGCAAAAATTGAAAGAACATGTGTCCCATAAAAATGTCTTTGCGGGAAATATGCAAACCGAAATCGGTGTTCCCAGTTTGAGCTGGGGTTTGTATCACTTTCATTAGTTTTACTTTCACTAGAGGAAGCAATCGTTTGATTATGCTTCATTGCATTCTTTCGATACAAGCTTGTCTCAATATTTTCACAATGTCAACAAATAGTATGCAATTTTAGTTAATGAAATTTCATGAAGCGCCACTCCTGACACCCTGTTATGTCACTATTTCATTAACAACTAGCCCGTTCAAACATAACAATTCAACCTTGATCTATAAATTAAACTTGTGCAAATGCCAATTTCTGTACACAATATTAATAACGAGCATTAATAATATAAATATAAAACCGGACAAGAATTGGAGCGTCAAAGATGACGGACGTGTTGGGATACAAAGGGGTCTTTGGTGTATTGGCACCTTCAACAAACACAGTGGTTGAACCAGATTTCTACAGAATGGCAGTCCCGGGGATAACTGCTCATGTGGGTCGGATCCATATTCGCAATCAAAACCTAACAAGTAATGATGATTTCGAGTCTCTTCTAGTTCAAATTCGCCAAGAGATCGAGGCAGCCTGTGACAGAGTACTCACAGCCGAACCAGATTATTTAGTAATGGGAATGAGCGCAGAAACATTTTGGGGTGGTGTCGAAGGCGCAACACAGTTCCAAGAACACATCGAATCTTATACTGGCAAAAAGCTTGCCACCGGCGCCGAAGCTTGTAAACGAGCCTTGGAGATTCACAACGCCAAAAAAATAGCTGTGGTGAGTCCCTACCAAGAGATCGGTGACAGGAATGTTGTGCAGTATTTTAATGAAATCGGGCACGACGTTGTAAATATTAAGGGACTTCGTTGCCCATCTGCGGTTGCGATCGCACGTGTAGATGAGGCAACACTGCGACGTACCGTGGAAGAGATAGATACGCCTGAAGTTGACGCAATAGTGCAGGTTGGGACAAACCTGTCGATGGTTGGTTTAGCAGACCAATTAGAAGCTGAACTGGGCAAGCCCGTTATCGCTATAAATGCCGCCACTTGGTGGCTTGCGCTACGTGAAAACGGTATCAATGACCAGCTAACCGGGTTTGGTTCCCTGCTGCGGGAGCACTAGAAATCATGACCACCAATAAAAAGAAAAAACAATGTCAAACAAATATATAAATAAGCTCAAAGGAGAGAAAATGATAAAAAAATCAGCCCTTGCGGTACCTCTAATGGTTGCCGCAGCACTCGTCCTATCAGCGTGCACTGGCGCGGCTGACACCGGGACAGACACCGCAACTGATGAAGGCGGCACGTCAAATGAAGCCTGTATCGCATCTGTAAACGAAGCAGTCGATAAAGCTCGTGAGCCGCTGGAGCTAACGCTACCATCTGAACCAATTGACTTTTCAAAAGTTGAAGGTAAAAACATCTGGATTATAAACATCCTTACAAACCAGATGATTAGTGACTCTAACGAAGGCTTTACCGCGGCCGCAGAGGCTGCTGGTGTTGATTTGACTATCTATGATGGTCAGGGAACAGTTAGTGGCTGGAACGAAGGCATCCAGCAGGCTATAGCGCAGGGCGCAGACGCAATTGCTCTCTATGGTATAGACCGCTCGCTCGTCTCCGAAGCAGTTAAAGAAGCTGCCGAGGCTGGTATAATCGTAACCGAATCATTAGCTTTGAACTACGATGTCGAACGCCATGAAGACCTTTACACTACTTTCTCTGCCGACTATTACACCGACGGAGCGACACTCGCCAACTGGACTCTTGCAGACTCAGACTGCACCGCCAGCACCTACCTGCTCTACTCAACAGCACTACCAATTTGGGTAGATATGCAGCAAGGCGCTCTCGATGCATACGCAGAGAACTGCCCCGAGTGCGACATTTTAGATGAAAATGTAGACCCAGCTAATGTCGCTACAGAAGTACCACGTGTCGTTCAGACAAGACTGACACAGGCGCCAGAAACAGGCTACGTACTAGCAACATGGGACTCAGCTGCACCTTTCATTGAGTCTGCTGCTTCTCCAATTAACCCTGAAGTTGCTATTCTTGGACGTGACGGAATCGAAGCTGCCCTAGATGAAATCCGCACTGGTGGAATGATGAAAGTAACTGTTGCAGCACCTCCGCCACAGTGGATCGGCTGGACAGTCGTTGATGATCTACTGCGTGGTATCGCAGGCCAAGAACCAAACGGTCTTGTCATCCCAACACGTCTAATCGACCCAACCAATGTTGGCGAAACAGACGCTGACGTTATGCCAAACTATGTTGGTTTTGAAGATGAGTATAAGAAGGTTTGGGGCCTCTAATGACCAATAACCCATCGAAAACTGAGTTTCTCACAGTCTCATCTGAGAACGCAGAAATTTCGAGGGGCTCAAATAGGAGTGGGCATGGTAATGCCCACTCCTATTTTGAGAAATACGCCCTCGTCGGACTTCTTGCTCTGATATTTGCAATAGCTTACTTACTGCTGCCTACATTTCGGTCACCGAATGTCATAGGTGCAAT
Organism: Microbacteriaceae bacterium; assembly: GCA_035514995.1. GTDB lineage: Bacteria > Actinomycetota > Actinomycetes > Actinomycetales > Microbacteriaceae > Leucobacter_A. The sequence goes on from DATJCC010000056.1 coordinate 11,250, forward strand.
CGTTAACTCCCAAGCAATAATCCTATTATTGGCTCTAACCGCAACAATTGTGTTGAGAACCGGTGATTTCGACCTGTCGATAGCTGGTGTCATGGTCACTTCTGGAGCTACAGTTGGAGTTTTAAGCTCCTCAGGAACTCCCCTAATCGTGGCGATAATAGCAGGGTTGCTTGTTGGTTTAATATCTGGGACTGTAAACGCTATTTTAGTGGTCAAAATCGGTGTTGAGTCTTTTATTACGACAATTGGCATGTTTACCGCTCTGACCGGGCTTGGGTATGCAATTACAAACAGTAGAGTTATCACAGACATACCCCCAGTTCTCTCAGAGGTCGCGCGTTTTAAACTAATTGGCCTACCGGTAACCACCTGGATTGGCATCCTACTTGCCATCGCTCTTTGGTACGTTTATGAGAAAACACCTCTAGGTCGGTATTTAGTTTTTATTGGCGGTAACAGAGAAGCGTCGAAACTAGTTGGAATAAATGTAACCCGCGTTAGAATGGGCGCTTTTATCGCTTCCGGTTTGATCGCATCGTTTATCGGAATATTGCTTGTCGGAAATCTTGGAGCTGTAGATCCTAGTATTGGAAACCAATACTTACTGTCCCCATTCGCCGCAGTATTTTTAGGTGCTACAGCGATAACTGTTGGCCGCTTTAACAGCCTCGGTACCGTGGTTGCGCTATACCTTTTAGCTGTTGGGTTCACTGCGCTTCAAATAATGGGCGCTCCTTCTTGGGTGAACAATGTGTTTAACGGGCTCGCGTTGATGCTCGCTGTTGCACTTGCCAAGATTGTAAGTAACCGAAATTCGGTGAAAAAATGAAAACAGTAGATGATGCACTCGTTGTAACGAATCTCACAAAATCGTTTAATCGAGTTACTGTTCTACACCCGCTTGACTTTAGAGTTGCTCCCGGCGAGGTTCATGCCCTAGTCGGACAAAATGGAAGTGGTAAATCAACTCTAGTTAAATGTTTAACTGGAGTGCACGCTCCTGACACTGGCGAGTTTACTGTCTTTGGTAAAAAGGTTAACTTTCCTGTGCAGTCACCAACAGACCATGGGATAGCCGTTATCCATCAAGACATTGGTCTTGTAGAGGATCTAACCGTTCTAGAGAATTTAGGCATCAATGCCAAATATGGGACACGGCTTGCTTCACCCATATCAAATCGGCGCGAAAAAGAAATTTATAGAGAACTTTTAGCGCGGTTAGAAATTGATTTACCTTTCGACCAACCTGTCTCAACACTTAGTCCCGCCGAGCATTCGCTAATCGGGGTGCTTCGTGCCATGCGAGTTATGGAGGGTCACCAAAAGCAAATATTTATACTTGATGAGCCCACTGCACACCTATCTCGCACTGAGGCTCAAAGAATCACAAAGTTCATGCGTAAAGTTGCTGAGCTAGGTTCTAGCGTGATCTTCATTAGTCACCGGCTCAATGAAGTTTTAGATTACTGTGATGCAGTAACAGTAATCAGGGACGGAAAGATAGTAGCTTCTGGAAGCACCGCAAACATGACTAAATCAGATTTGGTTAATGACATGCTAGGCAGACGCATGGTTGATTTTTATCCAGAACCTCCTGTTGTTCCTGAAGACTCTCCAACTGTTCTTGAAGTTGATGGTATTCAGGGAAACACAGTCCAGAACGTTTCACTCAAAGTGCGTGCAAATGAGATCGTTGGCATTACTGGTCTAGCCGGTATGGGTCAAGAGGAGCTACCATACCTGATCAGCGGAGCTTCCTCTCCAAAAGCCGGCACAGTAACGGTCAATGGTAAAAAAATTCCATTAGGAAACAGTAAAACTGCCATTACCAACGGAATAGGTTTGGTTCCATCTAACAGACAGCGTGACGGGCTGTGGATGGACGCAACCGCTGCCGAGAATGTCACCCTACCGGCCCTATCAAAATGGAAACGTAAGTTTCGATTTTACGACTGGAAAAGTGAAAAACGGGCAGCCAATGAGGTGCTGGAAGACTCAGGTTTGCGCCCATTAGCACCAAACAGGTTGATGAGAATGTTCAGTGGGGGCAACCAACAAAAAGTTGTTTTCAGTAAGTGGTTACAGCTTTCACCAAAAGTATTTTTATTAGACGAACCTACTCAGGGTGTCGATGCAGGAGCCGGTAGGGAACTTTTAGAAAGAACTGCAAGACTCGCTGATGACGGTGCGGCCGTAATAGTCTTCTCCGGTGACCATGAACAGTTGGCAGCTATATGCAACCGAGTCATCATACTTAACGATGGCTACCAGGTTGGGGAGCTTGTAGGAGACGAGCTTTCACAACACGCTTTGCTCGTAGCTTGTGAAGATCACTTACCTGTAAAAGCTGCTTAATTTTTTGCGAATTTAGCTGGAACCTCAGCCGCATCAAATAAAGGAATAGTCGGTTCATCCACACAAACTTAAAGCTATATTGCGGCGCTAGTTTGAGCTCACGTTAATAATCTCGGATCCTGTTAATAATAACGTTTAGCTGAGTGGCCAACTATTTCGCATATCAATAGACCTCGTGTGAAGGTTAGGTTAAAACCTATCCTTCACACGAGGTCTATTTTATTTCTAATCTCAAGCAGAAGAAAAGGAGTTTCACACTATTTTAATAAGTGTGAAACTCCTTTTAATGTAACTGATGTTTTATAATCACCAGGTTCTAGTTGGCGGAGACTTAACCTCCAACCAAACAGCACCCTCATCAAGAGCCTTCATATTATGAACGACATCGATCGGGTGCCTAAATCCATCGCCTGGATGGAGATCGTATGTGACACCGTCTACAACAGTTTGTGCTCGCCCGCTAACCATGTAGCCGACGCTTTCATGATCGTGGGTGTGTGGCGCTGAGGCCTGCCCTGGGGGCATTGAGACTTCGATGACAATCATGTCATCACCTTCTGCTAGCACTCTAACGTCTACTGGACCAGAGAGGGGGACGCCCTCAACATGTGTAATTTGGTGATGTTCAGCTTCTTGGTTTCGCACAGCTATGTGCTCTCTAGGGTTAAGCATGGTATTTACCTATCTGGGTTTAGTTTTAATAATTATTTTTCTGCACTGGATAAGAATAAATCAGTTAAAGGAAGGTCGCACGTAGCCATTTCTTTAATCAGGGGTTTAATTGCAACGCCCACAGTTACATGCTCAGGATGAGCCTGATAACTAAGCACTGAGTTCTCATTTTCAAACACCATTATGAACCCGAGATTCCAGGTAGTAGAACCGGAAATGACACTGGTCCCGCCGGTCACCTCGGATAGTCCGGGGATTTTGCCTGTAAGAGACAGCACCTGCTCGGCCACATAGGTAGAGTCTTCTGAATCATTTAAATTCATGAGGATTAGGTGAGCTATCATCTGTTCTGACTCCAGATCAATTGAGAATATTGTATACGAACTGATTAAGTATTATCCAATATGCTAGCACACACACGTACTTTTTATCAGCAAAAATGAAAACAATAGCTTACATCACTAGCCAATAGTCAACTGCATTTATAGCTAATTCGTCCATTTATCTGAGTAGTTGACACTCAGGTGCACATTGACGTAAAATGTGATCAGCAGGTATATTGTATACAACTTTTAGTGATATGCGTATGTACGTGTTAATTCAAAAATCTGATCTGTGTTAGAAGGTGCCTATGTGCATATGCAAGAGCACACAACACGGTTGAAGAAAATATGATCACAGTCAATGGGGACATAAGCGTTCATTCGCACCTCTTTATTTATCTGAAAGGTTTGATATGAGTCACACAGCCGATGTAGTGGTGATTGGTGGAGGAGTAATTGGAACCTCTGCAGCCTACTTTCTCAGCAATGCTGGAGCAGATGTTGTTGTAGTAGAAAAGGAACATATTGCCGCTGGAGCTAGCGGACACGGTCCTGGCTTTTTTAACGCATTCGGTGGGGACTTTTCACGAGGAGACCACCTAGCTCTAGGTTTAGAGAGCATTCGTTTAATGCGCGAACACCGTGAACACCTAGAACAGTTTCAAGAAGAACCAAACTGGTTTAACGACCGTCCAAGCATCGCACCAGCTTTTACTGAAGATGCTTTAGAGCACGTAAAAGAAATGTACAGCACCAACGGATCGCAGCTTGAAGCCGCAGGTTGCGGTGGAACCTGGCTTAACGCAGAAGATTTGCGCAAAGAAGAACCACTACTTGGCGATAATGTTCTAGGCGGATATCTATTCCCAACCGTGCTTCAGATTGATGGCTGGAAGCTTTCAAAACTCTATATGGCTGCAGCCGAACAGAAAAAAGCACGCTTTATGACTGGTCAAGTAGTCGGTCTGAATTGGGAAGGTGAAACTGCTAGCGGCGTGAGGCTTGCAGATGGAACAGAAATATCCTGCAAAACAGTTGTTGTAGCTATGGGTTCATGGACTCCAGAAGCGTCAGTTTGGTTGGGATTCCCACTCCCAATCTGTAACTTAAAGGGACAGTTGCATGTTCTAAACATACCGGGCGATCACGACCTCAAGCACCATGTGATTGAAAGAATTGCTCTCATGCAGTACCCCAATGGAGAGTACCTGCTCGCAGCAACCCCTGACCCAGCACCAGGTGGCGGTCTAAGACCGACAGACGCTTACATACGTCCCGTCTTCGAAAATCACGCCCTACCCGAAGATACTGAGTTGCTTTTAGAAACCGGTTTAAGCCGATTCCCCTTCCTCAAAGACGCAGAGGTCATTAAAGACCTAGCAGGCGGAAGGCCAATGTCTGTCGACCTACTACCAATGATCGGGTCAACCCCAACAATGGAAAATGTGTTGATAGCTTCGGGCCATGGTCGAAAGGGAATTCACCTGTCGACTGTAACTGGAAAGCTAATTTCTGATTTAGCTCTCGAAGGCAAAACTGAGCTTGACCTAAACCTCGATGCATACTCACCAATGAGATTCATGCCACCAAAAATGTAAATTTGACTGAAATAGCATTTTCTTTTAAAAATATGGTTTAAATGCAAGCAGTTGAGGCTCTTGCACCTGAGGATAATTTCATTCAGGTGCAAGAGCCTCAACTTTTTTAAGCGCGCCTTTACTGCATGATGCAGGTAGTTTCAACGCAACCCTCGCCTCTGGTCACAACGTTTTCTTCAGCGTCTGCCAAACGTAGCGGATCTGAACACGTATTGCGGGCTTTATCAAGTTCTCAGATTTGCTTAGTTGACTTCATGAAGCTTGACCGATAAGCACAGATGTTAGCGTTGCTCTTATTGGCTGGGGTCATCTTTGATCATGTTGGTGATGCGAATAGCGCAACACTTATTACCGTCATCATCAAACACGTCGACTTCATGCACAGTGAGAGATCGACCGAGGTGCACCGGCGTGCAGATGCCAGTTACGTATCCTGTTTTTGCTGAGCGAAGGTGGGTCGCGTTAACGTCAACACCTACGGCTAGCTTTCCTTTACCCGCGTGCAGATTCGCTGCCATCGAACCGAGTGACTCACCTAAAACAACATAAGCGCCGCCGTGGAGGTAGCCAACTGTTTGCCGGTTTCCTTTCACTGGCATCCGTGCGACCGTGCGTTCTACGGTGTATTCAAGAAATTCCATACCCATCGCATCTGCCAGCTCGCCAGAGCCGTTTCTTGCCACAAAATTGCGCTCGTCTTTAGTATCGTCGGTCATGTAACTATTTGCCTCCAGTAAAGTTAGGTTTGCGTTTGCTTTGGAAAGCCGCGAAACCCTCCAGGTAATCGTCTGTGTTGCAAAGATCTGCCTGTGCTTTATTTTCGTCACTCATTGATTCCCAAAGCCCAAGTCTTTTATCGCGCAGATCTTGAATCAACTGCTTCGATGCAACAAATGCGAGTGTTGCTCCTTGTGCTGTTTTGCGTGCTGTTGATCTAGTAGCTTCAAGCACTTCATCGTCAGCGAAGACTCGAGAGAAAAGCCCTGCCCTGACAGCTTCTGCCCCGCTCATCAACCTACCGGTATAGATCAGGTCGAGCGCAGCGTGGGAACCGAGTCGCTCATAAAAAAGTGCATGACCACCAGAGTCGAGCGTCGCCCCTAGGTTAGCAAAAGGGCTACCAATTTTTGCGCTTTCAGCCACATAAACTACATCATTAGCGATCAACAGGCCAAGCCCCACACCCAGGCAGGCTCCGTGTGCGACCGCAAATGTTGGTGCAGGGAATTCACTTATTTTTTTCAGAAGAGGTTGCACCCTTCCTTCAAGGAAACCCAGAACATCATCTTCGGCAGGATCAACATTCGAGATGTCCCTACCTGCAGAAAACGCCCTGCCTAATCCGTATAATAAAACTGCTCGAGCACCATCTTGTAGCGCACGATCATAGGCGTCAGAAAGCTTTTGAAGCGCTTCAATGTCTAAAGAGTTAAGTTTCTCTGGCGCGTTTAAAGTTATTTCTGCAACGCCCTCATCAAGAATGTAATCAATCATCTAGATATTTTTCTCTTTCTAATTTCTAAAGTTAAGCGTCGTAGTCGACAACCACATGATCAGTTGTGGGGCGTGACTGGCAGGTGAGAATGAACCCTTTCTCGAGTTCTTCTTTTTCTAAAGCAAAATTTTCTTTCATATTCACGCTACCCTCAATAACCCGCGCTCGACAGGTGCCACAAACCCCGCCCGCACAAGCGAAAGGCACATCTGAACGAACCCGCAATGCTGCGTTTAAGATACTCTCGTTTGCGTTTACAGGGCTTTGCACTGAACCAGAAGTGCCATCAAGTGTGAAATCTATTTGAAATGTTTTTTCGCCATCCTGAATTTCGATGTTGCGTGCACGTGGAGCTTCATCGCCTGGCTCACCTGTCGCAAACAATTCAAACCTAATGTGTGAGCTTTCAACCCCAAATTCTGTCAGTAGATCACGGGTCAATTGTACGAGATCAAATGGACCACAAAGCACCCACTCGTCAACTCTTTCTCTCGGAATCACCGAGGTAAAAAAAGCGCGTAGCTTCTCTTCATCGAGTCTCCCTGACATTAGGGGGGCCGACCTTTGCTCCCTCGACAAGATGTGGTGTAGCGCAAAGCGCTCTGGATATTTATCTTTTAGGTCAGCTAGTTCTTCTACAAACATCACATCGAGTGTGCTTTTGTTTGTATAGATTAGGTCAAAACGACTCGTGTCACTCGAACTGAGCACCCTGTTTGCCATAGTTATTACTGGGGTTATACCAGAGCCAGCAGCAATTCCAACAACGTGGCTACCCTCCAGCTCGTCTAATCTCGAGGTGAAAGTGCCCTGAGGCGTCATAACGTCTATTTCATCGCCAGCCTTAAGGTTATCGTTAACCCAGTTGGAGAAAACACCCCCAATGTCACGTTTCACCGCTACCGATATACGCCCCGGGCTTGGAGGTCTACAGATAGAGTATGAGCGGCGTATTTCTTCTCCCTCAAAGTGGGCTCTCAGAGCAAGGTATTGTCCCGCCAGATAGTCATATGAGCCGTGTAATTCCTCTGGAATTTCGAAGGTGACTTCAACCGACGAATTAGTTAAATGTTTTACCTCTGCAACACGCAGAGTGTTGAAGCTTGCGCGTCTCTTAGCGCCGAGGTTGACTGTAGCCATAATAGTCCCTTCTACCGAGCAGGCTTAAAGTCAGTGGACTTTAAAATAGTCGAAAGGTTCTTCACAAGCCCGGCACCGGTACAGGGCTTTGCATGCGGTAGAACCAAATTTGGAAATTTCTTCGGTCATCAGTGAGTCACACCTAGGGCATTTCACGCCCAAAGTGATTGGAATCGGTCCACTCAAAACAGATGACTTCGCGTTAGGTGGCGCGATGCCATACTCCTTAAGTTTGCGTTTTCCATCTTCAGTCATCCAGTCTGTTGACCATGCCGGGCTGAGCGTGTAGGTCACTGACACATCTTTATAACCGGCCTGTCTGAGTCGTGTATCAACATCATCACGCATCTGATCGATTGCAGGGCATCCGGAGTATGTCGGGGTGAGCACTACAGAAACTGTTTCACCGGCAACCTCGACGTGACGCAACACACCAAGATCTTCGATCGTTAAAACTGGCACCTCAGGATCAAGCACGGTCGCAGCGATGCGCCAAGCTTGCAATGCTTTTGGATCGCTAGGCTGATTGTTTGCGCTGGCTTCTTTAGCTACCATTTTGCCTCGGGGTGTCGTCTTGTTAGCCACTGCATCTCAGCAAGGATGTAACCCATCTGGTTTGTGTGTATGCCCTGACGGCCGTTCGCTTTTGCTGGCTTCCCTGCAGGAATCTCGATATCTACTTCGCCTAAAACAGCTGCAACCTTTTCGTCAAACCCTGGACGTAAAGTTGAAGGCAACACTGCCACCCCAGTGAGACTTTCTGTTAAGTCATCGTCTTCGAAAAGCTCGTCTACATAGGGCCACATGTCGATGAGTGCTTGTATCATACGGCTCCGTGACTCTTCAGTTCCGTCTCCAAGACGCAAAACCCACTGCACGGCATGGTCGTAGTGGTACCGCACCTCACGCGCAGACTTTGCCGCAATTGCAGCAAGAGAAGAGTCTTTACTTGTAGCAAGTGCAGCATACAACCCGACCTGGTAGGCCGAAAACAAAAATTGACGTGCGATCATCTCAGCGAAATCATGGCCTGGTTGCTCAACGAGCCAGCAGTTTACAAACTCGTGTTCATCTCGCCAGTACGCTAAATCGTCTTCACTCTTTTTGCTAGCTGTTCCTGCGAAATGCAAAAATGCGCGGGCGTGACCGAGCAGGTCTAGAGTGATATTTGCCAAAGCCATGTCTTCTTCAAGTTCAGGAGCTCGAGAAACCCACCAGCTTAAACTTTGGGACAGAATGAGTGCGTCATCACCCAGGCGCAGCGCATAGGCTGCGACCTCTTTGCTGGCTACTCTGCCTGTGCCTAGAAGCTCGTCAGCGAGTTTCAATTCGTCTACCGAAACATCGCCGTGCACTTCACTGTCTGTGACGACGCTTTCAGCCTTTGCTTGAGTCATAGGTGTTTCACCCCTTCAGCTTTGGTGTAGTAGATTGCGTGTCGATAGTTCTTGCCTGCCGGCGATTCAAAAAACTCCGCCTTCATATCTGGATCACTCGTTGTGATTGCGGCAGCAGGCACAACCCAAATTGAGATACCCTCATTGCGTCTAGTGTAAAGATCCCTGGCGTTGCGCACAGCCATCTCGTCATCAGGCGCGTGCAGCGAACCAACGTGCACGTGACTCAAGCCTCTGTTGGCCCTAATAAAGACTTCATAAAGAGGCCACGCTTCTGTGCCCATTTCACCTGGTGTTGACAATCTCTTCTCCTTAACCTTTAAAACAGCTAAAACTTTAGGCCGCGGCCGCCTGTCTCTTGCGAGCGTAAGCTGTTGCGGCTTCACGCACCCAAGCACCATCTTCGTGTGCCTGGCGACGGTGCTTAATTCTGGCCGCGTTTGCTTGCCCTCGGCCGTCTAAAACATCATAAAATTCGTTCCAGTCGATTTCGCCTAGAACCCACTTGCCTGTTTTTTCATCAAAATATAAATCTTTGTCTGGGCATTCAAGGCCCAAGGCCTCAAACTGTGGAACGCACATGCCAACAAATCTTTGCCGCAATTCGTCGTTGGAGAATCGTTTAATTCTCCATTTCATTGACTGTGCAGAGTTGGGTGAGTTGTCATCGGTCGGGCCAAACATCATAAGTGACGGCCAATACCATCTGTTCACCGCATCTTGAGCCATCTTTTTCTGCTCTGGTGTTCCGTTTGACAGTTCGAGCAGAATTTCAAAACCCTGACGCTGGTGAAAAGACTCTTCTTTACAGATACGCACCATTGCACGGCCATACGGCCCGTATGAGGCACGAATCAGAGGCACCTGGTTGGCAATAGCTGCTCCGTCAACGAGCCACCCAATTGCGCCCATGTCTGCCCAGGTTGGGCTGTTGTAATTGAAAATCGAGGAGTAGCGTGCGCGCCCCTCAATGAGCTGATCTGTCATTTCTTCGCGCGAGATACCTAATGTTTGCGCTGCCGAATACAGGTAGAGACCGTGGCCCGCTTCGTCTTGCACCTTTGCAATCAAAATAGCTTTACGTTTTAAACTTGGCGCTCTTGTGATCCAGTTTGCTTCTGGTTGCATACCGATGACCTCTGAGTGCGCGTGCTGCGATATTTGGCGAATCAATGACTTGCGGTATGCCTCTGGCATCCAGTCGCGTGGTTCTACACGTTGATCAGCTTCCATTAGCTCATCAAAGTACCTTTGGTTCTCTGCATCTTCTACTGCTGAAACTGTTGTAGACATTTGCAGCCTCCTTGCTTCTGCCAAAATTTTAGTTTGTGATACGATTTAAGATAACTTACCGACCATTCAGTAAGTATATACTGATCCGTACACGCTATCAACCGCCACAAAATTTAAGATTACGGAGCAAAGCTTTGGCCGCTAAAGACATTCCATTGGCACATTCCGCCGATCCAACCTGGGCCGCAACGAATATGGCGCAGACAGACCATACAAAAGACTTTCTTGGCATCGAGATAGTCGAGCTTGAGCGAGGTTCCGCAACACTCACCATGCAGGTGCGACCAGAAATGGCCAACGGGTTTGGGATCACCCACGGCGGCATGGTCTTCTCACTAGCCGATACAGCTTTTGCTTATGCATGCAACGAAGGCGACAAACAGGTTGTTGCTTCTGGTGCTGAGATTACTTTCACCCGAGCCAGCAGAGCGGGAGACTTGCTAACTGCTAAAGCGCGCCGACGCTGGCTGTCAGGCAGAAACGGGCTGTACGATGTTTCTATTACTGACCAAAACGGTGAAACTATAGCCGAATTTAGAGGCAGATCTTTCATCACCAACCAGGCCGTTTCAGCTACTGAGTAATCATATAGAATACGATTGTCTGCAGATCTAAATGACACCCAACAGTGCAAACCTCGAGGCTGACCTCCCATTGACTAAAAAAATTACACCCAAGCAAAAAATCTCCAAAAGAGGCCGCCCCGGTTACAACCAAGAATCGATGCTTGAGGTTATCGTTGAAGTCTTTACAACACACGGTTATGATGCATCGTCGCTTGAGGTGATAGCGAAACATCTCGGTCTCTCAAAATCTGCCGTCTACCATCATTTTTCTTCAAAAGAAGAAATGCTCGAGCTTGCTCTCGAACAGGCACTTGGTGCTCTAGAGAATATTTTTGATGAAGCCGAAGCCTCGACCCTTGATGCCGCTTCGCGCATTCGCACAATAATCACTCGGGCAGTTCACGTCGCTTCAACGAAACGCCAATACTTAACACTGCTTTTAAGATTGCATGGAAACACAGCTGTTGAACAGCGAGCGCTCGAACGCAGAAGAGCACTAACAAGTCGCCTTGTAAACATTTTTGAGGAGGCCCGATTAGAAGGCACTCTCCGTAATGATCTAGATCCATGGCTGGCAGCTAGGTACTCGTTTGGAATAGTGAACTCTCTCGTCGAATGGTATCAACCAGACGGCCAAATCTCACCCGAAGACCTCGCAGAATCTGTGCTTCTCTTTGTGCGCACGGGACTCGGCGTGCGAAGCTAAGCACTAAGCGCAACCCACCACACACTCGACTCCAATCATGCTCACCCGCTTAGAAACACTTTCGTTCTAGCGTTTCTAAGCGAATGAGTCACGTAGCTATTGGGATTAGCTACTGGTGCTTGGTGATTAGCTATTGCCTGACTTAGTCATCGAATCATATAGCTATTGCGCGACTTAGTTATTGCGCGACCCAGTTATTGCGCGATTTAGTTTTCGAGTGATTTAGTTTTCGAGTGATTTAGACACAAGCGTCAAGAGATCATATGTGGCAACCGTTTCATCATTTTGGTTGGTGAGCACCGCATCCCAATGCACTTCACCGTAGTCATCTGTTTCTCGTGGAACAATGTTTTTTGCGGTGAGGGTCACTCTGACAGAATCACCAGGAGAGACCGGTGTGATAAAACGTAGCGACTCAAGACCATAGTTTGCTAGCACAGGGCCCGGATCTGGCCACACAAAAAGCCCGGCAGCATAAGAAATCAATAGGTACCCATGAGCGACCCTACCCGGGAAGAAGGGGTTAGCTGCGGCAGCTTCTTCATCCATATGTGCATAAAAAGTGTCGCCGGTGAAATGCGCAAAGTGCTCAATGTCTTCGAGAGTAACCAGCTTCAAATCTGAGCGTACCCGGTCACCAATTTTTAGTTCTTGCAGGGATTTTTGGAAAGGATGCACTGAATCGTCTGTTGAAGCTCCGGTGTGCCAAACACCAGTGATTGCAGTCAGCATTTCTGGGGTGCCTTGAACTGCTGTGCGCTGCATATAGTGGAACACACTTCGCACCCCTCCAAGTTCTTCGCCACCGCCAGCACGGCCTGGACCCCCATGCACAAGCATTGGAAGCGGTGAACCGTGACCGGTTGAAGTGCGACCGTTCTCCCGGTTCAAAACGAGCATCCTCCCGTTAACCGAGGCTATCCCTAGAGCCAGTTTTGAGGTGAAGTCTGTGTCAGACGAAACGACGCTTGTAACGAGAGATCCGCCACCTTTTTGAACAAGTGCAATCGCATCATCAACATCGTTATAGGAGATTACAGAAGCTACTGGCCCAAAAGCTTCGGTGTCGTGCACCCTATCCGATTGTGGATCATCAAAACGCAAGAGAATAGGATTTAAGAAGGCTCCACCCTCATCAGCAGTTTGACCTTCACCAAGCACTATCTTGCCACCGTCGTCAACGAGTTTTTGCACCTGTGCCAGAACTTCTGTGCGCTGTTCGTTTGTAGCCAGAGCACCCATTGTGACTCCTTCTGCACGGGGATCTCCCACAACAGTCTTTGAAGAGATGCGCTCCTTGACCGCTTCGACAAGCGCATCAGCGACTCCTGTTGGCACCATGGCTCGACGAATCGCCGTGCATTTCTGCCCTGCCTTGACTGTCATCTCGCTAACAAGCTGCTTCACATACAGATCAAACTCAGGTGTGTCTGGAGTCGCATCGGGTCCGAGTATAGAAGCATTTATTGAATCTGTTTCGGCGTTGAACAAAACACCACCGGTTTGCACTGCTCCTTGTCTGCGCATCGATTTGGCAGTGGAAGCAGAACCTGTAAACGAAATCATGTCTCCAAGAAGCGCGTGATCAAAAACGTCACGCATTGATCCGCTGACCAACTGCAACGCGCCCTTTGGAAGCAATTCAGATTCGACCATGATGCGCACCATCTGTTCGCTTAGGTAGGCACCGGGTGTGGCTGGTTTAATAATTGTGGGCATACCGGCGAGGAACGCTGGCGCGAATTTTTCGAGTGAACCCCAAACTGGGAAGTTGAAAGCATTTATCTGTACTGCAACACCTGGAAGTGTGGTGCGTATGTGGCGGGCGAGAAAACTGCCGTCTTTTGAGAGCCCTTCGAGTGGCCCGTCGAGCTGCACTTTCGCGTTTGGAAGCTCCCGACGCCCCTTACCGGAATAGGTAAACAGCACCCCGATCCCGCCGTCAATGTCTACCCATGAATCAGATTTGGTTGCACCTGTGCGATAAGAAAGTTCGTACAGCTCCTGTTTACGGTCTGTTAAAGCTAAGGCTAACTTTTTTAAAATAATTGCACGTTCGTGAAATGTAAGCTCTTGCATGCTGCGTTGCCCGACTTTGCGAGCGTGCTCAAACATTCCAGCCAGGTCAATTCCCTCACTAGAAAACCGTGCAACCTCTTCACCTGTAGATGCATCGACCAGTGGTGTTGCTTTGACCGACTCATCGGGTGACCACCATGCGTCTTTGACATAGCTTTTAAGAAGTGTCGACATTGTGTTTCTTTCCTTTAAATTAGTAGCTTGTAGTTTTAGCTTGTTGAATTTAATTTGTTGAAATTAATCTGTTGAATTTAATCTGTCCAGTTATAAAATCCAGAGCCTGACTTGCGGCCCAGTTTTCCAGCAGCGACCATCTCTCTTAGAAGTTTTGGTGGTGCAAACCTAGGGCCCAAATCGCGCTCCAGCTCTTCTGCAATCCCCAAACGTACATCTAAGCCAACGATGTCGGTTGTGCGAAGCGGTCCAACAGGATGCCGGTAACCGAGCTCCATCGCGGCATCAATATCGCTAGCGCTTGCGACACCTTCTTCAACCATGCGCATAGCTTCAAGAGCCAGTGCAACACCAAGTCTGCTAGAAGCAAAGCCAGGAGCATCGGTGACCGTTATTGGGGTTTTGCCTAGCGCTTCAACCCATGAGCGCGCAAGATCTGCCAGCTCAGGGGACGTATCTTTTCCTACAACCACTTCAATTAAGCTTGATGCTGGAACAGGGTTAAAGAAGTGCAACCCAATTAGGCGCTCCGGCCGTTCAAGGTTCTCAGCGAGCTTTGAAATTGAAATTGACGAGGTGTTCGTCGCGATTACTGCGTCTTGCGATAGCTGCTTCACGACTTGTGTTAAAGCCTGAACTTTAAGCTCAAGCTGTTCCGGCACGGCTTCAACTACGAGGCCGTGCCCTCTAAACGAAGCAATATCGGTTTTCACGCTGATCCTGGTTTTAATCTCAGTAGCGTCGCCATCAAAGCCGCGAGAGATAGACGCATCTACGCTTTTCATAATGCGCTCTAGAGCATTGCTAGCTGATTCTTTGTCGCGCTCAACGACCGTAACTTTTGCTCCCGCCAGCAAAAAAGCGTGTGCGATGCCACTTCCCATACGGCCGCCGCCTAGAACTCCAACCTGTGTTGGCACAGCGGATTTATTCATCACTGTTTCACTCATTTTTCTTTTTTCTGTCAAGAAACTCCCCCATGCGCCTAAACTTTTCAGGGCTCTCGAAGAGAACGGCTTGTTCAGCAAGGTCAATTGCTGGGTGCGCGCTTCTAGGTGCCTGCAGTACCCGCTTCGTCGCGCGGCACGCTGCGGGGTCTAAGAGGTCTATCTGAGCAGCAATTTCTTCTGCTTTGTCTAATGCTTCTGCAGGGGTCTCAAGAAGGTGTGTAATCAATCCTGCTTGCAAAGCCTCCTCGGCGTTTAGAACCCGACCTGTAAGCAACATTTCTGCGGCAAGAGGCTCCCCGACAAGTTCCGGCAGTCGCCATGAAGCTCCTGCCGCAGCGATAATTCCTAGCCCAGGCTCGGGGTTGCCAATTTTTAAAGTTCCAGAGCCGACTCTAATATCAGCTGCATAAGCAAGCTCCGCCCCGCCGCCGAGCGCATAGCCGTCAATGACAGCTATGACCGGCATCGGAAGGGCATTAACTCGTTGGAAGGCTTTGGTGTTTATTCCAGCCCTTGCATCAGCTTCACGCCTTTCTCGAAGTTGGGCAATATCAGCGCCAGCAGCAAATGTGCCGCCTTCTCCCCGCAAGATCAGCGTTTTGGGTTCCGTTTCCAACTTCTCACACATTTCGTGCAGAGCGTCGATTAGGTCTTGATCAATGGCGTTGCGTTTTTCAGGTCGGTTTAGTGTCGCGATGACATGTGAGCCATGATCTTCTATTTGCAGGGGGCTTTTTTTAGTCACGATTAACTTTCTAACCGTTCAATAATTGTTGCTGTTCCCTGGCCCACTCCAACACACATAGTTGCTAAACCGTAACGGCTACCCTCACGATCCATGCGGTTCAAAAGAGTAACTAGAAGGCGAGACCCTGATGAGCCTAGTGGGTGTCCCAGTGCGATAGCACCTCCGTCGGTGTTAACTAATGCAGGGTTAAGCCCTAGTCTGCGGATCGAAGCGATCGATTGCGTGGCAAACGCTTCATTTATTTCTATGGAACCCAAATCAGAGATTGAGAGCCCTGCACGTGAAAGCGCTTTCTCAGTTGCCGGGACGGGGCCGAGCCCCATCACCTCAGGTGCCAGCGCCGCCGAGACACTAGTAACTATGCGGGCTCGTGGTTTCAGTCCATAACGTTCAACCGCTTCAGCACTAGCGACTATCAACGCTGAAGCGCCATCATTTAGCGTAGAAGAGTTTCCGGCTGTTACTACGTTCCCGCCGGCGACCACAGGTTTTAGCTTCGCCAGAGCTTCGAGCGAGGTTTCTGGTCGGGGGCCTTCATCTTGACTAACAACCCCTTCTTTTCCGCGACCCAACTGCACCGTTACAGGCACTATTTCGCGTTCAAAGTGCCCGGCCGCAATAGCTGCGAGCGAGCGCTTGTGACTTTCGAGAGCAAAGGCGTCAGCGTCTTGTCTACTGATGTTGTCTACGCGCGCCACTTCTTCGGCCGTTTCGGGCATCGAATAGGTTGCTTTATCGCGAGCTAAAAGTTTAGGGTTTACAAACCGCCACCCGATTGAGGTGTCAAACTGCGCTCCAGGTTTACTCCAAGGTCGAGCGGGTTTTTCTTGCACCCAGGGTGCTCTGGTCATAGATTCGACACCGCCAGCAACTATAAGATGTGCGTCTCCGGCGCGAATTGCTTGGGAAGCGTTTGCGACTGCGGTCATACCTGAAGCACAGAGTCTATTTACTGTATACCCGGGTAGGTCATCCGGTAGCCCGGCTAACAGGGTCGCGAGGCGCGCGACGTTACGGTTGTCTTCACCGGCTTGGTTGGCTGCGCCAAAAATTACTTCGTCGAGCGCTTCGTGAGGCACTCCAGTGCGGTCTACAATTTCTTTGATTACGAGAGCTGCTAAATCGTCTGGTCTTGCCAGCGCAAGCGATCCTCCATATCTTCCTACTGGAGTTCTTACACCGTCTATGAGGTATGCTTCTCCCATTAAATTGTGACCTCCATGTCAGCATCAGCTTCACGTAATCACTCAGATACTTACTCAGAGCAATTTAACTTACCGATCGTTCAGTAATCATTACAATAATAGGGCCCAATTGGCCACAGGCGCAAGCCAACGCAGAAGTCTATGCGCAAAAGCGCCTGCATTCCGGCGAGCTGGACGGCTTGCAGGCCAGAGTGAACCGACACCCCACCTTTAGCTACATGAGCCCTACACCCC
>DATJCC010000057.1:0-19486 GCA_035514995.1 Microbacteriaceae bacterium
TCAAACGCACGATGACCCACGATTAGCTGCTGGAACAACACGAGTGCTGATAGGAGACCTCGCATTGTTTCATGATGCTGGTTCTTTGGCTCTAACCCCGGGGGAATTTAAACCGCGGATTCAAGTGGTAGTGGGTAACGATGGCGGGGGAACAATTTTTGACATGCTTGAAGTTTTTGAGACGGCTGAAGCAGAAGTTTATGAGCGTGTTATGCGCACCCCGCAACAGATAAACATCAAAAGCTTAGCTGAAGCCTACGGTTGGGAATATCGTTTAGTCGTCAACGAAGGTGAGCTTGAAAGACTTTTTACTGAACCTGTAAGAGGCCCTGAAATAGTTGAAGTGAAGATAATCGATTAAGACAGGCGCAAAATAGGGCAGGCGCAAAATTTGGCCGGCTCAAAAATTAAAGCACTCTTTGTAAACATATTATTCGCCGGGATTTGGGCGGCGCACAAGAGCGTTTAGTTTGATGCCGTGGGTGCGTGAGATAATTACCGAAATTACGATTGCTGCAATAAGCGGCACCGCACCAGAAATTACCATTCCAGCTCGCGCACCCCAAAGGTCTACTAGCGAGCCCAGAAATGGCCCTCCTAATGCCTGCCCACCAATCGCTATCAACAAATAGATAGACATCACTCGACCGCGAATCAACATGTTTGAAGACGTTTGCACAAGCGCATTTGCTGCTGTCCACATGAGCACTGAGCTGAGCCCAGTAAGCGCGATCGTGACCATAAAAGCCCATTCATAGGGCATCAAACCAGCAGTGAGCTTTAGCGACATCATAAACATGACCCCGACAAACAGAGTGCGCAGTCGCACCACTTGCCGTCGCATCGAAAGAAGCGCGCCGATAAGTGCTCCAACCGCAATCGCAGAGTTATAACTACCATATCCTTGTGCGCCGGATTGAAAAATTCTGTCTGCCATAGGTGCTAAAAGAACAGACCAGTTCATACCGATCCCAGACACAAAAAGCAGCATAGTCAGGGTCCAAAAAATCACCGGCTTTTTGCGCACATACGTAACAGCTTCAGCCAGCTGACCCTTTTCACGCGGCGCGGGAGGGAAAATGGTGAGCTCGGAAGTTCTAATACTTAACAGCATTGTTAACCCAACTGCTGCACCTACTGCTGTTGCAGCGAATGCAGGGCCGGGACCAAATGTAACCAGCAAAATCCCTGCAACTGCCGGGCCAATAAGCGCTGACAATTGAAAAATTGCTGAGTTTGTACTGACCGCATTGCGCAGTAAACTACGTCCGACCAGTTCACTAACAAAAACCTGTCTCGCTGGTTGATCA
Organism: Microbacteriaceae bacterium; assembly: GCA_035514995.1. Classification (GTDB taxonomy): domain Bacteria; phylum Actinomycetota; class Actinomycetes; order Actinomycetales; family Microbacteriaceae; genus Leucobacter_A. The sequence continues at coordinate 1,311 of DATJCC010000057.1, forward strand.
ATAACAGAGACAATCCCCACAACAAGAGCAAGTGCAAAAATATGCCACGCACTAATAGTGTCAGTAAAAGCGAGCACCGCCAGAATAGCGCCAACCACTATAACTACAATCTGGGCGATCATAATCAGTTTGCGTTTTTCATAGCGATCCACAATTAAGCCACCGTAGAGCCCAAACAGTAGTATCGGCCCAAACTGGATCATTACAAGCAAACCAACCGCAGTAACATTGCCTGTCAGCTCAAAAAGAAGCCAATCTTGAGTGATGCGCTGCATCCACACAGCAGTTAAAGAAAACAGTTGACCAACCGTATAAAAACGATAGTTGCGCACTCCTAAAGCGCTTAACATGTCTCTCCACCGAGGCGGTCGGTCTGGCAGCTCGATTGCTTCTGTTGACGGATCTAACATGATGCTTATGAAAACGCTTCTATTATGGGGCGGAACTTTGCAACGGTTTCTGTGAGCTCATGCCAGGGGTCAGAACCAGCAACCAGACCGCCTCCCGCATAAGCTGTGATAGTGCGGGAGGCGCCTACGCCATCAACCTGTGCACTGCGCAAAGCAATTGCAAAGTCACCGTCACCGTCAGCATCAACCCAACCAACCGCTCCCGCATAACGACCCCTATCAAAAGGCTCAAGTTCACCAATCGCAGCCACCGCGAGAGGCGTTGGAGTGCCTGCAACAGCTGCCGTTGGGTGCACGGCCCCGGCAAGCTCAAGCACATCTGCTCCATGCGCAAGATCGGCTGTCACATCAGTAGCTAAATGCCACACATTTGGCAGCTTCAGCAGATGCGGATCGGCCTCAGCCTGAAGATTTAAAACATAAGGATTCAAAGTGTCTACAAGGCTATCGACTGCTAGTTTATGCTCAAACCTTTCTTTGGAGCTGTGTTGTAATTCGTCTCGCATTTGCACGTCGCGTTCAGGGTCAAGCGCGCGCTTACGCGTACCAGCAAGGACTCGGGCACTGACGCGACCTTCGATCGAACGAATCAGCGTTTCTGGGCTCGCGCCAATCATTCCGTCTACAGAAAAAGTCCAGCAGTCAGTGTAACGATTAGCAAGACGCGCTAAAGCAACACGCAAATCACCCTCGGGAAGCCCAGACTGCAGTCTGCGTGCGAGCACGATTTTTTCGGCCTCACCACGACCGATGCGCAAACTGGCTTCATGCACGCCATCTCTATAAGCGTTAGCCTCTCCGACCGGTTCAACAAAACTAGCTACTGGTGTTTCGCCAAATGCAGATTTTAGTTCTTCTATCGCAGCGGGTGAGATATGTGCCGTGTCTGAATTAAAAGCTGCTTCATTTTGGGTTTTAACAGCAACCGTGGTGACCCAAGCCGCGCCGTGCATGCTACCAATGATCACTCGCGGAACAACCAGCACACTATTTCTTTCGCTGTCATCAGCAAAAGCAAAAGAGGCAAAAGCAGTCAGCCCAGAACCAGGCACTTTAACCGAATCGTCAACCTCGGCAAGACTCACAAGTTTCTTCCACGTAGCTGAAGCGTTTTTGAAACGATCAGCACCAGCGAAAGTAAGTCTGAGCGTCTCATGATGCCCGACCATGCCTGAACCGTTACGCATCCACAAAAGTGGGGTGCTCGAAACGGCAAATTCGAAAGCACTTCGTTGAAAGTCTGCTGCAGAAATGAGTGGTCTCGTGACTACACTCAGCACAGGAAGAGGCGGAATCTCAAAATAATGTTCGGGCATCAACATCTAATCTACCGCCTGTGAAGACTCACTTGGGGAACACCCGCAACATATGGGTAGCATAGAAGGGTGAACCGTCCTGACACCCAAGTAAAACAGCCTGCCGAAGTCTCTTCAATGTTCGATGAAGTGTCTCCTCGATACGACCTGATGAACGATGTGCTTTCCGCATACAACTCAAGACTTTGGCGCCACGCCACTGTGCGTGCAGTGGCTCCGCGTAAAGGTATGAAGGTGCTCGACCTAGCAGCCGGCACAGGCACCTCTAGCGCTGCGCTCGCTGCTTACGGAGCGCACGTCACAGCTGCTGATTTTTCAGAAGGGATGCTTGCTGAAGGTAGAAAGCGGCAAGCTGGGAATCAACTCATCGAGTTTAAATGGGCGGATGCAGAAAATCTTCCATTTGATGACAACAGTTTTCACGCGGCGACCATCTCTTTTGGGTTGCGAAATGTTCAAAACCCACAAAAAGCTATTGCAGAAATGTTTCGGGTCACAAAGCCTGGCGGCAGAGTAGTCATTTGCGAGTTTTCAACGCCACCGCTTTCTTTAATCAAAGTGCCATACAATCTATACTCTAAGCACTGCCTGCCCAAAATCGCAGGATTGTTTGGTGCGCCGAAAGAAGCGTACGAATATTTAACAGAATCGATTGCGTCCTGGCCGAACCAAAAAGAGCTTGCTGGGTGGCTTTCAGCCGCGGGTTTTGAACGCGCGGGTTACAGAAACTTAACCGGAGGGATCGTTGCTTTGCATCGTGGTTTCGTGCCCTACACTAAAACGGGGTTTGATAAGTGATGAGTAGAATTTCTGAAGATACTTCAACCCAAATGCTTCCAGCGAACCTATTTCGGGGTGTGCGAGATAAAGTACATGTCCGGCGTTTGCAGAAGCAACTGGAGCGCGTTGAAGATCTTATCTTTGAAAATTTGAACTTTGCCTCACCAATTGCAGATACGACAGCGAAATATTTAGCTGCTGCTGGTGGTAAAAGGGTGCGACCACTGCTGACGCTACTCACCAGCGAGCTAGGTGACGGGCCTAGTGAACTGATTAGAAACGCTGCTGCCTCTATAGAATTAACACACTTAGCTTCGCTCTACCATGATGATGTTATGGACGAAGCGACTCTGCGTCGGGGCGTTCCTGCTGTGCATAAGACATGGTCTAACTCAGTGGCGATTCTTGCTGGTGACCTGCTTTTCGCTCGCGCATCTTCACTGATTTCAGGGATGGGTGAAGAAGCTATTCTGCTACAAACCGCAACATTCGAGAGACTTTGCCTAGGTCAATTGCATGAGACTATTGGGCCGCAAGCTGGAGACGAACCCTTGCAACACTATATGCAGGTTTTAGCCGATAAAACCGGAGCGCTTATAGCTTCAGCTGCTCAGATGGGGGTGCTCTTGAGCGGTGCGCCGCGTGAATATGCTGATCCAGTCACGATTTATGGTGAAAAGATCGGTGTCGCTTTCCAACTTGTCGATGATGTCTTAGACCTTTCAGATGATAAACAGCAGACTGGCAAAACTGCTGGCACCGATATTCGGGCCGGAGTTGCAACTCTACCAATGTTGTTACTGCGCGAGCATGCGATAAATGACTCAGCTGCGGCTGATCTTCTGCGACGAATTGACGAAGGTGTGCAAATGATTGAGGGAGGAGCCGATCCTTCTATTTTAGACGTTGAAGTGCAGGAACTTTATGCACACGAGGTTACACAAGAAACACAAGCTACAGCAAAAAGATGGGCTGATGATGCTGTTTATTCAATTAGCTCACTACCAGACACGATAGTAAAGGATTCGTTGACGGCTCTCGCTGAATCAATAGTTAATCGCGAGGGTTAAACAAAATATGAACGCATTACGGATAGCAATAATTGGTGCGGGCCCGGCAGGAATTTATGCTGCAGATATTCTGCGCAAAGCCGAAATCAACTCCCCAGTAACTATAGACATTTTTGAGCAGCTCCCAGCACCCTACGGTCTTGTAAGGTACGGAGTTTCGCCTGATCATCCACGCATTAAAGGAATCATCGGAGCTCTCAAAGGGATTCTCGATAGCGGTCAAATCCGCCTTTTTGGGAACGTGCGCTACGGTGACGACATCACAATTGAAGATTTAAAACGTCACTACCATGGGGTGATATTTGCAACGGGCGCTATCCGCGACCAAAGCCTAAATATTTCAGGAATAGAAGCTGAAGGGTCTTTTGGTGCAGCTGATTTTGTGAGCTGGTTTGATGCACACCCAGATGTGCCGCTGGATTGGCCGCTTGAGGCAGAATCTGTTGCTGTGGTTGGCAACGGTAATGTGGCGTTAGATGTGTCTAGAATGTTAGTGAAACAGCCTGACGATCTCGTTTCTACCGAAATTCCAGATAATGTGTTGGAGGGTTTGCGTGCCAACAATCTTAAAGAATTGCATCTTTTTGGAAGACGCGGGCCCGGGGCGGTGAAGTTCACACCACTGGAGTTACGTGAGCTTGGCGAGGTGCGCGATGTCGAAATTGTTTTGAATGAAGCTGATTTTGAAATTCAAGACGATCATGCTGAAGCTCAAAAACAAGTGAATAAGCAGTTGATCATCATTGGTCGTATTTTTGATGCTTGGCGTAAAGCGCAGCGAGAAAGAGAAACAGACACATCGGCGGCAGAAAGTCGGCCGGCGTCTCGCAAGCTTTATATGCATTTCTGGTCAAAACCTGTCGAAGTGTTATCGACCGATGGCAAAGTGTCGGGTTTTCGCGTCGAACGCACAGCTCCTGATGGTTCAGGCGGAGTCATCTCAACCGGTGAAACTCGTGATGTTGCTGTGCAGGCAATTTATCGAGCGGTGGGCTACTTGGGAAGCGCCCTTGACGGGGTGCCATTTGACGAAAATCTTGGAGTCATCAATAACGTAAAGGGCGTTGTTGTTGATGCGGCAGGGGAAAAAATGCCCGGGATGTTTGTTACTGGATGGATCAAACGCGGCCCAGTCGGTTTGATAGGTCACACTAAGAGTGACGCCGCTGAGACTGTTGCGCAAATAGTAGAAAACCTTGATGGTCTTTGGAGCCCGAGCGAACCCGATGAGGCTTCAGTAAGCAAAATGCTTGTAGAGCGTGGGCTTCCTATTACAACGATTGATGGTTGGGACAGGCTCGACAAACATGAAATGTCTTTGGGCGAAGCTCAAGGACGATTGCGCAAAAAAGTGCAGTCTCGCTCTGAAATGACAAAAATCGCTAGGTTAGAGGAGCCCGGTAAGTCAGAGTAAACTTAAGCTATGACTGAAGCCCGTGACACCCTAATTTCACTTATTAAAGAAGAAGCTGTTTTTCACGGCGACTTCACTCTCACAAGTGGTAAAAAAGCCAACTACTATATTGACTTACGTAGGCTTAGCCTCGATCACCGGGCGGCTCCTCTAATAGGGCAGGTGATGCTGGAGCTGATCGACGATATTGATGATGTCTCTGCTGTTGGGGGTCTCACTATGGGAGCCGACCCTATAGCTTCGGCGATTTTACATCAGGGCGTTTTGCAGGGACTCACATACGATGCTTTTGTTGTACGTAAAGAACCAAAGGATCACGGTCGTGGTCGCCAGGTTGAGGGCCCAGATTTAACCGGAAAAAGGGTGGTAGTTGTTGAAGACACCTCAACAACAGGTGGATCACCGCTAAAAGCTATTGAGGCGTTAGAAAAAGTCGGGGCGATAGTTGTTGCCGTTGCCGTCGTTGTAGATCGTGCCACCGATGCTCGAGACCGCATTGAAGAAGCAGGTTATGAATATCGGTATGCTATTGGTCTAAACGATTTAGGGCTTCAATCACAGTGAATGATGAGCGGTTACCTGTTTCGTGGTGGCAATTCACAGTAATTGGCCTCCTGGCAGGATTTCTATCTGGTCTTTTCGGGATAGGTGGCGGAACCATAATCGTTCCTGCTTTTGTGTTGTGGCTGGGGATGCAACACAGACTGGCAGCTGGTACTTCAGTCGCAGCGATTCTACCCATGGCCGTCTCTGGCTCTATCAGTTATGCAGTGCAGGGAAACGTCGATTGGACTGCGGCGATTATTCTTGCAGTAGGAATAATCGTAGGCGCTCAAGTGGGAAGTCTTTTACTTGTAAAGCTCCCAGTGAGAGCTATCCAGTGGGGATTTCTCGTATTTTTGCTGATAATTATTGTGAGTCTGTGGTTCATTGTGCCGCAGCGTGATGACGTGATCACAATCAATTTCTTAACAGGAGCTCTACTCACACTGACAGGATTCATCACAGGGATTCTCTCCGGTCTTCTCGGAGTTGGCGGCGGGGTTATAGTCGTTCCGATCCTAATATTCTTCTTCGGATCAAGCGATCTGGTAGCGAAAGGAACCTCTCTTGTGATGATGATTCCTGGTTCTATATCAGCAACCATGGGTAACTTTCGCAGAAAAAACGTTGATATGCGAGGTGCCGCCTACGTAGGTTTTGCGGGCGTTTTAGCCGCCCCCTTCGGGTCTTTGGCCGCTGGGTGGATCGACCCGATGTGGGGTAACGTCGCCTTCTCCTTGTATTTGATGCTTGTGTTGGGGCAAATGTTGCACAAACAAATTAAAAATAAATGAATCTAAGGCAGACTAATTCTTATGCATAAACGAGCAGGCCAAATCGCTACAGCAGAAGATCTCACAGACATTGAGGAACTCACAACGGCTTACTTCAATGTCAAACCAGATGTTAAAGACCCAACACAGCAGGTAGTATTTGGCACATCAGGGCATCGGGGAACTTCGCTGAATGGCTCATTTAACGAAGAGCACATTAGATCTATTTCACAGGCTATAGCTGAATACAGAGTAGCGCAGGGTGTAACGGGGCCGCTTTTCATCGGAGCTGATACTCATGCTCTTTCTGCTCCCGCGCTTAAAACCGCAGTCGAGACTTTAAACGCGTTTGGGGTGAAGACACTTACCAGTGCAGGCGGCGAATTTGTGCCCACGCCGGCTCTTAGTCACGCAATCTTGGGTTACAACTTTCTAAATAAAGGAAGTTTAGCCGATGGGGTGATCATTACACCGAGCCACAACCCGCCTTCTGACGGAGGGATTAAATACAACCCTCCTCACGGCGGGCCAGCCGAGACAGAAGCTACTACCTGGATAGCAGCACGGGCAAATGAGTTACTGGCAAATGAGTTACTGGCAGAGCAGCAACCTCAAACAGATATAAATAGTCATAGAAGAAGAGATGGCTTTGAGGAGTTTGACTTTGTCACAGCCTATGTTGATGAGCTTGACGAAATTGTTGATTTGCAAAGCATTGCTGAATCAAAACTGCGCATCGCCGTGCACCCGCTCGGCGGCGCCGCGTTCGCTTATTGGGAAGCAATTAAAAATCGCTGGAACCTAAATATTGACATCTTTGAGCCGAAACACGACCCACAATGGTCATTTATGACACTTGATTGGGACGGCAAGATACGTATGGACCCATCATCTGTGCACGCAATGGCAACGGTAGAACCGCTACGGCAAAAATATGATTTAATACTCGCAAACGATGCCGATGCAGATCGTTTCGGGGTCGTCACAAAAGACGCAGGAATGATCGCACCAAACCACATGCTCGCGGTGGCTATAGACCATCTATTAGCAACACGTGGCGACAAGTTTGTTAATGCGCGAGTGGGAAAAACACTCGTGTCTTCGGCTATGATCGATCGCATCGTCACATCTCATGGTAGGCGGCTCTATGAAGTGCCAGTTGGTTTTAAATGGTTCGTTGAAGGGCTAAACGAGGGCACTCTGCTTTTTGGAGGAGAAGAAAGCGCCGGCGCATCTTTTTTACGCAAAGACGGACGCGCCTGGTCAACAGATAAAGACGGAATTATAATGTGTCTCTTGGCCGCAGAAATCACAGCCTTAAATGGGCAGAGTATTGCCGAGAAATATGCGGCTTTAGAAAGGTTGCACGGCAAAGCGTATTACACAAGAGTAGATGCACCGGCAACTCTCAAAGAAAAACAGAAACTAGCCGAGCTGCAACCCGAAGATATTACACAGAGCTCACTCGCAGGTGAAGCAATCACAGAAATCTCAACAAAAGCCAGCGGTAACGGAGCCTCGATAGGTGGTCTAAAACTTGCAAGCAAAAATGCGTGGTTTGCGGCAAGACCAAGCGGAACAGAAAACGTATATAAGATTTACGCAGAATCTTTTAAAGGAAATGAGCACCTCAAACAGGTTCTTCAAGAGGCACAAGAAATCGTGGCAGCTACTCTCAGTCCAGATCCGAAATGACAGCCTCCATTAGAAGAAACAACGTTCCAGCGATTAACTTTCAAGCGATTAAGTAGAATAAAAGAATGAATGAAACCCCAAAGCCTCTAAAACGATACAGCTATCTAGGGCCTGCGGGTACCTTTACAGAAGCTGCTCTAAAACAGGTTGAAGAAGCTCAGGGTCAGGATTGGAAGCCAGTAGCAAACCTAGGTGAAGCGCTCGCAGATGTGGTTGCCGGGCGAAGCGACGCTGCCATGATTGCTATCGAAAACTCGATAGACGGCGGCGTGACCGTTGCCCAAGATGCACTCGCAACAACTCCAGGGTTGCAGATCATTGGCGAATATCTGGTTCCAGTCAGTTTTGTATTGGTAGCAAAGCCAGGCACAAAGCTAGAAAACGTGCAAACCATCGGAGCCCACCCTGTAGCTTATGGCCAGTGCAGAGCATGGTTGGACGCCAAAATACCTTCGCACAACCATATTCAGGCCGCTTCCAACGTGCAGGCAGCCGCAGATCTTTTTAAAAATGGAGTTCTCGATGCTGCAATTGCACCCCCAGGCATCGTCGAGCACTTCGATGTTGAGATACTAGCCGAGGGGATAGCTGAAAACTCTGCCGCAATGACAAGATTTGTGCTGGTGAGTAGAAATGTGCCTGTTGGAGAAGCAACCGGAGCAGACAAAACCAGCCTAATAGTTGAGCTGCCAGAAGATCGTGCCGGAACTCTTCTTGAACTGCTCGAGCAGTTTTCAACGAGAGGTGTAAACCTCACTCTCATCGCGTCAAGACCTATTGGTGACAGAATGGGACGCTACAGATTTGTCATCGATGCAGAGGGGCACATTCGTGACGAGAGAGTCGCTGACGCGCTTTTAGGTGTAAAAAGGTTCAGCCCGAGAGTGGTGTTCTTAGGCTCATATCCACGCGCAGACGGAATAAAAGCTGAATCACGAAAGTACACTGACGACGATTCTTTCAAAGCAGCAAAACGATGGTTAAAAAGCGTCATCTCTGGTAGAAACACTTCACCTATCGATGAAAGCGTCTGACTCCCAATCAGGGTGCACCCTTAAAATAACCGCACCTGGGTCTACAGTTCCGCTCACAGTCAACGCCAAACCAAAATCATCCCCGTCGAGTTGCACCGGTTCTGGCTTATCAACAGACAAAGCATACTGTTTAGCGCGCACATACATAACGTTTTTAGTGTCATGCACAAGATTGATGATTCTGCGTCCGGTTTTGGTTTTGCGCAAGACGCCATTCTCCCAACCGATTTTGTTCCAGATATTAATCCACGCAAAAGCGCCCCGCGGCTTTAACGCTACGACGTCTAATTCACCGTCATCAATCTTGGCATCAGGAATCAAAAGAACCCCACCCGGCAAAAGCCCGCAATTACCGATCATCACACTATAAACGTCTAACTCCTTTGAAGGTAAACCGTTATAAGAGTAGTGAATTCGTAGTGGATCTTGACGAATCATGGTGCGCAATCCAGCATCAACATAGGCTAACCAACCGACTGCCTTTTTCAAAGAGCCTCTCGTTGTGCGAATGGTGCGTGCGTCTAAGCCCATACCGGCGAGCACAAGAAAAACATGCTCATCTTCACTCTCATCTTCACGCACAATATTGGCGACACCTACATCGATCGCTTGATTTTTGCCAAAGAAGGCAGCCTCCACAGCATCAACCAGGTTTCCCGGCTGCAAACCAATGTTTCTGGCCAAGAGGTTGCCAGTGCCTTGCGGGACTATAGCCAACGGTATGTCAGTTCCGCGCACCACTTCCGCAGCTGCACGAACAGTTCCGTCACCTCCAGAAACTAAAATTAAATGCGCCTTATCATTGACAGCTTTGCGCATAGCACTAACACCAGCATCTTCAGCTGTTGTTTCTAGCCATCTTGAAGGTGCCCACCCCGCACGAGATTCAGCGCGCGCCACTAAACGACGAAGAGAGTCGATATGTGTTTTTAGAGGATGATAGACAATTGTCGCATAAGGTAAGGGGTTCGAGACCAGCATACACCTACGTTACACTTTCAGCGCTCTTGCGTGTGCGCTTCGATAGACTAATTATGTGATCGACCCAATTAAGCTACGTAACATTCCAGAAGAAATCAAAAACTCCCAGCGTGTGCGCGGTGCAGATCCTGAAATTGTGGATCATGCAATACTCGCCGACCAAACGCGGCGGGAGGCGCTCGCCGAGTTTGAAACACTGCGTTCTAAACAAAAAGAGTTTGGGCAGTCGGTAAAAAAAGCCAGCGCCGAGGAAAGGCCAGCGCTCATCGCAGAAGCATCAAAGCTTGCTGCGCGCGTGAAAGAGCTAGAAGCGGTCGCTAAAGAGGCGCAGATTAAATTTGAAGAGTTGTCGTTAAAAATCGACAATGTGGTGATCGAAGGCGTTCCAGCCGGTGGTGAAGAGAATTTCGTTACTTTGCGCACCCACGGCGAGGTGCCTAAATATGATTTTAAACCGCGTGACCATCTAGAGCTTGGCGAGATGCTCGGAGCAATCGATATTGAACGCGGAGTTAAAGTGTCGGGCTCACGCTTCTACTTTTTGCGGGGCGTTGGTGCCAGATTAGAAATAGCGTTAATGAATATGGCACTAGACCGCGCGCTTGCTAACGATTTTGTGCCCCTCATAACCCCCACACTTGTGAAGCCGGAGGTTATGAAGGGAACCGGATTTTTGGGTGAACATGCAGATGAGGTTTACAACCTCCCGGCAGATGACCTTTATTTAACGGGTACAAGCGAAGTGGCGTTAGCTGGTTACCACTCAGACGAAATTATAGATTTGAGCTCCGGGCCGCTACGTTACGCCGGATGGTCAACGTGTTATCGCAGGGAGGCCGGTTCACACGGCAAGGACACTCGCGGTATTTTACGAGTGCACCAATTTAATAAGCTTGAGATGTTTGTGTATGCCGACCCGGCAGAGGCCGAAGCAGAGCACGAGAGGCTCGTTACTTGGCAAGAAGAAATGCTCCAAGCCCTAGAATTGCACTATAGGGTGATCGATGTTGCTGCGGGCGATCTAGGTTCAAGTGCAGCTCGTAAGTATGACATTGAGGCTTGGGTGCCTACACAAAATGCCTATCGTGAGTTAACTTCAACCTCAAATTGCACCACCTTTCAGGCCCGCAGATTACAAACCAGGCATCGAGATGGGTCTGGTAAGACACAAACTGTAGCAACTTTAAACGGAACTTTAGCCACAACTCGGTGGATCGTCGCGATTCTTGAAACACATCAGCAGGAGGATGGAAGCGTGCGTGTACCAGAAGCGTTACAGCCATTTCTTGGCGGGCTAGAAGTATTGCGACCACAGGAGAATGCCCTTGGTTAAACATCTAATTGCTTTAGACCTTGATGGAACAGTTTTAAACCACGGCGCTGTTGGCCAAGACCATCTTCAAGTTGGCATAAATGCTGAATTAGCAGAAGCTGTGCGCAACCTGCACCTACAAGGCCATGAAGTTGTGCTGGCAACCGGTCGATCAGCAGACGCAACTCTACCCGTCGTAGAGAAGCTTAAAATAAGACCCACATGGGTCGTTACAGCTAATGGTGCGGTGACTCTAAAGAGAGATCCGCTAGCGCATCGCGCCTATAGACGAGAATATGTGGAGTCATTCGACGCGACAGAAGTTCTAACTAAGCTACGCCCGCAGATAGGTACAGCTCGTTTTGCGGTAGAAACAGCTGAGGGTACTTTTTTGTACACCGAACCTATTCCAGCGGGAACCCTCCCAGCTAAACAGACCAGGGTGACTTTTGAAGAGCTACTGGGCGTTCAAGCGTCAAGGGTTGTCGTAGTTGCTCCTGATCGTAGATTAGAAGACTTTGTGAGAGCTGCAGACACAGTAGGCTACTCGAATGTTAGCTACTCAGTCGGGAACACCACATGGCTTGACATCGCTCCCGTCGGTATCTCTAAGGAGAGCGCACTCGAAGTCGTTGCGACCAAAGAAAAAATCAACAGAGCAAACATTTTTGCTGCTGGTGATGGTCAGAATGATATTGAGATGCTGAGATGGGCTGGATTGCACGGTGATTCGGTAGCTATGGGACAGGCAAATGATGATGTAAAAGCCGCTGCAAGAAGAGTCACGGGCTCTATTTCTGAAAATGGTCTCCTCGATGCACTCCGGGAACGCTTCGGTGAACTTATTTAGAGAAAACTTTAGTCAAAAGTTGGGGTTTAACCTCACCTTAGACTAAGCTCGTTCGCGGAGGGTTGTCCGAGCGGCCGAAGGAGCTGGTCTTGAAAACCAGAAGGTGAAAGCCTCAAGGGTTCAAATCCCTTACCCTCCGCCATTAAGAAATAGCCCCTGACCAGGTGTTTTATCACTCAGGTTGGGGGCTTTTCTCTTTTGACAGAACCTTCATAGATTATGTCGGTAGATTTGTATCTAAAAGTTTGTGATAGGCAACCTAAAAGCAGGGTTAATGGCATTGAGAAAAACAAATAAATCGTTTGTGGGAATACGCCACGGTAGATTAAAACGGTCAAGCGCAACTAAAAATGTGCTGCGTGGCCTTTTAACGACTGCTTTAGTGCTCACTATAAGTGGCATGACGGTTGCCGCCTATGCGCTGTGGGATCTGCGAGACAGTGTGAGCACAATCTCTTTGAGTAAGCCAACATCACAGGGTGAAAATTTTGAATACGATGGTCGACCTATAGACGGCGAATTTGCGATAGCTCTTATCGGATCAGACACGCGAGAAGGTCAGGTTGGTTATCAAGACGGTGTAGAGGGCGAACTTAACGACGTAAATTTGCTGCTTTATGTTGACGAAAGTCACCAAAATGCTACGGTCATCAGTTTTTCGCGCGATTTAATGATTCCGATACCTTCTTGCCCTGGGCCGAACGGTGAAGAGTTCTGGACTTATGCAGAAAGTGAAGGACAAATTAACACCGCCCTTGATAAGGGTGGGCTCGTTTGTGCTGTACGAACTCTCGAAGAGCTGGTTGGCTTTGAAATACCTTATGCGGGATTAATTACGTTTGACGGTGTTATAAACATGTCAAACGCTATTGGCGGCGTAGACATTTGTCTTACAGAGCCAATATATGACCCTCACACGGGTTTGGATCTTGAAGCAGGAGACGTGACACTGGTTGGATACGACGCACTCCAGTTTTTGAGAACCCGTCATGGGGTTGGTGATGGAGGCGATTCAAGCCGCATAAGCAACCAGCAGGTTTTTATGGCTAGCATGGTCAGACAACTTCAAGAAACTGCGACATTTGCAGACCCGGTACAAGTTTATAAACTCGCTAAAGCCGCTGTTGAAAGTATGACGATGTCTGACACGCTCGTGCAGATTCCAGTGATGCAGTCGATGGCGATGGTGCTAAAAGATTTAGATTTAGAGCGTATAAACTTCGTGCAATACCCGAGCGCGGCGCACGCCTACGACGAAAATAGGTATTCTCCAGATTGGTACGCTGCAGAAGAGCTGCTCACCCTGATGCAGGCTGGTCAGCCTTTTGAGGTTACTAGCCTCGGTGTTGCTGTGCAAGAGGGCAAAGATGCCACTCCTGATATTTATAATCCCGAGTTTGAAGACCCTGTATTAGCTGAATCCGAAAACGAAGATCTGGGCTATGACAGCGAATCTTGGGAAGAGAATGAATCTCTAGAACCAGGGCAACCGCTTGACCCGTCAAAGCCTGCAAAAATAAACCCAAATATTACCGGTCAAAGCGCAGCACAGGTGACTTGTTCACAGGGGCGCACTGTTTGGTAGACAGTAAAACACCAGGTTTTAGGGTCGTTTTGAAATAGTTTTACTTTCGATTTCATATGAAACAAAAACTCGCCTAAGATAGGTAGAGCGTGTGAACGCAAGGAGACGTGCCGGAGAGGCCGAACGGACTTCACTGCTAATGAAGGGCTCGGGTTAAACTGAGCCGGGGGTTCAAATCCCCCCGTCTCCGCCAAATTTTTTGACCAAGATTTTGACTCAAACACTGCAAGCTGCACAGGGTAGATGCTAAGTAGCATGGCATTAAAGCTAGTTCAGTGGTATCAAATTTAACTCCTATATTTAAAACATATTTAGTCTTTTGTTTCTGCAGTTTTGCGAAATGTGTCTGCCCTGGTAGCTGCTTTGGAGCGCTACTCCTGATGGTAAGTGCAGGTTAATCCGTTACGTTGCAACCGTCACCACAAGTGTTTCTCGCAAGAGCTTCAGCCACACCAGTTCTGCTGAAGTTAAGTCTCAAATGTGTAACAGTTGATGTTTTTGCGGTAGAGAGTTTGACGGTTAGCACGATTTAGGGTTAGAGTTTCCATAACCTGAATCAGGTTTCATGTTCAATACGTTTAAGGAAATTTTATGAGAGTATCAAAGAAGCTACTTATAGGAGCACTAGCTGCCTCGGCACTGGTGCTAACTGGCTGCGCACCTTCTGCAGATCAACCGGATGCGTCACCAGAAACACCCAATAGTGAAGAAGGCACCTCAGCAGAACAGAAATCTGTTGATGTAGCGATTCTTACATCAACATCAGGCCCACTTGCAAGCTACGGCGCACAGTACGTAGACGGTCTTGAAGCCGGGATTGATTATGTCACTGGTGGCACAGGAGAAATTGACGGAATCACCATAAATCTCATTTACGGTGACGACAAAGGTGATCCAGACACTGCAATCAACCTTGCAAAGGACTATATCGGTCAGGGTATAGGAATTATTGCTGGAACAGCGGTTTCAGGAATTTCGACTCAGCTGGCGGAACAAGCAGCTCAGAACAAGATTCTTTATATCTCTGGTCCTGCTGCAGCCGATGCAATCACTGGTGTTAATGAATACACCTTCCGTTCCGGCCGTCAGAGCATGCAAGATGTTGCAACCGCAGGAACATTCCTCGACGATATCAACGGCAAAAATGTTGTTGTTTATGCTCAAGACAACGCTTTTGGCGGCGGTAACGTAATGGCTGTAGAAATGATTCTAGGTGACAAAGGCGCAAACGTAACAAGCGTTCTAGTTCCTGAAGATGCGACTGAATTTACTGCGTTTTCGCAGCAGCTCATTGATGCTGACCCAGATCTTGTTTTCGTAGCTTGGGCTGGTGCAACCTCAGGTAGCATGTGGCAGTCCCTTTCGCAGCAGGGCGTTTTCGACAACGTTCCAGTTGTAACAGGGCTTGGCGACTCACCAACATTTAGCGCGTTTGGTGAAGCATCTGAACAGATCAGCTTTTTGAACCACTACTTTGCTGGCGCACCAGACAACCCTGTCAATGATGCGATGCTTAGCTACCTTGAAGATAAAGGCAAAACTGCAGACCTGTTCACACCAGATGGTTTCAACGCAGCAGTCATGATTGCTGAGGCGGTTTCTAAGGGACAGGGTGATGTTGAGGCAGCCCGTGCAGCTCTTGAAGGTTTTACCTTTGATGGTCCTAAGGGTAAAAATACGATTCGCGCAGAAGATCACGCGCTGATCCAAGATATGTACCAGGTGAAGCTTGTTGCTGATGGCGACAGTTTCGTGCCAGAGCTCATCTCTTCTGTTGATGCAGAGCTTGTAGCTCCTCCTGTTATGAATTAAGGATTGAGCTAAAAGATGACAAATCCAAGCACCCCCGCGCTCGAAGTCAAAGATCTCGATCTTAAAATTGGCGGCGCCACAATATTGCATGACGTAAATCTCGAAATCCAATCTGGTTCGATAGTAGGAGTGATCGGCCCTAACGGAGCTGGTAAAACTACGCTTTTCAACGTGATTTCAGGAATTATGACCCCAACTGGCGGATCTGTGCATATTGATGGTAGAGACGTAACGTCAATGCCAATTGGGGCTCGAGCGCGGGTGGGACTTGGAAGAACCTTTCAAACCTCTAATCTTTTTCCGCGCCTCACAGTTCTTGAAAACACGCGAATAGCCGCTCAGATAGAACTCGGAAAATCACTTTCACCCTTTAGGTTTCCGCACCAAAACGATACTGCTAGTGCAAATGCGCGCAACGCTCTCGATCAGGTTGGCCTGCTTCACAAACAGAATGCTTATGCAGGGGATCTTTCACACGGCGATAAGCGCAAACTAGAAATCGCGGTTTTAATAGCCACGCAAACCCAGCTCGTCTTGCTGGATGAACCGATGGCAGGTGTTGGCTCTGGAGATATAGGCGGGCTAACCGAGATCATTAGAAAAATTCACGAGGAGTCAGGATCGACAGTGCTCCTGGTCGAACACCATATGGAGGTGCTCTTGGGACTGGTTGAAAAAGTCGCTGTTATGCACGGCGGAACAATTATCGCTTTCGATACACCAAAAGCGATTATGGAGAACCCTGTTGTGCAACAGGCCTACCTTGGTGTGGGGGCTGGAGCGTGACCGAAAACATTCTTGAAGTGCGCAACCTTCGCGCAGAAATTGCTGGGCAACAAGTGGTCGAAGATGTCTCTTTTGACGTTCCAAAGACGGGTATCACCGCGGTTCTTGGCAGGAATGGTGTTGGTAAAACGAGCACCCTGAAAGCAATTCTTGGACTTATCAGCAGAAATGGTGAAACAGTTTTTGATGGAGAGCGGATAGACACCCTTCCCACTTTTAAAATTGTGCAGCGGGGAATAGGTTACGTGCCTGAGGATCGCGAAGTTTTTTCGAAATTAACCGTCGAAGAAAATTTACGGCTAGCTGAACTGCAAAGCAATCCCAATCGTGAGTTTGTTGCCAACCTTTTTCCAGACATAACTGCACGAGCAAATCAGATGGCCGGAACTCTTTCAGGTGGTCAACAACAAATGGTGTCGCTAGCAAGAGCTTTAATAAATGACAATAAACTGCTGCTTGTAGACGAGCCGACAAAAGGCTTAGCGCCGAGAATAGTAACTCAAGTAACCGAAACTTTAAGAGAAGCTGCAAAAAGTCTTCCAATGGTGCTTGTCGAACAAAACCTTGAAGTTGTGCGAGAACTAGCTCATGGGTGCATCGTCATCGAAAGTGGGCGAGTCGTATATACCGGTTATGCACAGGAGCTACTGGCAGACGCAGAACTAACACAAAAGCTTTTGGGGATTCACGTTGAGTCAGATGGAGAGGTTAGCTTGTGAGCACCGTAATTCTGCTTCTTCTAACTGGTTTAGGGCTTGGAGCGCTATATTTTTTGGTTGCGTCGGGTCTTTCACTAATTTATGGTTTAATGCATGTGTTGAACTTCGCACATGGCGTGTTTCTATCATTTGGCGCCTATCTTGGCTGGATGGTGGCAACTACGATAGGTCAAACCACTTGGACAGGGTTTTTAGTATCGGTCCTTGTTGGTGCTTTAGCCGGTGGCTTATTCGCAGCCATAACTGAGTTGGTTTTCATCAGGCCGCTTTATGAAAGACACATCGAACAAGTTTTGGTTACTGTTGGTCTGGGTCTTGCCGCAGTGGCGCTCTTCGAAGGTATTTGGGGTGGAGACGCCATAACCATTCAAAGCCCACAATTCTTTGGTCAGGTAACCGAAGTGTTTGGTGCTCGAGTGCCAAACAAAGTGTTCATAATGATTCTCACCGGAGTGATCGTTCTACTGGCGTTGGTTATATTCCTTAAGAAAACTAGATACGGAATGATCATCCGTGCCGGAGTTGAAAACCGCTCGATGGTTACAGCTTTAGGAATAGATGTGCGCAAAGCATTCACCCTCGTGTTTACAATCGGTGGTGCCGCAGCAGGCCTTGGCGGGGTGCTAGCTTCACACTATTTCACGTATGTTTCACCTCATCTAGGTCAAACACTCTTGATCTTCGCTTTCATCGTGACCGTCATTGGAGGGCTTGGATCTTTAGCTGGTGCGGCAGTTGCTGCGGTGCTAGTAGCCGTCTTGCAACAGTTTGCTAACTACTACATTCCAGGCAGCCCTGGTGATCTTGTAGTTGTTCTTCTGCTTGCTGTTGTATTGCTAGTGAGACCTACGGGGCTAATGGGAAAGAAAGCATGACGATGGATAAGAAAAATTCAATTCTACGTTTCTGGCCGTGGGCTGTTGGTTTAGCTCTTGTTGTTCTTTTAGCACTTTTGCCGCTTCTGGCGATTAACATTCCGGGTTTGCTACCCGGTCCCACATACACACCAGGCACTCTACAGTTGCTTGCCAGCAGCCTGATCTTTGCTTCTGTAGCGCTTTCTTACAACCTGCTTTTAGGTAGCGCGGGACTACTT
>DATJCC010000058.1:0-4599 GCA_035514995.1 Microbacteriaceae bacterium
GCAACTGCACCCTGGACTGTCGTTAAATCAAACGATAAGAAGCGCGCGCGTATTGAAGCAATGCGTTTTGTGCTTAGCAAGTTTGACTACCCAGATAAAAATCACGAAGTCGTCGGAACGCCCGACCCCCTGATAATTGGAAGCCCCAACGACATTTACGATGAGGGCGAAACACCAACCGGCACATTTCCTATAATTAAGTGAGCTTGCTCGGCCGAGTGTCACCAAATTAGTATGCGTTACTTATAACACCAGAAGTTGGCATTTCTCCACCAAACAGTTGTTCGAGGTTTACAACCATAAATCCACGGTCACGCATTCCTGCGATGACCTCCCAAACTGTATTTGCCGTATTTGCGTGCACATCATGCTGCAGCACTATTGAACCGGGAACAGCATGATTGACTGCTCTTTCTATGAGCACGTCTTCCTCTGGTCCTTGCCAATCATTAGTGTCGACGTCCCATAAAATTGCCGGCATATTAGCAATGGACAATATTTTTTCGTTAACTGAGCCATAAGGTGGTCTAAAGGTTGTTGGCACAACTCCAGTAACGTCATAAAGTGCGGTGTTTGTTTGATTTATCTCACTCGCTATTTCTCCCGCTGAAATTTTTGTAAGCTCTTTATGCGACCATGAGTGGTTGTGCACCAAATGCCCCTCGTTGTGAGCTCGTGCGACAATTTCAGGGTTTGCAACGGTCTCGGATCCAAGAACAAAGAATGTCGCAGAAGCATGGTTAGCGGCAAAAGCGTCAAGTATTCCCGGAGTGTATTCGGGTGACGGGCCATCATCGTATGTAAGTGCGACGCACGCGTGCAACCTGCAATCAACGTCAGCGTTTCCGGCCCAAACATACGTGGGTTGAAATGATACGCCGCTTCGCACAGTTTCTAACACATGTTTTCCAAAATCACTGAGCAGTTGAGACACAATTTGCTCTGGAAAACCGATAGTCATCTCTGATTCGGTCGCTTCAATTCCAACAGCTTGAAGCTCTGGATCCACCACCCCAGGCGGAAAAGTAACGATAAGTGTTGCATCTGGTCTTACGATAGTGCCGTTCAAAACCTGCGCAATAATCTCTTCATCAGGGGTAGAAGACACCCAGGTTAAACCAATCGCGCCAGCGTCACGCTTCACCACTGCAATAAAAGCGTCCCAGAGGTATTGAGCCGCATCATCATTCCAAAGTTCATTAGCGAGAAGCGATGCATCTGAATTCACGTCATGATATACGACAACAGAACTGTCTTTGACTACGACTTTATTATCGATTGTAACTGTGCGAAGTTTTTGGGCCAGAACTGACCCTCCAGCATAAAAAACATCGCACACTACTGCAACGCCACTACTACTGCTCACACCTAATCGTTGATCATCAATAATGTCTGTTGAGTCCCAGTCAGTAGACCCGACGACACAACCTCGGTCTCCAAGACCTGCACCTGGACTGTGTGCTTCAGGTTGGTACGCAACTCCCGAAACGACTTCTTGATCTGCTATTGCAGTTTTTATTACATTTACGGTAGCGAAGTTCAGGGCTTCGCTACCGGGGACGGTCACATACCTCGCTTGCACAGGAGTGTTTAGATTTAAGATTCTCTGCCCGATAATCCCTTCAACGCTTGTTACATCAATCGGCTCTGGCTTTGATTCAACCGTGACATCCATACCCGGCCACGCCAAAGGTTCCCATGAAATGGGCTCAATGTTAACCCATGAAGTCGGCACAAATGTAGGAATGGAAACGCCCAGCAACGAAAAGACTAGAGGGACTAGAGCCACACGTTTTATCGTCGCTTTTATCATTTTTATATACCTTACTGAATTTTCATTTCACTGAAAAACATCGAAAGTGTTGGTAAATAATTTTCAATTTCTTCACCTGTTACCGTGGCCGTTAACAAAGCACTAGCTTTAGCTGAAGTGTCTTCACCCGCATCTGGGCCGACCGCTCCAATCAAAGCTTCAGATCCGTTAGCGAAAGTGTAATAAAACACCACACCTTCTTTAAGCACTTCTATACGAGGTTCTTCTGTATCAACATAATTTTCAGAAACCTCTGCCATAGCGCCCTCAAGAGATGGCGCTTTACCGCCAGGCCAGGTTTCTATCTCTATTTGCAAAACCAGATCTGGGCTTTGAACCATAGCTTTTTCTTTATTGAAAAGCCCTCTTTGTGCAACCCAATCCTTTGGAACGTTTAGTGTGATTGCAGGTGACTCCGCTGGCACGACAAACGAAGTGTCACTCTCCATTCGCTCTGGGATTGCTTCGCCCACAAGTGGCAAAAGAACTGGTTTCCATAACGCATATCCCGCTACCCCTACAAGCACGACAGCACCCAAAAAAATAAGGAATGCCTTCCCGGCAGCTCCTCGTTCATCGGCTATCAACTTTGTGCCACTCGTCATATTTTAGAGTATAGCTGTAGTAAAGTGGCAACAATTTTAATTAAACGTCATTTTGTAAAAATTAGTGAAACGTTATGCCCACCAAAACCGAAAGAGTTGCTCATTACTGCTTCCATTTGCTTAGTTCTAGCAAATTCAGCAACTATATCTAGATCAAAATCAGATGTTTCGAGGTTTATTGTTGGAGGGATCTGTGCAGTCTCAAGCGATTTCAAAGCAACTATTGCCTCAAAAACACCCGCAGCTCCAAGCATGTGACCTACTACAGATTTTGTTGCGGTTATTGGAGGGACCGAGGCGACACCGAACACATTTTGCATTGCTATCGCCTCTATTTTATCACCCAGCACTGTTGAAGTTCCGTGTGCATTTATGTGGTCTATCTGAGCAGCATTTATTTCACTATCTTTTAGCGCAGCTTTCATTGCTTGGCTTGCGCCACGCCCAGAGGGATGAGGTGCTGTTGCGTGGAATGCGTCGGAGCTAGTGCCGTAACCGGCAATTTTAGCAAGAACCTTAGCTCCCCTGCGCGTAGCTCCCTCTGCACTTTCTAGTAATACCGCTGCGGCTCCCTGACTCATTACGAATCCAGAACGCTCACTATCGAAAGGTCTTGAAGCCCGCTTCGGTTCAGCAGAAAAATTAGTTGTGAGCGAGCGGATCCCGACATTCGATGCGAGATTAACACGATTTAAACAGTCTTCTGCCCCGACCACCAGAACCGCATCGAGATAGCCATGACGAATCGCTCTTAACGCCTCCCCAAGCGCTACTGCACCGCTGGCACAGGTTGCGCCAATACCCAAAGATGTTCCTTGTGCGTCTAACTGCATAGAAAGATATGATGCCGCAGCGTCTGATCCACCATATATAGAAACCCCTGGCGGAACCCTACGTGGCCCCCTTGTGTCTAGAATCCTTGTTGATTCTTGGAATAGACCGACTGGTCCGGCGCTCGAACCTAACGAAACACCAAATTTTTGTGGATTAAATGGATGCTTATCGCCAACCCTGAATTGTTGACCAAGTGTGCTGCGGACTGCTTCAAAGCCCGCGCTGATGCCAAACAGGGCATGCGGGTCTAACCTTTTTGAGTCACTTGCTTTAAGATCGCCTCTTGCTACCAATTCTGCCGTATCGAAAGTGTCCTTTTGACTCGGTACAAGGCCACCAATTTTTACTGGAAGATCATGAACAAGCTCCTCAGGCAGCTTCGTTATGCCGCTTTGACCTTCAAGGACTGCATGCCAGCTGTCAGAGGCGTTCAAGCCGACGGGTGTTACAGCGCCAATGCCAGTTACAACAACTTCTCTCACGGTTTATAGCATCCGCTCATATTTATTATCGAGTAGCTCTTTTAGGGTTTCAGCTCGCCGTAGTTTCCCACCGACAGTTCGAGGTATTTCTTTTGCAAGATATATTCTTTTTGGCACAAATTGTGGAGCTAAAACTTCTTTTAATGAGGATACTATCGTGCTCTTGTTTGGCAAATTTGCACTCTCTTTATCGTTTTCTATAACCAATGCGATTATGGTGCCCATAAATTTATCGGGTATGGCAACCGCAATAGCAACCCCTAGATCAGGAGTATTTTCTGCAGCCTTATCTATTTGTGCTAACGAAACATTGTGCCCGCCTGTAACAGCAATATCGCCTGCTCGCCCTTCAAGACTTAGACGACCGTTAATTAGCCGTGCCTGGTCATTAACTGTTGACCAACCGTCAGCACCGGTTATAAATAATTCTGCATTTTTTAAATTGTTTGAAGCAGAAATGTATTGATCCCCTTGAGATGCAACGCGCACATACAAAGTTCCCAGCTCTCCATCTGGCAGTTTTTGACCTTTTGAATCTCGCACCTGCACTCCAACACCATCAAAAAGGTTCAGCAGGTCTGCGTCTCCGTCTTTACTATAAGCAATAAACCCAATTTCTGCTGCACCATAATAACTCAATATTTCGCAATTTTTCGCTACTTTTTTAAAATCTTCTCGAAGTTTGTTACTCAAATTTGCGCCACCAACTATAGCGTTTTTAAGTGATAAAAGGTTTGACGATTTACGTCTCGCAGCGATCTGGAGAGCCGGGAGCACTGCCGGAACGGCAACGAGTCTTTCGAGAGCCCCCTCATCAATTAAATTTACCGCCTCAACCGGATCAAAGCGACTCTGCAACCAGATC
>DATJCC010000059.1:0-14693 GCA_035514995.1 Microbacteriaceae bacterium
CAAAACGCATCTCCACTACAGGAAAGATGGTGGCTATGTTCCGCAATCTTCCAGATTCGCGAGCTTTGAGGGGGCTGCTGCACGAGTAGGTGACAACTGAGTCAGGCAGCAAGTGCGACCTGCTCGTACATAATGGCCTCGTACTCGACCGGCGTCAAACGCCCCAGCCTGGCCTGTCGGCGCCGCCGGTGATAGGTGCGCTCGATCCAGGTCACGATCGCGAGCCTCAGTTCTTCTCTTGTGGCCCAGCTGCGCCGGTTCAGGACGTTGTTCTGCAGCAAACTGAAAAACGATTCCATCGCTGCATTGTCACTGGCAGCACCAACTCTGCCCATCGACCCGACCATGCCGTGCTGGTTGAGCACACGCCGGAACTTCCTGCTTCGAAATTGCGACCCTCTGTCCGTGTGCAGGATGCAACCGGCCACGTTCCCTCGACGCATTACTGCATTATTCAGTGCTCTGACTGCGAGTGATGACTTCATTCGCGAGTCGATCGCGGCCTGCGATTCGGTTCGAGAACACGTCTTTCACCGCGCAAATATAGAGCTTGCCTTCGCGCGTCCAGTGCTCCGAGATATCGCTGAGCCAGAGCTCGTTCGGGGCTATCGCGGTGAACTCACGCTGCACAAGATCGTCATGCACAGCAGGTCCGGGCCGTGTTCCTTTGCCTCGTGACTTCTTCTTCCCAAACACTGACCACCAGCCGTTGTCGCGGCAGATCCGCCACGCAGTCCGGTCGCTCATTGCCTCACCGGCTTGTTTTGCTTCGTCGGCAAGGAACCGATGCCCGAACTCGGGGTCTTCTAGATGTGCATCATGGAGCGCTTTCGCGCGATACGCCTGCAAGAGTTCACGCGCTGGCACTGGTGATTTCAGCCACCGATAGTAGGGCTGGCGTGAGAGCTTCAATACCCGGCACGACACCGCGACGGGAATCCCGTCAGCGGCGAGCTCTCTCACGAGCGGGTAGAGCCTTTTCCCGGTAAATGCGCCTGCGAGAGATATGCGGCAGCACTACGCAGCACCTCGACTTCTTGCTCGAGCAGCCTATTGCGGCGGCGCAGTTCTCGGAGTTCGTCGTTCTCTGAGCGGGTCATACCGGGCTTTTCGCCGTCTTCGATGCGGGCTTGCCGTAACCACTTATCGAGTGTGCCGACATGGATGCCGAAGTCCTTCGCGATTTGCGCGAGCGTGACTTTTGGGTCACGGTTCAACGCGACCCGTACGACGTCGTCTCGGAACTCCTCTGGATATTTTGCGGGCATAATGATCATCCTTCCAGGCCAGCCAAAAGCTAGCCAGTTCGAATGTCACCTGAACGTGCAGCAGCCCCACACCTCTAAAGGAACAGCTTTATAGACTGAGTTGTTTTATAGACTGAGTTGTTTCATAGGCTGAGTTGTTTTATAGACTGAGCTGTTTTATAGACTGAGTTGTTTTTTAATACGTTCTTGTATTTGAAGCGCGATCTGGTCTTCGGGGAGCTTGGCATCACAGATAAGTGTTCTATCTAGGTTATCTTTTGCGAGCTTCAAGAACCCTTCCCTAACAGCGGCATGAAAATCAAGTTTTTCTCTCTCAATCCGATCTGAATCGGAGCCCCGATCTGAGCGTCTTGCTGCGGCTAAGCCAGGCTCTAAATCTAGAAGTATTGTAAGGTCTGGCCAGAGACCGTCGGTTGCCCACTCGTTCAGATCCCTCACCTGATCAGTTTCTAACACCCTTCCTGCACCTTGGTAAGCAAGAGAAGAGTCAATGTATCTGTCTTGCACCACTATTTTGCCAGCGGATAAAGCTGGGCGCACCAGAGCAGAAACATGTTGCGCTCGATCAGCGGCATAAAGCAGTGCTTCAGCTTTATCAAAAACAGTCTCATCGCCATGCAATAAGATGTTGCGGATCTTCACGCCAAGGTCTGTTCCGCCAGGCTCGCGAGTCCGCACAACTGAATGGCCTCTCCCAATTAACCATTTTTCTAGGAGGGCTGCTTGCGTTGTTTTTCCGGCTCCATCACCTCCTTCAAAGGTGATAAATGCACCCGTCATTTAGCGGAGGTTTCTGTGTCGCTTTTCTCGGCTGTAGTTTTTTTGGCTGTAGTAGTTTTGGCTGTAGTAGTTTTGGCAGGCGCTTTCTTTGCAGTCGCTTTCTTTGCTGGTGCTTTCTTCGCCGGTGTTTTCTTAGCTGGAGCTTTCTTCTTTGCAGGAGCTTTCTTCTTAGCTGGACCTTTAGCTCTTTTAATCGCAATCAGCTCTACAGCTCTTTCGAAAGTGATTTCGTTAGCATCCTCTCCCCGCGGAATGGTGGCATTTATTTCACCATCTGTTACGTAAGGCCCAAACCTACCGTCTTTAACTTTGATAGGTTTGCCGCTTACAGGATCAGCTTCAAACTCTTTAAGCGCACTAGCAGCTTTTCGTGCACCGTATTTTGGCTGCGCTAAAAGCTCCAGGGCTCCCGCTAAATCAATTTCAAAAATAGATTCTTCTGAAGGAAGCGTTCGAGTGTCTGTACCCTTTTTGAGGTAAGGCCCGTATCTGCCGTTTTGTGCCGTGATTTCGACTTCAGATTCGGGATCCACTCCAACAACCCTTGGTAGTTCAAGCAGTTTCAAAGCGGTCTCAAGATTTATCTCTTCGAGAGCCATGCTCTTAAAGATAGATGCTGTCCGTGCTTTTTTACCTTTAGGGAGTGGATCTTCATGAATTTCAGTAACGTATGGCCCGAAACGTCCGTCTTTAGCTACAATCTGCAGCCCAGTCTTAGGGTCTATCCCCAGTTCGCGATCCTCATTCGGCGGCTTATCGGCAAGTTCATGAGCTTTTTCGACGGTAAGTTCATCTGGAGACATCCCTTCGGGAATGTTTACTATCCTCGGTTTCACTTCTCCAGTGTCTGATACTTCACACTTATCATCTACCACTTCAAGATACGCACCGTATTTACCGTTTCTTAGTGAAATTTCATCGTCAATCTTGAGTGTGTTTATTGCCCGCGCATCTATTTCACCTAAGTTGTCTACGACGCCTCTTAACCCCGGGTGGCTATCGGAACCAAAGTAGAAATCCCGCAACCATTGGGTGCGATCCTGATCACCCGCTGCAATGCTGTCAAGATCGTTTTCCATCTCAGCAGTAAAGTCATAATCAACCAGCTCGCTGAAGTGATCCTCAAGAAGCTTAACAACCGAAAAAGCAATCCAACTAGGAACAAGAGCTTGCCCTTTTTTAGAGACATAGCCTCGGTCCATAATCGTGCTGATTATGGCTGCGTAGGTAGATGGTCTACCAACACCAAGCTCTTCTAGCCGTTTGGTAAGACTCGCCTCGGTGTACCTAGGAGGAGGTGAGGTGCGATGGTCTTTAGCTTCAGGGTTAGCTACGTTTAGTTCTTGACCATCTTCTAACTTGGGTAGTTTTACTTCTTGCTTATTTTTGTCCCCACGGCTTTCGTCTTTACCCTCTTCGTAGGCCAACAAGAAACCAGGGAAGTGGATAACAGTACCACTAGCGGTGAATTGCAGTTCGTTGCTCTTAGTTTTCAGCTCAACAGTCACTGTGTCGGTAGAACCTTTAGCATCTGCCATTTGGCTTGCAACGGTGCGCTTCCAAATCAGATCGTACAGTGCGTATTCACTCGAAGTGAGTTTAGCTTTGATATCAGAAGGTTTTTGAAACTCATCGCCTGCCGGTCTGATAGCTTCATGGGCTTCCTGCGCACCTTTAGATTTGCCTTTGTAAGTTCGAGGGCTTGCCGGAACAGTCTCTGCCCCATAAAGTGCAACCGCTTGAGATCTAGCCGCATTAATTGCTTGGGCAGAAAGGGTCGGAGAGTCAGTACGCATATAGGTTATGTGCCCATTTTCGTACAAAGCTTGAGCAATTGACATAGTCTGCCTGGAGCTAAAACGGAGTTTTCTCGAGGCTTCCTGCTGCAACGTTGATGTGGTGAAAGGCGCAGCGGGTCTGCGGGTGTGCGGTTTAGTTTCTACAGAAGCAACCTTTGCAACCGTGCTCGAAAGGATTTCTTTTTCGATCTGGTGTGCTTTTTCGGCGTTGAGTATAACTACCTCAGCTCGAACCGCTCGTTCTACTAGCTTTCCATCATCACCGAAGTCTGCGCCAGAAGCTATCCGTTTTGAATCTACACGAACGAGTCTCGCATTAAATTCTGCTGCATCTGATTCAGCTTTGAAATCAGCCGTAAGATCCCAGTATTCAGCTGAGATATATTCCATGCGCTCCCGCTCGCGCTCAACCACAAGTCTTGTTGCAGCTGACTGCACGCGGCCAGCCGAAAGCTTTGGACCAACTTTACGCCACAATACTGGTGAAACATCGTAACCATAAAGACGGTCTAATATTCTGCGTGTCTCTTGCGCATTAACAAGGTTTTCGTCAAGATCGCGTGTGTTTGAAGTTGCGTGTTTGATAGCCTCTTGCGTAATCTCGTGAAAAACCATCCTTTTAACAGGAATTTTAGGTTTAAGCACTTCCAACAGGTGCCATGCTATTGCTTCACCCTCGCGGTCCTCATCAGTAGCAAGCCACAATTCTTCAGCTTCTTTAAGGGCTCGCTTTAATTCTGTGACAGTCTTTTTCTTGTTTGACGCCACAATATAGTAGGGATCAAAATCGTTTTCAACGTCTACCCCAAACTTGCCAAAAGGACCTTTTTTGAGTTCTGCAGGTAGTTCAGAGGGCTCCGCTAGGTCTCGAATGTGGCCTACTGAAGCGATTACCTCGTATTCAGGTCCGAGGAACGCACTTATGGTTTTTGCTTTCGTTGGGGACTCAACGATAACAAGCTTTTTGCTTAGGGCCACGGTTCTCCTTCAGTGTCTTTACGCGATCACCCTACTCAATAATGTCATGAAAAACATGTCAACAATCATAAAGGGCTACCAGCGCGTGCACTTATTACTGTTCTAAATATGCCAAACCGGATACTAACAGTAGCATCTGTGAGATCTAACATACATGCAGTTAGCTCAAAACCCGAAGCATTCGATATTTGATTTGCTAATAAGCACGGTTCAGCATCTATCCACCCAAGTAGCGCATCGGCAGCAGCTAGCGCAGCAGCATCAGCGGTTTTACTGGCTTCGTGTCTGGTCGTTAAGTGAACGCTGCTAGATATTATTGGGGTGCCGATAGCTAAGACTCCGGCTATCGCAGCTATCATTACAGGAGCACTCAATCTCTTTTATTCACCCCTTAAAGCTGCGCTTGTAGCTGCGCATCCTGTCGCGGAGATCACGATTATTTTAAGAATCCCTTTTCCAGGCGATTGTTCCCCTGTTACGCAGAGAACACCGTCTGTAATTGATTGACTAATTCTAGTTTCTACTGATAACTGTGCCATTCTCGTCTGTGCTAAAGCGACGTCACCACGCGCCTCGAGTCTGGCTATATCGTAGACAGCTGATGTGAGAGAAATTCGGTGAGTTGCCAGAGTTAGAGCACCTAAAATAACAGCCAGCACCATGAGAATCACCGGAAGGGTCACAGCGAACTCTGCAGTAACCCCTCCATCTTCGTTATTCAACCTCATTTTAGCTAAGAATTAGCCAGCGGCAGAGAACGCTTTTTGAACCAAGTCCAAAAGCATGGCCTGCACTTCGCCACTTCTCATTATTGTCACTAAAACACCTGCGAGCGCAACAGCAGCCATTATGACTATCGCATATTCTGCGGTGGCTGCTCCCTCCTCGTCTAGCATCATTTGATACATTGTTGCTTTTGTTCTATAAAAATAGTTTTTAAGATTTTTCATTTTTATCTCCTTCCAGTTTTAGCCCTCCCTTATTTCTTATAGAGCTGGGGCTGTCATGTCAGCCTTTCAAGCTGCTGACATTAAAAACTGTTTTGCACAGATATTTTCAAAATCTTTATGTTTTATACATTTGTGCACGAAATTTTTAATTGAGTTTCTTTAGCTCATTAGCGCCATGACCAGAGGCAGCACCCCAAGAACCACAAATGATGGAAGAATGAAGAAACCCAATGGCAGAAGGATTTTAATTGCTAAAGATTCAGCTTTCTTTTCTAAAAAAGTTTGCGTGCTTTGTCTCTTTGAATCGGCTTCTGAGCCTAGGAGCGGCCTGATGGGAGACCCACTTTCTTTGGCAGTCTGAAGAATTAGGTTGACGGGAGATCTCTTCGTGAAGCTGTTTAGTGGAATCCACTCTGCTCTTAACGCATCAGCACAGTCAGCAACCAAACGAATAGCATTTTGCGGGCTTTGCCCTCCAGCTAAAGCAACCCATAGAAGATCTAATTCTATTCCTTCGACGCTGTCTGATCTTGCAACGTTTCTTATCATCACAAGTGCCCATAAAACTCCGCTAATCAATAATGAAACACCTAAAATAAGCAACATTATCCCTCGGGGAGAATACAGTTCATCAAGGACATCTACCCCCAAAAATGATGAGATAGCTATAGATAGCAGTGGTAATAGTGTGATTAAAACAACAGTGCTCTTAGGCCCCGCTAAAAGCACTTCCCTCTTTTTCTGGAGGCTGTCTATCTTCAGAAACGCTTGGCTTAAACGCTCACAGGAGTGTGCGATCGGAGCCCCACTTCTGCGCGCTACCTCTAAGCTAACTGCGAAGGCCCTCCAACAGGGCTCATCTTCTTGAGCAAAAGCGTGCGGTATGCTCACAGAGTTGTCGGTGCGCGCTTTAACTCTTTTTGCTATATCGCTGAGTCGTCCCGATTGTTCACTTAAGTGCTCTACTGCTCTAGAAAGCGACATTCCTCCTTTTAAAAGAACAGATATTTTTAAAGCTACTAGTGCCGCTGTCTCAGTGCTTGTGGGAACATTTTTCTTTTTGGTTCTGATCTTTTCAAACATTTCTAGTTATTTCTCAAAACTCTGAGGTATAAGGAGAAAGAGTTAAAAGTCCATCATCATTAAGCGTTAAGCTGCCGATCCCTTCGATTCTGTGTCTGGTGCCTACTCTAGTAACGTGTATTGCCATGTTGATAGCAGATGCGGCTTGTCTGGCTAGCGCTTGTGGGGTGAGCCCTGCCAATGTACCGAGCGCTTCAAGTCTTGCAGGTATATCATTCATACTGTTGGCGTGCAGTGTGCTCGCTCCCCCATCATGACCTGTGTTTAGAGCTGTAAGAAGCGTCACAACTTCTTTACCCCGACACTCCCCAAGTACTATCCTGTCGGGACGCATTCGTAATGCCTCCCGAAGAAGCATGTCTAAATTTACTTCACCGATGCCTTCACTGTTTGCTTGTCTGCTTTCAAGGGCTAGATGATGCGGATGGTTAGGGCGTATCTCTCCCACGTCTTCAATTGAGATTATGCGCTCATCGGGGTTAACTTCAGATAGCAGTGCCGTGAGCAGAGTTGTTTTTCCGCTTGCTGTAGCTCCGGATATTAGTATGTTTTTTTTGGTTTTTACAGCGTTAAGCAGTATCTTTGCCGTCGTGGTGTCGCAGATTCCAGATCTGAACAAATCCATAATCGAAAGCGTTTTTAGACTGGGCAGACGAATCGAAATCGCAGCTCCGCTAGTAACAATCGGCGCTAAAACAGCATGGACGCGGATCCCCTGCCCTAATTGCACATCAGTGCATGGGTTTAACTCGTCAATATGTCGGCCGCCTGCGGATATCAGGTTTGTTGCTAGATCGCGAAGCTCATGTTCTGAGAGGGCTATCTCAGTAAACTTTTTTAAACCGGAACCTTCATCTACCCAAACCTCAACCTCTGATTTACGGGATTGAATTAAAACGTCTCGAACCTTAGGCAGACCAATGAGTTGAAGAGTCTTGCCAAAAGCGCGTCTCTCTACCGAAGATAAAGAATCACGATAGGGAGACGGCGCTTCAGAACACATACCCAAGAATTTAGGTGCAAAGAGTTCTGCCCAACAGTTTTACACAGCTATAAGTAGACTGCAGTTAAATTGCCAGATTGTTTACGAGCAAGATCTTTAGGTTTTAAAAGATTTTATTCCACTTCAAAAACAAACTCGATTTCAACGGGAGCATCAAACGGTAAAGCGGCTACTCCAACGGCTGAACGAGAGTGAATACCCGCATCTCCAAAAACCTGCCCTAAAAACACTGATGCGCCATTCGCTACGACCGGCTGACCGCCAAAGGACGGGTCCGAAGCAACGAAAGCAGTTACTTTAATTACCTGCTTCACTCTGTCTAGGGAACCAATCATTCCTTTAAGCGCAGCTAATCCATTAAGCGCACAAATCTGAGCTAATTCTTCAGCTTTTTCAGCTGAGACAAGCCCTTCGCCTTCGCCAACTTTCCCCACAGCCGGTAGCTGACCGTTAACGAAGGGTAACTGCCCGCTTGTATAAATGAGGTTTCCGCTTCTAACAGCGGGAACATAAGCTGCAACTGGAGCTACAACCTCAGGTAGTTCCAAACCCATTTCTTTTAAACGATGCTCAATAGCTGACAATTTTTACGCCTTTCGTTTCATATATGCGACATTACCTCCGGCGGGACCTGCAATTATTTGCACTAACTCCCAACCTTGGGCACCCCAATTGTTTAAAATTTGGGCTTCACTGTGCAGAATCAAAGGGGTAACAAAATACTCCCATGATGGGTTAGATGTGTTTTCTTCTTCGTTCACTACTATTCTTTCTGTATATTTCGTGTAAACCACGGTACTAACATCAACTTTGTAAGGTTACTCGTCTACTCTTGATTCTATGGCTAAATCTGACAAGTCTCAGAATAGAGTAAAAATGCACACACCAGCTCCAATGAAAAAGAGAAATCCCATTGGAGCTTTTGGCGGTTTAATAGGTGCAATTGTGATGAGCGTCATCGCAGGTATTTTGTTGACCGCAGCTGTCGCGCCCGTTGTGGCACTTACCGGCACTGCAGCGAGCAGCGCCGTTACTCTATTCGAGAATTTGCCGAGCCACATTGACCCGGGTAAGCAGGCGCAACCGTCAACCATCTATGCAGTCACTGATGACGGTAAAAGATCAAAGATTACGAGTTTTTACACGCAAGACCGTGTTGAGGTTGGCTGGAACCAGATTGCCCAAAGTGTAAAAGATGCGGCTATCGCCGTCGAAGATCCTGCATTTTACTCTCACGGCGGAGTGAATGTTCTTTCAGCCGCACGCGCAGCTGCTCAAAACGCTGTTACCGGGGAGGGCCCAGGCGCTTCGACTATTTCTATGCAGTACGTGCGTAACGTTCTTGTACAAGAAGCCGAAGCTTTGCTTGATGAAGACGAGCGCAATGAGGCGTGGGAAGAAGCTATGGGACGTGAGGTTGATCGTAAGATCAAAGAAATGCGTCTAGCAATTAGCCTTGAAAAAGAATACACAAAAAATGAAATTTTGCTCGGTTACCTAAATATCGCTCTTTTTGGTCGTAAAATTTATGGCATTGAATCGGCAGCCAACTACTACTACAACAAGAAAGCTACAGAACTAAACATCGCAGAAGCAGCGAGTCTAATCGCAATTGTAAACAGCCCTGCAGAGTTCCAGATCGATATAGAAGAAAATATTCCTGCCAACAAGGTTCGTCGAGATTACATCCTCGATAAAATGCTTCAGCACGGTAAAATTACTGAGGAAGAACACGAAGAAGCTATAGCATCTGAGATTGTTCCCGAAATAACTCCCAAAAATTCCGGTTGTACCGAAGTTAAGAATATGGGGCTCGGCCACTTCTGCAACTACGTGAAACTGTACATAGAAAATGATGCTAACTTTGGCAACTCTCCAGAAGAGCGTTTACACGCTCTCTCCCGAGGTGGCTTCCAGATAGACACAACAATAGATCTTGATATTCAGACCAGTGCCTACAATGGAATCATAGAAAATGTCCAACCTCAATACCCGGGTTTTGATGCTGGAGGTGCAGCAGTCACTGTAGAGGCTGGAACGGGACGTGTGCTTGCCATGGTTCAAAACAGGCAGTTTAGCGAAAACCCTGTCGCTTTAGAGGAAAACCCCGACCTAACAAGCGTAAACTTCAACACTGATAAAGAATACGGTGGTTCAAGTGGATTTCAAATCGCTTCAACTGTAAAAGCTTTCACCCTAGCTGCCTGGCTCAAAGCCGGTCGTTCTTTGAATGAGAGGGTTAACAGCGACGGGCGCACATTTGACTACAGTAAAATTCCTGCTCACTGTTTCGATGGAGGAATAGTTGGTTATGGCACGTTCAAAGTGCAGAACCACTTAGACATCCAATGGGGCACAAAAACTGTCAATGAAGCAATGGCGTTGTCTTCTAACGCAGCTTTTGCGACGATGCTAGAAAAAACTGATCTCTGTGACATCATTGATTTGGCAGAAGACATGGGCTTGCACAGAGCTTCCGATCAAATGGATCCAGATTTAAGCAACTACGGAACCCGCGACATCACACGCGTACCAGCTACTGTTTATGCGGGAACAGATGAAGTAGCGCCGATCACCTTAGCTTCTTCATACGCGGGATTTGCTGCCAAAGGTAAAGTCTGTGAGCCTGTGCCAATTGATAAAATAACAGATCTAGACGGCAATGACATACCATTCACTAAATCTACGTGCAGACAGGCTATCGACCCTGAGATAGCTGCGGGAGTTACTTACTCTCTCGAAAATAACGTTAATAATGGTATTGGTCAGCACGCCGCATCAGTTCATGGTGTGCCCCACTTTGCGAAGACTGGAACAAGTGACGATTTCTGGGATCACTGGACCGTTGGTGGTAGCACTGTTGCGGTTACTGCAGTTTGGACTGGCAATATTGTTGGAAAAGTGAATACAGAGTGGAGTGGTCTGCCATACGACGGCGACAGACTCATGGGCATTATAGTTAACGCTGTTGATGCCAAGTTTGGTGGTGAACCCTTTGACAGGCCCGGCGCTAGCGCACTACGTGTAGTCACCAAAACTGTTCCGGACACCACCGGTAAAACCCCTGAAGAGGCTAAGCAAATGCTAGAAACTCTAGGTTTCAGTGTCAGGGACGGTGGCGAAACGAGTTCGTCTGAAGCAAAAGGCAGGGTAGCTAGAACTGAACCTGGTGGTGGGACTTCAGCTCCCGAGGGATCAGATATTACTATCTATAGAAGCGATGGATCTCTAATCCAGGTTCCTGGCGGACTCCAAGGGTCTTCTGTGCAGAGCGCGGTCTCAGCATTGCACAGTGCTGGTTTTACACAGGTGAAAGCTGTTTGTTCTTCAGGCTCTGGTTCGCCGAAAGACTCCGATAGTGTAGATTCTGTGAGTCCCTCGAGCGGTTCTGATGCAAAACGCAACGGACAGATCGTTGTGAGTGCAAGCTGTAAGACTGAAGATCCGCCCTCTGATGACAAGAAAGATAAAGATAAAGATTCTGAAGACTCTGATGATTAGTAATGTAGAGGCAAGATGAAGCGTTCTCCTAAAGCGCTTTACACACTAGCGGGTTTTTCTACTGCTGCGGCTGTTTGGGGATTTTTTATAGAACGGCACTTACGTGTATTAAGGAATGTATCTTTGCCGCTTGTCCCCGTGGGCTGCAAACCATTACGAATTCTTCACCTGAGCGATTTGCACTTAGCTCCTTGGCAAAAGAAAAAAGCCGACTGGATTAGCTCTTTAGCCAGATTAAATCCAGACCTCGTTGTGCTTACCGGAGATCTTATGGGACATAAAGACTCCCTCACAATTTTGACTAAGGCTCTGTCTTCTATGGCGGGTGTTCCGGGAGTTTACGTGCACGGGTCGAACGATTACTACGGTCCGATCCTCAAAAATCCGTTTAAGTACCTTCAAGAGCCATCAAGATTAAGCACCCGCAAACCTGATATTGATACTGTTTCACTCGATGATTTTCTTACAGTAGGTTTGGGTTTCAAAAATTTGAACAATTCTGCCGTAGACGTCAGTGTAGATAACACAAAGATACGCTTTTTTGGTTTAGGGGATCCACATATACGTTTTGATGACCCAGAATTAGTGTCTAAGCGGTTAGTTACCTTAGACAACGTTTCTGATGCAGATATCCGCATGGGTGTAGTACACGCTCCCTACCGGGAGTCTCTTGACTATCTACTCGATAAAGAGAGTGATCTGATTTTTGCGGGTCACACCCACGGCGGTCAGGTTAGGGTACCTGGCATTGGGGCGCTCACCTCAAACTCAGATTTGCCCGCAAATCAAGCCCGAGGGCTCAGCGTCTGGCATCGGCACGATAAAGCCTCTTTTTTGCATGTTAGTGCGGGGCTAGGAACCTCAATTTTTGCTCCCGTACGCTTTTTTTGCCGCCCAGAAGCCACTATGATAACTTTAACGCCAGAACGAAGTTAGTGGCAGCTTAACCACAACAGTTTTTAACTCAGTTTCAGCGGCCCCACCGTGGGTGCCTATTTTAGCGTGAAGCTAAAACTTCGGCGATCTGCACAGTGTTCAAAGCTGCTCCTTTGCGCAGATTGTCGTTAGACACAAACAAGATAAGACCTTTCCCCTCGGGTGCAGACTGATCCTCTCTAATCCTGCCGACTATGCTTAGGTCAGCCCCTGTCGCATCTAACGGAGTCGGAATACTATCAAGTGCAACCCCGGGTGAGGTCGAAAGAACTTTTTCAGCTTCTGCAGGTGTGATTGGTTTATCAAATTCGGCATGAATTGAGAGCGAGTGTCCTGTGAAAACTGGCACTCTGACACATGTTCCAGCTACAAGCAGATCGGGTAACTCAAGTATTTTTCTGCTCTCATTCCGTAGTTTTTGCTCCTCATCAGTCTCCCCCGAACCGTCTTCGACGATTGAGCCGGCGATGGGAACAACATTAAACGCTATTGGCTTCGCATAAACCTGCGGATCTGGAAAATTAACAGCTTTCCCGTCGAGCGCAAGTTTTTCGAAGTTACTGTCAGAAACAGCAGCTTTTATGCCTTTTGAAAGTTCTTCTACTCCAGCCACTCCAGAGCCAGACACCGCCTGAAAAGTGGTAATTGTGACTCGTTTTAATCCAGCAGCTCTGTCCAAAGCTTTAAGCACAGGCATGGCCGCCATGGTTGTGCAGTTTGGGTTGGCTATTATCCCTTTTTGAAGGTCTTGAGTTGCATGTGGATTCACTTCACTGACGACTAAAGGCACTTCGGGGTCTAATCTCCATGCGCTTGAATTATCGATGACCGTAGCTCCGGCGGCCGCAAATTTTTCGGCGTATTCGCGTGAAGCTGCTCCACCTGCTGAAAATATGGCAATATCAATATTTGAATAGTCAGCTGAAGAGACATCTTCTACCGTTATTTGTTTTTCACCAAATTGGATCTTCTTACCGGCCGATCGTGGGCTAGCAAATAACCTCAGTTCTTTGAGCGGAAATTTTCGTTCTTGCAACAGTTCAAGCATCACACTTCCCACCTGACCGGTTGCACCTACAATTGCGACATTAAAAAGTTTCGTATTGGTCATTTTAGTCTCCTAGCGACCGGTTCCTGCATGAACGATTGCTTCTTCATCTGCGTCTAAACCAAAAGCGGTGTGCAGTGCTTGTACGGCCTGTTCGAGCAGGTCAGCTTTTGTTACTACAGAAATTCTGATCTCAGAAGTTGAAATCATTTCAATGTTAATCCCAGCTTCATAGAGTGCCCTAAACAATTTAGCTGATACGCCAGCGCTTGTGCGCATCCCCGCCCCGACTACAGCTATTTTGGCAATCTGATCATCATATTGTAGGCGTTCATATTCGATAATGTCACGCTCATTTTCAAGCGCTTCAATGACTTTTTTCCCATCGTTGATAGGAATTGTGAAGGAAATATCAGTCCTCTTTGTATCTTCTGCTGATACGTTTTGAACAATCATGTCGATATTGGCTTTGGTTTTTGCAACGATCTCAAATATTTGTGCTGCTTTTCCTGGAATATCAGGAACTCCACCAACGGTAACTTTTGCTTCGTTGATTTCAGTCGCGATGCCTGTGACTATAGGATCTTCCATTTTTTTCCCTTCCGGATACCCTTGCTCAGGGTTATAAACGATAGTTCCTTTATCGTTTGTGAAAGATGAACGTACGTGCAGAGTCACACCGTGTCTGCGTGCGTATTCAACTGCTCTAATATGCAAAATTTTTGAGCCTGCAGCTGCAAGTTCTAGCATTTCTTCTGAGGTGATGTAGCTAATTTTTTTGGCTTTGCCAACCATTCTCGGATCTGTTGTGAAAACACCCGCCACATCACTATAAATTTCACAAGTATCTGCGGCCAGAGCGGCCGCTAGAGCTACTGCAGTTGTATCTGATCCGCCTCTTCCGAGAGTAGTGATATCTCTAGAGTCCCTACTGAACCCTTGAAAACCAGCAACTATCGCTATCGCTCCCTCATCGAGTGCTTCACGCACTCTCCCGGGAGTAACATCAACTATTTTTGCGGCTCCGTGTTCGGCAGTAGTTATCATGCCCGCTTGACTGCCAGTAAAAGAGTAAGCGTCTGCGTTTAAACCTTTGATGGCCATTGCTAAAAGAGCCATCGAGATCCTTTCGCCAGAGGTTAACAGCATGTCCAGCTCGCGCGGCGCGGGTATTGATGTTACTTCAGATGCAAGGTCTAAAAGCTCATCTGTTGTGTCACCCATTGCGCTCACAACCACAACGACTTCGTTACCTTGAAGTCGAGTTTCTACAATTTTTTTTGCGACACGTCTAATACTTTCTGCATCAGCAACAGACGAACCCCCAAATTTTTGCACTATCAGTGC
>DATJCC010000060.1:0-2001 GCA_035514995.1 Microbacteriaceae bacterium
GCACGGCCTCTGCTTCTGTGTTGGCTGAATTTAGCTTCTCTGCATCATTATTAATTGCATTAGTGCTGGCATTTGCTGAATCAATTGGAGTTATCTTTCCCAAACTTTCAGCTTCTATAAGAGCTTCCTCTAACCGCTCCAAAACACTAATATCGCGCACGTCTTCATTGCTGGTCTCTTTCAGTATCTGACGACTCTCCGCGATGGCCTCTTGCAGCAGACC
Source organism: Microbacteriaceae bacterium (assembly GCA_035514995.1). GTDB lineage: Bacteria > Actinomycetota > Actinomycetes > Actinomycetales > Microbacteriaceae > Leucobacter_A. The sequence goes on from DATJCC010000060.1 coordinate 224, forward strand.
CCAATTTCGCTCATATTCTGCCACTGCAACATCGTGATTTACTCTTGCTTCTGTCTTTTGCGTGGTTTGAGATTGTGAAACAAAGTATCCAACAACTACTAACGCAATAACAAAGATAGAAGATAGAACTCCTCCAACAATTTTTCTTCTAGGGCTCAACCCTCCAGCTTCAGACTCTTCTGCAGGCCCCGTCACTGGCACTTCATTTTCATGATTTTGTTGCATTATTCTTCTTAGGCTCTATCTTCAAAAGATTTCGGTTCTTATCAACCTTACTGAGTTCTTGCGACACACTTGCTATAGCATCATCTTAAAAGTCTATTTTAGAAGTGCGCTAATGTACCAAGGGGTTTATTATGTCAATCAGTAGGCAGTTTTCGGCATTAGGTTTTGCGCTTGCAATCGGCTCTGCAGCAAGTTTTGCCCTATCAGGTATTTTTGCTAGTGCACTTCTAACCGCTGGATGGTCACCAGGAGCAGCCACGACAACACGCATTAGTCTCTCAGCGCTCATCCTGCTTCCACCGACTTTAATTATGTTGCGCGGCAAATGGGATCTTGTACGCTCAGCATGGGCTCAAATACTGCTTTTTGGTTTACTCGCAGTCGCAGGGTGCCAGCTTGCATTCTTTATGGCGATTCAATTTATCCCTCCAAGTCTTGCTCTTTTGATCGAGTTTATGGGCCCGGTAATACTGATGTTGTGGATCTGGGGCCGCACCCGCACCGCTCCCTCTAAAATAACCATGCTCGGTGCTGTAATAGCTGTTTTAGGTGTGGCCGCAATTTCTGGTGTCGCTACTGGTGCTTCCCTACACCCACTCGGCATCATTTTCGCGCTTATCGCGGCAGTAGGTTTAGCTGCATATTTCGCTACTGGAGCATCTACCGAACATGGAATCGCTCCACTTCCTTTTGTGGGCCTAGGATTACTAGTGGCTTCTATCGTTTTGATCGTTGTGAGTGCTATTGGAATTTTGCCGTTCACCGTTACTGACAGCCCTACCGTTGTTGCTGGAACAGAGGTTGCTCCAGCACTTGTTGTCAGCGGAATGGTTTTAATGTCTACAGTCTTTGCCTATCTACTCGGAGTTTCGGCTTCACGCAGATTGGGAGCGACCGTGGCTAGCTTTACTGGATATGCAGAACCAATTTTTGCGATAATCTGGACCATTTTACTTCTGGCAATCACGCCAACGGGTTTGCAATGGGTAGGTGCAGCTCTCATCATTACAGGAGTTGTGGCTGTCAAAGTTGGGGATGTGGTTTCAGCTCAGAAGCTCCAGCCTGCTCGAAAGAAACCTGAGCGAGTCCTTTAAAGATCGCATCTTTTTATTACTTTAGAACGTCTAGATCGTATCTAAAAGCCCCTAAGTGCGACACCGTTTCTGAACGATGACGCACTTAAGATAAAATGGTGCGCGAGGGGGGACTTGAACCCCCACGTCTAAAGACACTGGAACCTAAACCCAGCGCGTCTGCCAATTCCGCCACCCGCGCAAGCTGTGAAGCCTGAATTATCATATCAGAGTCACCCCCTGATACACCTAATCGAGTTTTAAAATCTTTATTTTATGAAAGTCTTTTCGATTTGTTTTGAGCGCACGCCCCACTCTTCAACCCACTCCGGAACAAGTCGCCCATCTGGAGCTTCGTCGAGTATCTCTACTAGCTCGTCATATGAAACGGTTCCGCCTTTTTTCTTTAAAAACCGGGCTCTCACAATTGCTTGAGCATAAATATTTTTACCTTTGCAAAATGTTTGTTCCATATAGACA
>DATJCC010000061.1:0-3136 GCA_035514995.1 Microbacteriaceae bacterium
CGGTAAATGTGTTTCATGTTGAATAAGACAGCCAAAAATTCTGCTGGTGTGTTTGATTGGATTAGGTTCTCTTGTTGAGACATGGTTTAGTCCTTAAGTTTGATGTAAAAGATTGAATGGTTTGTGGTGTGCGCATGCGCGTTTCTGCGTGCCCGTGGCGTGCCCGCAACTTTTTTTGCAGGCAAAAATGGGCACGCAGAGCACATTCTGCACGTTAAAAACGGCTATTTTCAGCCATTTTTTAGATCAAAGAGTCACTGATAATGAAGAGGTCCCTGGTTCAAGTCCAGGTAGCCCCACCAATTAATGAGAAAATAAACATCTTTACTTAGTGCAATCTTCTTGTATTTTGAACTATAATTCTGCAGTTGTTTGTTGAAGAAGCTCACATGGTTAGATGTCAATTATTCTGGCGCATGATTAATTAAACCTGTAGCTATTTCTGGCAGATTTTTGCGTAAGAAAGCGGCAAGATTAGGGGTTAGTGTCAGCGAATCCAATTCAGCTAGGTTGACCCACCTCGCCTCTAATGCATCAGAAGCAGCTTGAAGCGAGCCACCTACCATTTGGGCAAAATAAATAGATATTTCAAACGCTCGATGATCAAGCTTAGAAATCTTTTGTTTCCCAAGCAGTCTTATAACTTGTATATTTAGGCTGGTTTCTTCATAGACTTCGCGTGCGGTAGCCTCAAAAAGAGATTCTTTTGTTTGAACCCGACCACCAGGAAGCGACCAGTAGCCACGATATGGATCATTTCTGCGTTTTATTAATAAAACGCGATTCGCAGGGTCAATTATGAGGGCACTGACTGCTTGAATCACAATCTCAGTCATGATCAGCAGTCTACTTAACGAGGCTTTGAAACAGGATATGTGGTTTGTTTAAGAGACAGGGCGTGGCAAAAGTTCATTAAAACAAAGCAACAAGAAGTGGATAGACTGCTGTAGAATTGTAATCACCCATGGTTATACCATGGTTTATACTTTTGGGGTGTGTCTCAAAAGACAAAAATGAATAAGGTGGAAAATGTTGAACAAAATTAAAGCTTTGCTGCTAATCGCAGCTCTAGGAGCGTCTCTAGCGGCATGTAGCACTGGTGACGGCGGCGGCGGAGACGCTGGATCATCTACGGCAGGTTATACGGTAGAGGTTTCAGAGCTGGATCCTAGCGCTTACCCCGCAGACTATCCTTTGATTCCGTCGGCAGATTTTGCAACGGCTTTTGAGAACCTAAAAGATGCAAATATGGACGGCAGCTTGAGTAGCTACCAGGATGTTGCCGATATTTTTGGTGTCGATGGCGCTTACTATGTAAATAACGACTTCGAAGCTGACGACATCGTATACAAGTACTATGGCTGGTATGCAGATGGCGGAGAAAGCGTGCTGATAACGTTTGAAGCTGATGGAAATGACTTAAACTATTACGCATATGCTGGAAACGGCATCAGCTAACCAAAAAGTTTGATCTTTATCAAGTCACATTGACCTACTAGGTTAAATGACTGAAAGCTTCAAAGAGCAAGGACCGAACCTGAGCGGTTAAAAAGGTTCGGTCCTTCTGCTTCATGTAGCAGTATTGTTGCACAGTGATTTAGAAGCGTGTTAGCGCTACAGAGCACGATTTGCAGTAACAATGGCCCGCGTATATAGTAGATACGTTGACGTGGTCAATAAGAGGGCCCTTAGCTCAATTGGTAGAGCGCCTGCTTTGCAAGCAGGAGGTCGCGAGTTCGATTCTCGCAGGGTCCACCATCAAAAAATATGCGTTGTCAGGTATTAAATCTGAAAATAGATGTTCTTATTTAACATGGAGCCCCTGGCAAACTGTTGTCTGTGTTTAACTGACAGTTTAGGATTGCACTCCAATTGCACCGCATAGTTGCGCGATAAATAAGCGTTCGTGTGGCAGAAGCCAGGTGCCGATTTGATGCAAGCCTGCGACCAGCAAACGGATGTGCCTGGGACACCGTGGTAATGACAAACATGAAGGTTGGCGCGTCTGTGTTCCAGGTGGTGTAAAGCTACCGAAAACTAACGATGGTGTCTTGCTGAATTCCGGCATAATTTTACCCATGGGCATTGTTGTGACGTATCTCGCGTTGATCTTCGGTTGTGGGCTGATCGCGAGGGCGCTCAAGCTACCAGCGTTGATCGGGTTTCTAGGTGCAGGGTTCGCGCTCAACGCGCTCAATGTGGCGCAGCTCGATGCGCTATCGGTCTTCGCAGACATCGGAGTGACGCTGATGCTCTTCGCCATCGGGCTACGGTTGGATCTGCGTAGCCTACTCGGGAAACACGTTTGGATCACCGCTGGCGCACACATGGTGTTACTCACAGGAATCGGCACGCTTTTTCTGGCGGGCATGAGCGCACTCGGAGCCTTTGGACCCGAGCCGTGGCACGTGCTTGCGACGCTGGCGTTGGTGCTGTCATTTTCAAGCACCATCTTTGTGGTCAAGATACTGCAGGAGCGTGGCGACGAGCAGGCTCTCTATGGCATCATCTGCATCGGCGTGCTGATCATGCAAGACATTGCCGCCGTTGTGGTGATCTCGATTTCTAGTGGCCAAGCGCCGAGCCTGTACTCGCTTGGTCTGCTGATAGTCGTCCCGGCACTGTATTGGGCAACCAAGCACTGGTATCGGCTCGGGCACGGCGACATGGGTGCCTTGTTCGGCATAGCGATGGCTTTAATCCCTGGGTATGCGTTATTTGAGTGGCTGGGACTGTCTGGCAGTCTCGGCGCGTTGGTTATGGGGCTCATTCTCGCCCAGCACCCGGGTGCAGACCAATTGTCCCATACACTCTTCACAGTTAAAGAGCTGCTGCTGGTCGGCTTCTTCGTCACAATTGGGTTTTATGGCTTGCCGACTTGGCACAATGTCGGGGTCGGCATGTTGTTGTTACTGTTGTTGCCGCTGCACGCACTCGCGTACTGGGCATTATTGTGGCTACTAGGCATGCGTAATCGCACGAGTGTGCTTTCTGCATTGCTCCTATCTAACTATTCTGAGTTCGCGTTGATCATCGCCGCGATGGGTGTGAGCGCAGGCTGGCTCTCATCACACTGGCTGTTGTCGCTATCGATCGCAGTGTCTGCCGGTTTTATCCTTTCGGCCTTATTGAACCC
>DATJCC010000062.1:0-6494 GCA_035514995.1 Microbacteriaceae bacterium
GTGTTTGCAATTACGAAGTCGAGTCCGCGTGAAGTACCACAATCCTCTTCACGAATAATTACGTCTTGCGAAACATCGACAAGGCGACGAGTCAGGTAACCAGAGTCTGCTGTGCGCAGAGCAGTGTCTGCAAGCCCTTTACGCGCTCCGTGTGTGGCGATAAAGTATTCTGCAACCGACAGCCCTTCTCTATATGAAGAGAGAATAGGACGAGGTATAATCTCACCTTTCGGGTTGTTTACAAGACCTCTCATACCAGCGATGTTGCGGATCTGTAGCCAGTTACCACGGGCACCCGAAGTCACCATCCGGTTAATTGAGTTATCAGCAGGAAGAGCTTCTTGCATAGCTACTGCAACTTCGTCTGTGGCCTTAGTCCAAATGTCGATGAGTTCGCTTCTACGTTCTGTGTCAGTAATTAGACCCTTATCGAACTGCTTCTGCACCGCTGCCGCTAGTTTCTCATAGCTTGCAACTATTTCAGCCTTATTTTCAGGAGCAACAATATCGCTTAGAGCAACCGTGACACCTGAACGTGTAGCCCAATAGAAACCGGCATCTTTAATACGGTCAAGAGTCTGCGCAACATCGATTTTTGGATATCGTTCTGCGAGGTCATTCACGAGTGAAGAAAGTGAGGTTTTGTCAGCGACCCCTTCGAAATAAGGGTAGTCCTTTGGCAAAGCTTCATTGAAAAGCGCACGACCCAATGTAGTTTCAATCAGCACAGGCTTTTCATTTACTTCACCTTTTGAACCTACATAATCGCTGATACGTACCCGTATGCGCGACCCGAGATCAAGAGACCCTTGGTCCATGGCAAGAATTGCTTCAGCCACAGAGGAGAAAGCGCGTCCCTCACCTATTGCGCCTAACTTTTCGGTAGTCAGGTGATGCAAACCGATTACCATGTCCTGGGTGGGAAGAGTAACTGGTCGGCCGTCTGATGGCTTCAAAATATTGTTTGAAGCCAGCATCAAGATACGTGCTTCGGCTTGCGCTTCAACAGAAAGCGGAAGGTGTACAGCCATCTGGTCGCCATCAAAGTCTGCGTTAAAGGCAGCACAAACCAGCGGATGCAGCTGAATGGCTTTACCTTCAACCAGCAGTGGCTCGAACGCCTGAATTCCCAAACGGTGCAGAGTAGGTGCACGGTTTAAGAGAACTGGACGCTCACGAATGATCTCTTCGAGCACGTCCCAAACCTCAGGGCGGCTACGCTCAACCATACGCTTCGCAGCTTTAATGTTGTGCGCATGACCCAGATCAATCAACCGCTTAATAGCAAAAGGTTTGAAAAGCTCCAAAGCCATCTGCTTCGGTAGACCACACTGGTGCAGCTCTAGCTGCGGGCCCACGACAATTACTGAACGACCAGAGTAGTCAACGCGTTTACCGAGAAGGTTTTGACGGAAACGGCCCTGTTTACCTTTCAGCATGTCGCTGAGAGATTTCAGTGCGCGGTTGCCCGTTCCAGTGACTGGGCGCCCGCGACGACCGTTATCAAACAGTGCGTCGACAGCTTCCTGGAGCATCCGCTTTTCATTGTTAACAATAATTTCGGGAGCGCCTAAATCAAGCAAACGGCGCAATCGGTTATTACGGTTAATTACGCGACGGTACAGATCATTTAAATCTGAAGTTGCAAAACGGCCGCCATCAAGCTGAACCATAGGTCGCAACTCTGGTGGAATCACAGGGACCACATCGAGCACCATAGCTGAAGGACTTGCTCCAGTTTTGAGGAACGAGTTAACGACTTTTAGACGTTTAATCGCACGTATTTTCTTCTGGCCTTTACCTTCAGCAATCTGCAGGTGCAGGTCTTCGCTTTCGGTTGCAAGGTCAAATGCTTCAAGACGACGTTTGATTGCCTCAGCGCCCATGTAAGCTTCGAAATACTCGCCATAGCGGTCCATTAGCTCACCGAACTGGGCGTCCTCTGGCTTCAAATCGCCAACCTTCAAGCTACGGAAGTCATCCCAGACCTGACGGAGTAAATTGATTTCGTCATCAAACTGTTTACGAATCTGTGCAATTTCTTTTTCAGCCGAAGCATTCGCACGACGTTTCTGATCGGCCTTTGCTCCTTCTGCTTCTAGTGCAGCAAGGTCGTTTTCAGCCTGCTGCATTCTTTCGGAGATTGTAAGATCCCGCTCATCTTCTAGACTCTTGAGCTCAAGCTGTAGCTCTTTTTCAAGACCTGGAAGATCTTCGTGGCGGCCGTCTTCGTCAACATCGATAACCATATATGCGGCAAAGTAAATTACCTTCTCAAGGTCTTTAGGCGCCATATCAAGCAGGTACCCAAGTCGGCTAGGCACACCTTTGAAGTACCAAATGTGTGTCACAGGGGCAGCAAGCTCAATGTGTCCCATACGTTCACGACGCACGCTTGATTTGGTTACTTCGACACCACAACGCTCACAGATAATTCCTTTGTAGCGCACACGCTTGTACTTGCCACAAGCACACTCCCAGTCACGGCTGGGTCCGAAAATCTGCTCACCGAACAAACCATCTTTTTCTGGCTTTAATGTACGGTAGTTGATTGTTTCTGGCTTCTTGACTTCACCGTATGACCAGCTGCGTATATCTTCAGCGGTCGCGAGGCGGATCTGAAGCTCGTTAAAACCTGTTCTTTCGAGCAATGTTTCTCCTTGAAATTCTTTAATTCTTATTTTGGCGACCGGCTTAGATTTCGTCAGCTGACGATGCTTCAAAGCGCGCGGATAGGTTAATGCCTAGTTCTTCTGCTGTGCGATGTGCCTCGTCATCGTTGTCGCGTAGGTTAACAGCGGTACCATCAGCACCGAGCACCTCGACATTAAGGCATAGAGACTGCATTTCTTTCATAAGAACTCGGAACGATTCTGGAACACCAGGTTCTGGAATATTTTCGCCACGAACAATTGCCTCGTACACTTTTACACGGCCGAGAATATCGTCAGACTTCACTGTGAGTAGCTCTTGGAGCGCATAAGCGGCTCCATAAGCTTCAAGCGCCCAAACTTCCATCTCACCAAAACGCTGCCCACCAAACTGTGCTTTACCACCCAGTGGCTGCTGTGTGATCATCGAGTATGGACCGGTGGAGCGGGCGTGAATCTTGTCATCAACCAAGTGGTGGAGTTTCAAGATGTACATGTATCCGACCGCAACCGGGTATGGGTATGGTTCGCCTGAGCGGCCATCGAAGAGACGCGCCTTGCCTGATGCGCCAACTAGACGGTCACCGTCGCGTGTGGGGAGTGTCGACTCCAGCAGACCCGTAATCTCAGCTTCTGTCGCCCCATCAAACACGGGTGTTGCAACCTTTGTGTCTGGCGCAGCTTCAAAGTGACTTTCTGGAAGCCGAGCAGCCCACTCGGGGTTCCCCTCCACTTTCCAGCCTTGTTTGGCAATCCAACCAAGGTGAGTTTCTAGTACCTGCCCGAAGTTCATTCGACCTGGAATACCCAAGGGGTTCAAAATGATATCTACAGGGGTGCCGTCTTCTAGGAACGGCATATCTTCAACAGGAAGAATCTTTGAGATTACGCCCTTGTTTCCGTGGCGCCCAGCTAGTTTATCTCCCTCGGTGATCTTACGCTTCTGAGCGATATAAACAATGACTCGCTGGTTGATTCCTGAGCCAAGCTCATCGTCATCGGTTTCAGCATCAAAGACTTTTACCGAGATCACTGTGCCCGCTACACCGTGCGGAACCTTAAGTGAGGTGTCTCTTACTTCACGGCTCTTCTCGTTAAAGATTGCACGTAGTAGTCGTTCCTCTGCTGAAAGCTCAGTTTCACCCTTAGGCGTAACCTTGCCAACCAAAATATCGCCGGGGCGAACTTCTGCACCGATGCGAATAATGCCGCGCTCATCCAGATCTTTCAGCGCTTCCATACTTGCGTTTGGAAGGTCACGCGTGATCTCTTCCTTACCAAGTTTGGTGTCACGAGCATCAACATCATATTCTTCAATATGAATAGAAGAAAGAGTGTCATCTTTCACAAGATTCTGACTGAGGATAATCGCATCTTCGAAGTTGTGGCCTTCCCAAGGCATGAAAGCTACGAGAAGGTTCTTTCCAAGAGCGAGCTCTCCGTTTTCTGTTGCTGGACCATCGGCAATTACCTGGCCAGCCTCTATGTGCTCCCCAGCTTTAACGATTACACGGTGGTTGTAGTTCGTTCCCTGGTTAGAGCGGTTGAATTTGCGTGTGTAATATGTTGAAGTGCCGCCCTCATCATTTTGAACCGTGACGTAGTCTGCAGATACTTCTGACACGACACCCGCTTCATCAGAGATGATTACATCACCCGCATCAAACGCAGCATAGCTTTCCATGCCTGTTCCAACCAGTGGGCTTTCACTACGGATCAAAGGAACAGCCTGGCGTTGCATGTTCGCGCCCATAAGCGCGCGGTTAGCATCATCATGCTCGAGGAATGGAATAAGTGAGGTTGCCACCGAAACCATCTGCCGTGGTGACACATCCATGTACTCGACTTCGTCTGAGTTAACCAAAACAACTTCAGATCCCTGCGGCCTTGCTAGAACTTGCTTTTCTGTAAATTTGCCGTTCTTATCAAGAGGAGCACCAGCCTGTGCAATCAGGAACTCATCTTCTTCGTGGGCAGTCAGGTAGTCGACCTGGTCAGTTGCTTTACCGTCGACAACACGACGGTAAGGAGTTTCGATAAAGCCGAAAGAGTTGATCCTCGCAAATGTTGCTAATGCGCCAATCAAACCAATATTTGGACCTTCAGGAGTTTCAATCGGGCACATCCGACCGTAGTGAGACGGGTGCACATCGCGAACTTCAACGCCAGCACGATCGCGTGATAGACCTCCAGGTCCGAGTGCTGAAAGTCGCCGTTTATTGGTTAGACCCGCTAGAGGGTTATTCTGATCCATAAACTGCGATAGCTGTGAAGTTCCAAAAAACTCTTTGATCGCAGCCAAAACAGGGCGCGTGTTAATAAGCGTATTCGGTGTAATCGCTTCAATATCTTGTGTGGTCATACGTTCCCGTACGACACGCTCCATACGACTTAGTCCCGTACGCATCTGATTTTGAATGAGCTCGCCGACAGCTCTGATGCGACGGTTACCGAAGTGATCAATATCGTCAGTATCTAGTTTGATGTCAACCGCTTTACCTTTACGTGTGCCTGGAAGTGTTTTTGTTCCAGCGTGCAAACCAACTAGGTATTTGATTGTTGAGATAATGTCTTCAAGATTTAGGACCGACTCTTGAATAGGAAGTTCTAAACCTAACTTACGGTTGATCTTATACCGACCGACTTTGGCGAGATCGTATCGCTTCTCATTGAAGAAACTATTCTCGAGGAGGGCACGGGCTGACTCTATAGCAACCTGCTCACCTGGGCGCTGTTTACGATAAATATCTTTTAAAGCGTCTTCTTGGGTGAGAATACCAGCATCTTTTTCTAAAGTCAGCTCGATCGATTCATACCCAGCAAACTCTTCACGGATTTCATCTTCTGTCATGCCGAGAGCTTTTAAGAAAACAGTGACTGATTGTTTACGCTTGCGATCAATACGCACGCCAACCTGGTCACGCTTATCGATTTCAAACTCTAACCATGCACCACGGCTTGGAATGACACGGGCTGTAAATAGGTCTTTATCACTATTTTTTTCTGGTGTGCGATCAAAGTAAACACCAGGGCTACGAACGAGCTGTGAAACAATCACACGCTCAGTCCCATTAATAATGAAGGTGCCCTTGTCTGTCATTATTGGGAAATCTCCCATATAGACAGTTTGACTCTTTAAAACTTGTGTTTCAGTATTGAAGAAAGCAGCTTCGACATACAGTGGCGCAGAGTAGGTCTTACCCCGCTCTTTACACTCATCAATCGTGTATTTTTGCTCGTCAAGAATTGGGTTCTCGAATGACAGTTGCATTGTGCCTGCATTGTCTTCAATAGGCGAAATCTCTTCGAAGATCTCATCTAGCCCGTTTTGTGCAGGGACATCTGTTCTGCCTTCAGCTTCTGCTTTAGCTAGACGAGCTTTCCAGGCGTCGTTACCGACTAACCAGTCGAAGCTTTCTAGCTGCAACGCTAACAGGTCTGGAACCGTTAACGTGTCAGAAACCTTAGCGAACGAGAGCCTTGAGCTTTCGCGGCTGTTCTTGGGTGGATTGGTGGACTTTGCGTTGCGCGCAGCGGCCAAAGGAAAAACCTCCGTGATCCCTAGGGGAACGTAGACTTGAATATAGCGAAAACCCTTCTCAGGTTACCTCGAGGCGTCCAAAAAAGCATGAACGCCAGCCAACCGCAATATGAAGGCAAGCAAAAGAGAAGTGCAACTAACCACAATACGCCATAAATAGCAAATCTGTCCAGTGATACATTAAAAAAGTTGTTCAAGTTGAGATATGTTGGGCACATTTACAGTTAGAGTTGAGTCTATGCAAAAAAATGCTCATATTAGAAGACCAAGTCTCTGGATAATCGGCATACTTTTTTTATTCC
>DATJCC010000063.1:0-5282 GCA_035514995.1 Microbacteriaceae bacterium
TCAACAAAGAGCACCCTGGCCGAAACCCCGTGGATTTTACCCCCTGAAGAAACATTTTTTGGTCGCAGTGTTAGACAGGCTCTGCACGATGCTGGCATCACACCTGTGGTCAACCATTCACTCGAAAACCATGTCGCTGCCATTGCACTCGCACAGGCGGGTCTGGGTGTTACCGTCGTCACACCAACAACAGCTAATTTAACCGCAAATGCTGGCCATTTAGAGACTTTTCCGGGCTCCCCTAGCCGAATAATAGAGTTTCAGACTCTCAAAAGTTCTTCATTAAGGCCGAGTCTCATTGCACTACAAGATGTAATATCGAAAGTAGTTGAAGAGGTTTCGAAAGGCTAACTCTAAAAATTCAAAGCTCGCATGCTATTGAGTCTTTCTTAAGGTGTCGACAACCAAGCAGCATCAAATAAATCGACTACAAAGGTTTTTCAAGCACCACTCAACAGATTTAGCTAAAAGCCTGATCAAGCAATAGTTACTACAATAAATAATAAACATTAGCGCTTTAAATCTTCACGCTCTTGATTTAGACACCCATTACCAAGTAGCATGCGATATATAGAACAGTGAAAGGTTTCTTCTGATTTATGAGCACTAAAATTAAGATCTCTCTGCCAGATACTGTTGGTGAAGACGCCACTGAAATTGAGCAGATCATTATGAGCCACGCGCCCGCTGATTCAGTGATCGTTGAAACATACAGTGAAGAGCCGGTTAACATTCAAGAATGGATCGACCGCACTAAAGACGTTGATGGCATAGTTTTGGGTTGGAAATACCCCGATGAGGCTCTAAATGCCGCCAAAAACATGAAGGCTATCTCGTTTATGGGCACGGGCATCGCCGATCAACTGAACCTCGCCACTTGTGAAGAGCGTGGCATCGCGGCCTACAACGTCACCGGCTACGGTGACAACGCTGTTGCAGAGCTCGCCATCGCATTAATGTTTGCTACTTGGCACAAGATTCCAACTCTTAATAATGAGGTGCACTCGGGAACTTGGACTGAAGTTAATCGCCGAGAGCTACAAGGTAGCACTCTCGGAATTATTGGTTACGGCGGGATCGGTAAACGTGTTGCAGAAATCGCAGACTGCCTTGGGATGCACATAAAAATTTGGTCTAGATCTTTAACACCAGGCTCAAAATTAGATCATGGTGAAGCAGCCACCCTCGATGAGGTGCTCGCCAGCTCTGATGTTGTGTCGGTGCATTTAGCTTTAAACCCCGAAACAATTAACTTCATTAACGCTGCGTCTTTTGCAAAGATGAAAGACGGCGCAGTGTTCCTTAACACTGCCCGAGCTGACGTTGTCGACACTGACGCGCTTGTTGAAGCACTAAAAAACGGCAAAATTGCAAGCGCAGGTGTTGACGTATTTTCGAGTGAACCTGTTCCCGCAGACAACCCCCTGCTTGGGATACCCAACGCTGTTTTGACTCCGCACATTGGCTACAACACCGAAAACGCGGTAAAAAAACTACATGAAATCGGAACGCTAAACCTTGTGAAACACTTTTGGCCCGACGCTGTCTAGCTTCGCAGTACCCTAAAAACACATTTAGTGTTTTAAATATATTTCGTGCTGTAACACATATTTGGTGCTCTAAAACATATTTCACGATTAAACCTGGAGGCAATAATGCAAATCAACCCAAACTTCATTGCTGGTGAGTGGGTCACTTCTAGTGACTATTCCATTAACATAAACCCGTCTAATCTAGACGATGTTGTCGGTCACTATGCTAAAGCCTCCGAAACAAACGTTGCAGATGCTATCGCTGCCGCCAAAACGGCTCAAAACACTTGGGGCCGCACAGCACCCTTCCAACGCGCCGCTGCCCTGAATTCGATAGCTAATGAATTGCGCGCCCAAACACCAAGGCTCGCTAAAATTCTCGCACGCGAAGAGGGCAAAACCCTTCGCGAAGCCACCGGAGAGGTGGGCCGCGCGGTCGCAACATTTGAATACTTTGCTTTTATTTTGCAGACCGAACAGGGAGCAATGTTTGCTTCGCAACGCCCAAACATGTCAATTCACACTAGACACAGACCTGTTGGCGTTGTTGCGGTTATCACCCCGTGGAACTTTCCTATCGCGGTGCCCGCGTGGAAGATAGCTCCGGCTCTGGCCTACGGCAACTCTGTTTTATTTAAACCGGCTGAGGTTGTGAGCGCAACAGCGTGGGCTCTAACTGAAATCATCGCTAAAGCGGGGCTCCCAGCGGGTGCTTTCAACCTGGTTATGGGTAGCGGGCGCGTTATCGGCAATATTGTTGCGGGCCATCCAGACGTTAATGCGATCACTTTTACAGGTTCAACTCAGGTCGGTTCAGAGTTACTAAAAAATACTCACGCTCGCTCTAACGCTCGTGTGCAAACCGAGATGGGTGGCAAAAACGGCATTTTGGTGCTTGACGACGCTGACATTGATATCGCTGTCGACAGCATCGCCGACTCAGCCTTTGGTTCTACGGGCCAGCGTTGCACTGCCACCAGCCGCATAATCGTCACCCCTGGTGTTTACCAGGAGCTCGCAGATCGACTAACAGAGCGGGTTTTAAGCCTTCGTGTTGGAGACGCCCTCGATGAGTCGACACAGATGGGCCCGGTAGCTCACGACTCTCAGTTGAGCACAGACTTAAGCTATATAGAGATTGGCCAAAATGAGGGAGCGGAGCTTATAGCAGGTGGTGCAGTTATTGATAAAGACAATCCTGGCCACTTTTTAGCTCCAACGCTTTTTGCTGGCGGAACAACTGAAATGCGCATCAACCAAGAAGAAATTTTTGGTCCCGTTGCCTGCCTAATCGAAGCGCGCGACCTTGAACACGGTCTAGAACTTCTTAACGACACCCCCTACGGTCTTTCAGCTGGCATCATAACCCGCTCTCTCCAGTCAAGCGAATACTTTCAAGAAAGAGCTGAAGCAGGCTTAATTTCAGTTAACGCCTCGCCGGCTGTCTCTGAACATCACGTGCCTTTTGGTGGCATCAAAGATTCCGGTCACGGCCCGCGGGAGCAAGGCTCGGCTGCTAAAGAGTTCTTCACCCAGCAGTCAACACACTTCGTGCGCTCCTACTAAGCCGACACTTTGCCCAGGCCCCGTGTAGCATTGGCGCCATGTAACATTGGCGCCATGTAGCATTGGCACCGTGTAACATTCTTGATAGTAACAAACAGAGGATGTTTTAGTGACGGTAGCAGACAAAGTCTTTGAATCGGTACGAAGTGAAATCGTTACAGGCAAAATTGCTCGTAACGAAATGCTTTCAATTTATCAGCTGGCTGAAAAGTATGGAGTTTCGCGCACACCAGTGCGTGAAGCAGTTTTGCGTCTAGCAAATGTCGGGCTCGTAATAATTGAAAGAAATCACGGAGTTCGAGTCAAAGGTCTAACAGCCAGTGATGTGCGCGAAATATTTCAAACACGATTATTGATCGAAGTGCCCTCCGCTTTCCATGCTGCAAGTTCTAACCCGCCCGGTGTGCGTGACCGCTTCACTGCAGCGATGGATCAACTAACTCAGACCGCAAAAGGCGGTGACCTTAAAGCGTTTATTAAAGCAGATCGAGAGTTCCACTCAATAATTGTTGCGTGGAACGGCAATCACAAGGCCGCCAGCATCATCGGTCAAATTCGCGATGAAGCTCACTCGCTCGGAGCTTCAACGTTTACAAAGGGTCGCTCTGTAACCGAGGTGCTCAATGAACATGTTCCTATTTATGAAGCGATTTTGAATGGTGAGGGAAGAAGCGCGGCTCTGCTTATGAAAGAGCATCTAGAAGAAACAGCACGCATACTGTTAACGAAACTGGTTACAGACGAAAGCCCCGACGAACACATTGAAGCGATCGAAGACTCGAGCTCAATAATTTTTATTGATGTCTAACCAATATCAAACCAGAATTTAAACAGATTCTAAAAGCCTCAAGAATGCCTAACTCATTCCTTGATCAACTTTGAAGTGGTAACTAAAGACGATAATTTTGACGCTTTTGAGTTTACTTTTAGCCTCAAATCTTCAGGTTTAGGATAGAGCTTCGATCGTGTTTGTAACCACATCAACAGCCATGCGTTCAAGCGCTTCTGCTGTCATTGCGGCCATGTGTGGAGTTAATAGCACATTCTTTTGTTGGAGCAGGTCTGCGCTCAGCGTTGGAGGTTCATTTGCATAAACATCAATTGCGGCTCCAGCCAGGCGGCCGCTTGCAAGAGCTTCTGTGACAGCTTCGATAGAAATTATTGAGCCGCGGGCTGCGTTAACAAGGTAGCTACCATGTTTCATCAGTTCCAGCTGCTTCGCACCTATTAAAGGTGGCTCCCCAGGCGCACCCGGAACATGAAGAGTCACTACGTCGCTCACCTTGAGCAGTTCTTCCAAACTCGCATATTGGGTGCGGTTTTTATCGGTGACGCTTTCTGGTTTCACAAACGGGTCATAAAAAGCTATTTTCATTCCGTTGCCTTCCGCGAGTTTTGCTACAGCTCTACCGATGGCTCCGTAACCTACGACCCCTAGTGTGCATGAAGATAGTTCACGGCCCGAAAGGCCCATGCGTTGCACCTGCCCCGGCAAAGAACCACATTCAGACGTGAATTTTCCTTCGCGCAAAGCTGCCGATGTTTCATCAAATCTTTTCAGCATCGAGTAGATTGCTCCGATAACATACTCTGCGACAGAGTGAGTGTTGCTGTGTGGTGTATTAACGACCTTAATGTCTCGTGCTTTCGCAGCTTCTAGGTCAATGTTGTCAAGCCCTGCACCGTGCCTGCCGATTACTTTCAACCCCGGTATTGCATCCATCACACCAGCATCTATTGTGATGCTTCTGACGATAATGGCGTCTGTGTGAGCATTTTTTTGAGCTGCAACTAACTCCTCAATAGAGCTGAACTGCAAGACGTTTGCTTTTTGTTGCAGAAGTTCAACGCCTGCCTCATCGATAGATTCTGAAAGCGCTACGGTGGGTTTTGAGACTGTCATTGTTGTAAAATTTCCTTAAAATGTTTTTCACCTGCGACACGTGAGCCTATTAAAGCACTGGTTCATTAAGACAATCGCACTTTAAAATACTGGCACACTAAAACAATTGCACATTAAGACACTGTCGTATTAAAACTTGTCGTATTGAAACACTGTCGTATCGAAACGCTGTCGCATTAGATTTCTGGTTAACTATTAAATTTAGGCCAATTAATTCCAGAGTAGCATGCTAAAGCAAATATCGTGGTGATGAAATTTGCAATGAGCAACCTAGCATCATC
>DATJCC010000064.1:0-19997 GCA_035514995.1 Microbacteriaceae bacterium
GGCCAAGTTTTTTGGTGCCAGGAGCAGCAGGTTTCAAAGATTGGTCGTATGCGATTGCGGGCATCTGGGTTACATTACCAATCGATACCTCAAACGTGATTTCTTCAGCTGGAAAAAGAAGAGAATAAACATTACACGCCGATTCCAGGTGTCTTTTTTGAGCTTCAGTCAGTGAACTTTGCCACTCTAAAGAGTTTGCAGAAGCATTGTGCTTGGTGGGTTTAGATTTGGAAGGTTTAGATTCGGCAGGTTTAGATTCGGCAGGTTTAAATCCGGTTGTGATGGTTCCGGCTGGTTCGTTTCCAGCCTGCTCGATTTCTTCTGCTCTGATTCCGCTTGCATTGATTCCGCTTGCATTGATTTCGCTTGTATTGATTTCGCGTGTATTGATTCCGCTTAGCTTGATTCCGTCTGTTCGGTTACCGGTGGGATCGATGAGAGTGAATAGTTTCAAAGTTGCATCCAAAATAATAGCTATTTACTTCTGCTCGTTTTGAAGCTGCTCTTCTAACATGTCGGTGAGCTGTGCAACGCGTGAGCTTAAACCACGGTATTCGTCGAGTTCATCTTGCAAATCAATCACCTGTTTTTTTAGGTCAGCAATTTCTTTTTGTGCTTTACCGAATGTGAAAGTGTCTAAAAATCGTGCGATGCGCTGTTTCATAGTCAGCTGCTCCTTTGGAAGGTTGAAAACTTTTTTAGAAAGATTAAAAATCGCGGCGTAGGGTGCCCGACTAAGCGTGTAAGTGTCAGCAGAGTCGATCTTCTCAAAGGTGACACCCAAACCGTATTTTAGAGCCTCTGTGGCTAATTGATGTGGAGAAAGATGCCAAAGCGTTGGGTCTTCTGCATGCACAGCCGGGTCGGGTTTTGAAAAGAAAGTTGCTGTCGCAGATCCACCCGATAGTAGCGCCATATAAAACATGCGGTAGGCGCCCTCCCGTGCTTCACGAACAGTTTGATCTAACAGATGGTTGGCAATCACGTCGAAGCTACCTGTGATGCCGAGCCTTTGTGGGGCTGAAACCGTATTTAACCTAAAAAGATTCAGGTGTGCGGTGCGCTGGCCTGGTACCGCTAAGCTTTTTGCCAGTTCTAAAGGTTTGGCTGCGAAGTCAGTCGCGATTATCTCTTCTCTCGATAGAAGAAGTTTGAAACTAACCGGGTCACCGCCACAACCCAGGTCGACTAACTGTGGTGAAGTGAGCGAAAAAGAAACACTCTGTATCCACAGCGCACCCGCACTCCACTCGCTTTTACCGGAGGTTTCTTTTTCATAGAAATCGTTCCAAAAATGCCGCAAGTGGTTGAAAGAACCGAACCAATTAAAAAAGCGCCGGTTGGTTGAGTCAGGTGTGTTCAAATCGTATCCAGGGATCGGTGTGCGCCAGTCGGCGTCGTAGTTGATTGTGAGCCAATGCTCCGTGTCTGCAGGGGTTGGAAATTTGCGACCGTCGATCTCAACCATACCGAAAGGTAACATCTGATCGCGGCTCATTTTGCCGCGCACATGGAAAGGTTGGTTTATGTGACCATCGTCTGTAAAGAAAGCCCCAAAAACGTCAATGTAGTAGGGGGTTTTGGTTTCATCGTGGATGAAATGTAGTTGCATGTGCGTGGCGCTATGACGCATGAGTTTGTAGCCGCGCTTTTCAAGCTCGCGCCCCACACGGTAACCCTCAATAGCGACATCGACCGGTGAGGTGTGGTCAGAAAGATAAGCAATATCAGCATCGTCATCGTGCGGTAAAAGTTTGCCGTCGCGCACAGCACCGAGAAGAGTGCCACCGACAATAAATGGCTGTTTGCCCATGGCCGTTAAAACGGAAACTATCTCTTCGGTGCGTTCTAAAATTATGTTTTGAATGTCGCTACCGATTGCATCGAGCGCGCGCCCCAACCGCCCCCACTTGTTTACAGACAGTGGCACCCCAGAGCTGTCAACAACTTTGGTACGAAAATTGTCAGCACTAAAAACTATTTCTGCAGAGGCAAGAGTTTTGGCGGATGCAGAATCTTTTACACTCAATTCTGTGAAACCTTTTAGATGCGGAACTAGCGCTTCAGGCCAGTCAATGGTGAAGGCTGAGCCCCTGTCGCGTGTATCGATCGACCAAACCCTGTTATCGTCAAAAAAAATGTCTACTGATGACACCCCGGCGGGAAGTTCGTGGAGGGAAAACTCTCTGGTCGTTGCTTTAAAATTTAACAAATCAGATCCTGCTAGTCGTTTCGTCAACTATAGGAACGTCGCGCCAAGCTAAACGTTTAGCATCTTCATGCTTGCTTGGAACAATGTAATCAAATCTTGTTTTCACCGCAAAAAGCACCAACAGAAACCATCCCGGTTCAAAAACTAGTGAGCCTGAAACAAGTGAAAAAACTAGCAGACTCATAATAACTAAAGTTGGCCACAACGCACTTTTTGCGTATTCGAGAGGCTCGCCTGCACCACGTCGGGGCTGATCAACAGCTCTAAACCAAACACGCCATGTGGTGACAAAAACTAAAAGTAGAAACAGTGCCGATCCCACGACGCCCTGAGCAGACCAAACACTCACCCAAATATTGTCTAGCAGAACCGTATCAATGTCTATGCCAAGAGCCGGGAAGATGCTTTCCCGCCACCAATAAAGCACAAAAATAGTGGCACCAAGAGCCAAAATACCGATCCAATACAGGGGCATGCGGCTGTCAGGCTTACTTTTTCTTGCCCACAACAAAAATAGTAACGAAATTATGACAACAACAAGAGCTGCGTAGGTGACAACTGAGTTTATTGAAACTATGGCAAGGAGCGAGACAGCAACCCAAAAAGCCCCAAAACTTGGGCGCACAAGCCCAGCAGATGTCTGCACAGCAAAAACTGTGACAGCGATAACAGAGATTAGGTTTAGTGTCACCGTCGCCTCGACCTGTGAAACGAATGTCTGCCACAACCAGATGATGAGCCCAACACCCAGCAGGTAACGAAGCGCTTGGGCCAGTGTGCGCAAAGTTTCAGCCCATGTCAGAAGGTAAGCGATCATGACAGCGATAGCCGCAAGCACCAGTTGTAAAGCCAAAACTTGCACTCCGAAGATAGGTTCCGTAGCCCAAATAAGCGAGATAGCTGTCATTAAAATAAAAAGGATCACAGGGGCCGGGAGTCTGTGCCAGCGGAACCTTTCGGGCCGAACCGCTAAAAATAGAGCCGCTCCCCAGACGAAAATGATTGCGAGAGCCGCCAGATGAATAGGCTTGCCGAACAGCTCAGAGTATAGTGAACCACCAACTGTGACGGTAAATGCTGCTATGCCAAAAGCACCCCTAAGGAGCCTCGTTTTGGTTGATGGTAGCCCCCGTGGAGAAACATACGCTTTTTCGGCCATACTAGGTAGTGTAATTTAGCTGGCCGTTAAGTGCAGGCTCAAAACGTATTTTGGTGAAACTGGAGGCTTAAAGGTTGCTCATTTTTATTAGCAACGAACCGCGCACTTATGCGTGGGGATCAAAAGATGCTATCCCCGAGATTTTGCAGAAAGCACCCACAGGGGAGCCGCAAGCAGAGGTGTGGCTCGGCGATCACATCGGAGATCCGGCGCAGGTTGCCGGTTGTTATGGGGAGCAACTCACGCTGATAGATCTAATCAAACAGGATCCTAAAATTTATGGTGTAAGTGGTGGGCCGCTACCTTTTTTAGTGAAAATTTTGGGTATCGGGGGGCCTCTTTCACTCCAAGTGCACCCAAATATTTCACAGGCAGAAGCTGGGTTTGCTGAAGAAGAGCAGCTCAAAATACCGCTAGACGACCCCAGGCGTTCGTTTAAAGACAAAAATCATAAGCCTGAGCTGCTTGTAGCTTTAACTCCAGTGCGGGCGCTGTTTGGTTTTCGTCCAATCAGAGATCTGCTTGACGACCTAGCCACAATCGCCACCCATGCAGGTACGTGTGGAGTGCGCGGCTCACAACCCCTGCTGGCTCTAGCGACACGGCTGTCAGCAAAATTTGAAAACAAGGTTGCTAGAAGCTTTGACAATGCAGCTACAAACGCTGAAGAAGCAGCCGCACGGGCTACGCGTGACTACATGCTCGATTGGGTTTTTTCAGAAACCACTGAAGTAACTGAAGCTTTAAATGCACTCAAAAACATTTTTGTAGGCGCCAATGCCACCATGATTTTTGGATTCAGTCAAGTGCGCTTCGAAGTGTTGCAAGAATTGCTGACGAAGCACCCGAACGACCCTGGAGCGCTTGTGTCTTTAATGACAAACATTGTGCAACTTGCCCCTGGTGAGGCTCTTTTTGTCGAGACCGGTCAATTACACGCTTATCTTAGCGGGGTGGGTGTTGAGGTTATGGCGTCGTCGGATAACGTCATCCGCGCTGGCCTTACCCCGAAACATGTAGATATTTCTAAGCTGCGCTCAATTCTTTCGCTCCAAGAAAACGCCGCTAAACCTTTTTTAGGGGTGCGAAGCTCGCCTGGTGTGACAAGTTGGGAGCCAGATATTTCTGATTTTTCTTTGCACCGCGTTCGTGTTGCTCCCATAGAAGCTCCGTTTGAATTAGCAGCTGAAAATGTGGCTCCAATGGTCAGGTTCGAAACACCAAATCCGGTAGTTTTGCTCGCGACTGAGGGTCAACTGTGGGTCGAACGTGTAGGTGATCAGAATGTTGCGGGGGATTCTTTGGAAGTTGCTAGAGTGCGCAAAGGGCAGTCACTTTATATCTCGACCGGCGATGAAATCGAAATTAGTGGTCACGGAGAGGCGTTTTTAGCCACTGTTGCGCAAAAGTAAACAATTATTTTGTGTCAAAGGCGTGTTGAAAACATTCAAGTGATACTTTAACCTTTATTATAACCCGCTTGACTAAATCGAATTACACCAGTGTAATTATTAGGTAAGTAAGCACAATCTAAATGTTGAAGAGGTGACTCGATGAAGGTGCCTGAGAACTGGTTCGTTGACCCGGTGAATCTTGGGGTGCCAGGAGTGCGTAATGCAGATGAAGATTCTGTTTTAGCTTGGCAAGCTGACGCTCTTTGTGCACAGACAGACCCAGAAGCTTTTTTCCCTGAAAAAGGTGGCTCGACCCGTGAAGCTAAACGCATCTGTGAAGATTGCGAGGTTCGTTCAAACTGTCTCCAGTACGCTTTAGAGAATGACGAACGCTTCGGAATTTGGGGGGGCCTTTCAGAGCGTGAGCGACGCAAGCTACGCCGGGGAGCTTAACCCATTATTTCAATTCAAACTAACTAAAAAGCAGGTTAAGGGCCGGTGAGCAGTAACGTAACCGCGATACTCGTCGTCAAGAACGGGGGGCCGCTTTTGGCCACCACGCTCGACGCTTTAGAAGCCCAAACTTTGCAGCCCGGTAGGCTTTTAATCATTTCTTTGGGTGAATCCAAAAATCTCACGAGTGAGCTTGAAGGTCGCGACATCGCAAAAGTTGTCGTTGCTAAACCAAAAGCATCTTTTGGTGAAGCTTTAAAGTTTGGTGCCAGCGCGCTGGGTCCAATGCCAAATGCTGAAACAAGGCCGGGCAACCACATTGAATGGTTGTGGATGCTGACAGAGGATTCTGCACCAGAACCAGACGCACTCGAAAACCTGATGCGTGAAATTTCGCGCACCGGCACAGCTGCAGTGGCTGGACCGAAACTTGTTGACTGGGACGATCCGCAACAAATAATCGAACTCGGGCAGTCTCTTACCTGGGCGGGCTCAAGGTGGGCACTCGACAATCAAGAGCTAGACCAACAACAGTACGATCACCTCGAAGACGTGCTCGGAGTCGGACCGGTCGGAATGATCGTGAGACGTGACATTTGGGAGCACCTGCAAGGTTTTGACCCGGCGCTAAAAGTTTATGATGACGGGCTCGACTTCAGTGTGCGAGCGAGACTCGCCGGCTTTAGAGTGATAGTTGTGCCTGAAGCGCGCATCCGCTTCGCAAGAACTGGGGTTTCTGGGCCCGAATGGGGCAGTAAAGCTGCTCTCGTTAATAAGGCACATCGCGAAGCTCGCACCTCGCAACTGCACAGACGCTTAACGTATGCCAAATCTCCCCTTGTGCCATTTTTGTGGTTGCTTCTGCCATTTATCGGCGCTTTTGGTATGGTTTGGGCGCTTGTGCGCGGCCGCCCAGGAACCATGATTGGTGAAATGCGTGCGGCACTGACCGTGTTTTTTAGTCCCGGGAAAATACGCAGATCTAGACGCACGCTAACAGCAACCAAAAACTCGCCATGGAGCGCTTTGAAGCCTTTGCGCACTGACCGCAAAACAGTGCGGAGTGTGCGGGCGATACGAAAAGAAACTATTCTCGCCGAGCTTGGTAGGAGTAGACGCAACCTGAACTTTATCGCGCAGGGAGGGCTCGGACTCACGCTAACGATGAGCGCACTTGCAATAGCACTGACTTGGTGGCTTCTCGATGCGTCTTTTTTGAACGGCGGTGGGACAGCTCCATTAGGTGGTGTGCGTGAGCTGTGGTCTAATACGCTTGGCGTTTACCCGGCAAATCTTGCCGACTTTTTAACAGCGAGCGGTGCAGAAAATTCGATACCGGCAGACCCGATTAATTGGCTTTTTGCTGTCTTTGGCACGCTAACATTTTGGAATACGTCATTTGCTGTTGTGCTGCTGTTTATATTGGCAGTCCCTCTTGCCTCTCTCGGCGGCTGGATGTGGGGAGCGCGGCTGAGCCAAAGCACATCTGCTCGCATACTCTCAGGAGTTGTGTGGGGGGTCGGGCCGATGCTACTGGCTGCGATGACTACCGGGAGAGTCAACTCTGTAATACTCGCAGTGCTGCTACCGTGGGTGCTAGTAGCCGTATCAAACGCACATATTTCGTGGGGTAACGCGGCAACTGCTTCACTCTTAACCGCTGCCGCGCTCGCAGCCGCACCAAGTTTAATACCCGCCGCAATAATCGTGCTCGTAGTAGCTCTCGTCGCAAAACCCAAAAAAATACCCCAGACACTGTTGATCTCTCTGGCACCTGTGGTTCTTTTTGCTCCAATAGTGTTTAGAGCATGGTTTGCTGGCAGGCCGCTTGAGTCTTTAATCGACCCGGGGCTCGCAAACCCTTACACCCCTGGCACTCCATGGCAGATGTTACTTGGGTTCCCTACTTTTGGACTCGATGGTTGGGGCGAAATTCTCTTCAACCTTGGTGTGCCGCCGGGCGCTTTAACTCTCACCGTCGGTATCTTGCTCGCACCTTTGGCGCTTTTAGCGGTAATGGGTCTTTTTATGGGGCACCCGAGAGTCACAGCACTGGCAGCTTTAGCGGGTGCATTGGGGCTTATAACCGCACTTGCGAGCCCGTATCTGCAATTGACACCACACATTAACAAAATGGTGCCTGTCTGGGCTGGCTCAGGCTTGGCTCTTTATTGGGCGGCAGTGATAACACTCGCGGTGCTTGGTGTGCCGCTTCTGCGGCGGATCGCGGCTCCTGCTGTAGCCATCGCCCTAATTGGTGTGATCACAGTAGTTGGCCCATCCCTCATCAGGCTCACCACAAATCAAGTTGCTGTGCAGCCTGGGGTGGAACAGTTACCCGCCGTTGCACTCGCAAAAGCAAAAACTGACCCCTCGGTTCGCACCCTATTTATAACCCCAACAGGGGCAGAGACTCTGCGCACTGAAGTTGTAGAGGGAACCTCAATCACACTAGATCAGTTGCGCACCGCTGAAGTTAATCAACCCATCACAGAGCTTGAAGAAAAAGTAGCTGAAATAATCGGTGAGCTTGCAAGTGGCGCCTCTGACGAATTTACAGAATCAAATGCCATAGACAATTTGAGCGAAGCGCGCATTCACTTTATTGTGATGCGTCAGCCAACTGGTGCAGGCGGGCTTGGCCTCTACTCGCAGTTGCAGGAAGTTTTTGACGGCAGAACAGAGCTTGACGCAGTTGGAGAAACAGCCAAAGGAATGCTCTGGCGCACAACCGTAGAATCAGCCTCAACCACAGAGTCAGCTTTAACCACAGAGTCAGCTTTAACCACAGAGTCAGCATCAACAGTTGAATCCGAAGCAACCCTAGAACCTACAGAATCTGCAACTAGCGCTGAGTCTATGGAAACAGCGGATTCTAATGAAGGAAGCGAAGCTGCTGATGCCTTGCAAACAGCGCAAGGCCCAGCAAAAACAGTTTGGATAACACAGCTGGCGTTGCTCCTAGGAACACTGATGCTCGCACTACCCACCGCCGAAGTAAGGCTTCGCCCGGCTCGTAAAAAGAAACTCAAACGTCGAATCAATACAAAAACTCCAGTAGTAGTTGTAACGCAAACAACTGCATCAGAACCCACCACTCAAGCAGCGTCTGAGTCCGCTGTAGCTGAAGCCGAAATAGATGAAGTTGGAATAACTGAATCTGAAATAGTTGAATCTGAAATAACTGAAGCTGGAATAACTGAATCTGAAATAAATTCTTCAGAAACAGAGCTCCCCGATTCTAAAACGCCAACGCAAGAAGCAGACACACAGGCGCAAGAAGGTGATGAAGATGATGAAAAATAAGCGACTCGACATGGTGCTTCGCATCGCAACCGGTGCTGTGCTTAGCGCCGCCGGAGCAATTCTTCTCATAAACCTGAGTGTGCTTAATGCTGGTGGTGCTGGAATTGCGCCACTAACCGGAGCTGTGCCGCAAACGACGGTAGACACAGAAACGACAACCTCAAACTCAGTAGTGTGTCCAGGATCTTTTGCAGTGCTGGGTCTTGACCCGAGCTCGCCTGACACGGTCACGCCTACAGGCAAGCCAGAAATCTATACGAGCGAGCAGCTATTTGCCGACACAACTATCTCCTCAACACCCTTAGCGCAGCCAGAACGCATAGCAACAGAATTTGAACAGCCCACTGTAACTTTAACAACCACCGGTGAAAACCAGGTGGCTGCGGCAGCTACTCAAAAAATCGCAATCGAAACAGTGTCAGGTCAAACAGCTCTAAGCTGCTCAGAAGCCTTCAACGATCAGTGGATCGTTGCCGGAAGCACCACGATGGGCCACACCGGAATGATCTCATTAAACAATCCGGGCTTAGTGCCCGCAACTGTCAACCTAACAGTGCACGATGAAACCGGTAAAAAAGACGCCAGAGCCTCATCAGGCATACTAATCGCTCCTAAAAGTCAGCGCATAGTCTCTCTCGCAGGTTTCGGTGCAGGCAAAGAAAGCACAGTTGTGAGGGTTGAAAGCTCAGGCTCACCAGTCGTCGCGTCAATGAGCCTCACTGAGATACGAGACTTGACGCCAACAGGAGCCGAGCAGATCAACTCGCAAGCAGAACCAACACAAACTCTCGTATTCGCAGGAATCGTAAACTTCGCAGAACACGTGCATTCGGCAGAAGACGCTGATCAAGCAGATGAATATCCTGCAACTCTACGACTTCTAGCGACAACCGAATCAGTCTCAGACGACTGGGATAAAGACAGCATCGGAACCTCAGCAACTGCTGTAATAGTTGGGCTGACAACAAAAGGTGAAGAAATAGAACTCGCCGCAGTAAATCTAACCCCGGGAGTAGTAAAAGACACCCAAATAAAAATACTTCCCGAAACTGTAGAGGCAATAGTGGTGCGCTCGCAGTTGCCAGTTGTGGGGGGAATCAAAACAGCGACGCACTCTAGCAGTGACCACGATTTCACCTGGTATGCACCATCTAGCATATATGGCGCGGGGGAGACAATGCCGGTTGCGGCGGCTGCAGAAGCGGTGCCGGTTATAGTCAATTTAAGTGAAGAAAAAGCAACGGTCACAGTCACTTCAGGATCAGCAGAAAAGCAAAAAGTTCAAGAGGTTGAAGTTGCGCCACAAGCTACCAAAAAGCTGGCCAAAGGAGTTACTGTGAGCGTTGTAAGCGAAGGCGAAATTTCAGCTGGAATGGTTATTTTCAATCAGAAGACGCTCGCATCTTATCCAGTGTTAAAACCCCGCGAGTCACTAAGTCAACTAACTGTTTTCCCCAGGTAACTTCCGCACACTTTAATAGACTGGATTTATGACTTCAAGAGCTTCTTCACGCACTACAAATTCGAGAGCGCACGATAGAAGACCGATCCGCTCATCTTTGGCGGGTCCAGTGCTCATGAACCCGGCGGGCAGAATAGCAACTTTTAAAAATTGGGCTGCTGTGGTTATACAGTTTTTAACAAATAGGTTTCCTGCAGAACTTGGTGACGTTCAAATAGGATTTTCTACAGTGCCAATGCCAAACGAACAAGAATGGGACTTTGAGCACTCAAGATTTTATTCTATAGACCGTGCTAATAAAACTATTGTTTTACATCGCATGCCGATTCAGCAGTTTCGTGGTCTGCACGTAAACGATGACGATCACCGGCGCATGTTTGTTGAACATGTCGTTTATAAGGCGGTTTGCGAGTACCTAGAAGTAGGGCCCTGGGAGTTAATGCCTGGGTACTTCGAACACTACTAGTTTTGAATCATTCAAAACAACTGCTATGATGGTGTCATGAGCAAGATGGCAGGTATAGATAACGTTTCAAGACGTTTGCAAACCTCAGGCTTGCGCTCAACAGCACCTAGGAGAGCAGTTTTAGAAGTGCTCGATGAGGGTGGGCACAAAGACGCGGCTACCGTTTATCAGAAAATAAAAGAAGAACTTACAGGAACCTCTTTACAAGCTGTCTATGGAGTGCTCACAGCACTCACGGAAGCTGGTCTAGCAAGAAAAATTGAAGTATCTGGTGGCGCCTCAGCTCTCTATGAAGCTCGGGTTGGAGACAACCATCACCATTTAATCTGCATAAACTGCGGTCGTATAGAAGACGTCGCTTGCGTTATCGGAGAAGCGCCATGCTTAACTCCGAGCAACGATCACGGCTTTCAAATCTACACCGCTGAAGTGACCTTCACAGGCCTCTGCTCAGACTGTTCTTCAGCTACAAAAAGCAATCTCTAGACAGATAGACAGCAATTTTTAAATTTTAACGATTAACACTAACCCAAATGACCAAGACAACCAAGAAAGGTAAATTAAGTGTCTGAACAAAAAATTACCACCACTCAAACCGGAACCCCGATAGCGAGCGATGAACACTCGTTAACAGTCGGTGCAAACGGTCCAACAGTTTTGCACGACCGTTATCTCGTCGAAAAACTAGCTGCTTTTAACCGAGAGCGTGTACCAGAGCGCAACCCCCACGCCAAGGGCAGCGGAGCCTTCGGTGAATTCGTTGTGACCGAAGACGTGTCAAAATACACAAGTGCAGCTGTTTTTCAGCCAGGAGCAAGATCAGAGGTGTTGCAGCGATTCTCAACTGTAGCCGGTGAACAGGGATCACCAGATACCTGGCGCGACGTGCGCGGTTTCTCACTTCGCTTCTATACGACCGAAGGTAACCTCGACATAGTCGGTAACAACACCCCAACGTTCTTTATTCGTGATGGAATTAAGTTCCCTGACTTCATCCACTCGCAGAAGCGTCTCGGCGATTCAGGCCTGCGCGATGCTGACATGCAGTGGGACTTTTGGACTCTGTCACCAGAATCTGCTCACCAGGTAACCTATTTGATGGGTGAGCGCGGTCTTCCACGCACCTGGCGTCACTTGAACGGCTACAGCTCTCACACCTACTCTTGGGTTAATAAAGATGGCGAGCTCTTCTGGGTGAAATACCACTTTATGTCACAACAGGGTGTTGAAAACATTTCAAATGAAGAAGCCGCAAAAATTGCTGGTGATGACGCTGACTTCCACCGCCGCGACCTGTTTGATTCGATCGCTTCGGGAGATCACCCATCCTGGGATGTTTATGTGCAGATAATGCCCTACGAAGAAGCGAAGACCTATCGGATAAACCCTTTCGATCTCACAAAGACCTGGCCAAAGGCAGACTACCCGCGCATCAAGGTCGGTACCTACACGCTTAACCGCAACCCCGAGAATTTCTTTGCAGAAATCGAGCAGGCAGCCTTCTCACCAGGTAACACAGTACCGGGCACCGGTATCTCACCAGACAAGATGCTGATGGCTCGCGTCTTTTCATACCCAGACGCGCAACGTCACCGTATTGGCACCAACTTCAACCAGCTACCGGTAAACCAACCACACGCTACTGAAGTAAACAACTATATGCATCAGGGAAACATGCAGTATCACTTCCCACCTGCATCACACCGCGTTTATCACCCGAACTCTTACGGCGCAGCTGGTGGCCCTGCTGTTGATGAAAAGGCCGGTGTCGAGGCAAGTTGGGAGTCAGACGGAGAGTTGGTGCGTGCAGCGTACACACTTCGCGCAGATGATGATGACTTCACTCAGCCCGGCATTCTCTACCGTGACGTGTTCACGCCAGAAAGCCGTGAAGCGTTCCATGAAACACTTCTAGGTCAAGCGCAAGCCATCACAGTAGACGAGATACGCGAGCGTTTCTTCCAGTACTGGACCAACGTAGACGAACACCTAGGCAAAGTTTTACGTGAAAACTATGTAGCCTAAAGAGCTAAAAATCAAGTAACAAGCTACGAGTTTCAGTAGTCTCGTGCGGGGTGTCTCACAATTTTGTGGGGCACCCTTTCGCTTTGATTTGTTACGCATCTGATATTTTTCATCTCTAACGGCCATAATGGAGAGCATGAGTGCAAGGATTCTAGTAGTAGACGACGATGTAGCTTTATCTGAAATGTTGACGATGGTGCTTGAAGGCGAAGGCTTCAACGTGCATCACGCTGGCGATGGTAATGAAGCGATTGAAAAGTTTGCTGAGGTCAAACCCGATGTTGTTTTGCTTGACGTCATGCTACCGTTTAAAAGCGGTGTTGAGGTGTGCAGCGAAATACGAAAAGTTTCTGGCACGCCAATAATTATGTTGACTGCGCGTAGCGACACCGATGACATAGTAAAAGGTCTAGAAGCCGGAGCTGACGACTATGTAGTTAAACCTTTTAACCCAGTTGAACTTCTTGCCAGAATCAGAGCTAGGCTGCGCGACAACAATGATGATGGCGCAGAAGTTTTGCGAGTCGCAGATTTAACAATCGATGTTTCGGGGCACGAAGTCACAAGAGACGGTGTCAAAATTCAATTGACACCTTTAGAATTTGATCTACTTTTGCTTCTTGCGCGCAAACCAGGGCAGGTTTATACCCGTGAAGTGCTGTTAGAAAAAGTCTGGGGTTACCAGTATAAAGCCGATACAAGGCTCGTTAACGTACACGTGCAAAGGCTGCGCGCGAAGGTTGAAATTGACCCAGAAAACCCGACAGTTGTTTTGACTGTGCGCGGGGTGGGGTATCGTGCGGGCACTCCTACTAGCTAGCAGCAAACCGAGACTGTTCTTAAAAGAACTAACTCGCATCTGGCGTCGATCCCTCAAGGTACGTCTGATGACCATAACAGCGATTATTACAGGTGTAATGATTCTCATAGCTGGAGTTTTTGTGCTCACAAGCGTTGGAGAAGACCTATACAGTCAGCGGCTAGAGGGGGCACTACAAGATTCAGCCAGAGCAACTCTGCAGGCTCAACAGGTTATAGATGTTGTTGCGGGATCTGATGTGCGTTCACTAAATGCCGCGGTTTATTCTATGCGCGGAACAGTGATGAGCGTCTCCTCTAGCGACTATCTCGTGTTTAAGAGGCAGATAGAACAGCCACGATTTATAGACGCCCCGCAAGATATTATCGTTGGTCTAGAGTTTGCTGAGCAGGTGAGTGAGCCGCTAACTAAAGCTCTTCTATCAGCAGAGTCTTTACAGTACTGGCAACCAATATCGTTCAAAGGCGAAAACGGCTCAGAGGTACCAGGAATTGCTGTCGGCACATCAATAAATATGCCAAGCGGTGCCGGCACATATGATCTTATCCTTGGCTACAAACTTGAAGATACCCAAAAAACTTATTCTTTTATTTTGCGGATCTTGCTACTTACAGCCATCTTTTTGATGCTGTTAATCGGTGGCCTGGTGTATGGGATTAGTCGCATTGTTTTTAGACCCATCAGAGTTGCGGCAGCTACCAGCCGGCGCATCGCGATGGGAGAATCTGATGCGAGAATGCCTTTACAAAACGATGAGTATTTTGACATGCTCTCAGAAAACTTTAACCAAATGGCTGACGCTCTGCAGAGTCGAATCGATGAACTCGATACACTTTCCGAGATGCAACAACGCTTTGTTTCAGATGTATCTCATGAGCTTCGCACACCTTTAACAACAGTGAAGCTAGCAACGCAAGTGCTCACCACTAAAAATCAAGACTTGGAACCTTCTAGTGCACGTGCGATGGAGGTTATGGTCGAACAGGTTGATCGTTTTGAAGCACTTTTGACCGATCTGCTCGAGATATCTCGCTACGATGCTGGCCGAGTATCAATAACTACCGAACCAACAAACATCGTGCATCTCGTTGAAGAGGTTGTTGAAAACCTGCAACCTTTAACAAATCAAGTTATTGAAGTGCGCCCGGTGGGAGGTTACAATCCGATTGATGTTGATCCGAGGCGGATCCGCAGAATAATTTCAAACCTTATAGGCAACGCGATCGAACACGGTGAAGACAAACCGATAGTAGTCAGAATTGATTCAAACAGCACGGCTGTCGCGGTTTCTGTAAGGGATTACGGTGTGGGCATGTCAGAAGAAGATCTTACACACGTATTTAATCGTTTTTGGCGCGCAGACCCCTCACGCAAACGCACACTAGGGGGCACCGGGCTTGGACTTGCGATCGCAAGAGAAGATGCGATTGTACACGGAGGGCTACTCGAAGTTTGGTCAAAACCGGGCAGGGGCACTAACTTCAGAGTCTCAATTCCAACATCAGAAGACGAAATGTCATTCTTTTCTCCGCTCCCACTCGTGCCCGAGGGTGAGAGTGGAGAGCAACAATCCCCAGACGAAACAGGTGGATGGTTGAAACGGCCCCGCCGCTACCTGCAAAAAGCTAAAAAAATAGTGAACCAAAAAACTGGCGAAGCGAAAAATGAAAAAAGCTAAAAATAAACTCCCAAAGACATCTAAAATTGCGAAAGCGCTAAAAATGCTTGCAATTTTGGGAATGGCCGGAAGCCTCATCGCATGCCAGGCAATTCCAACGGAGGGTGGTGTGCACGAAGGGCTCGATGACTTCGTGCAAGCACAACAGCAAGTGGTTTACCGGCCAGATATGCCGGTGCCTGACGCTAGCCAAGAAGACATAGTGAGAGGTTTTTTGCAGGCAGCATCGTCATCAGCAGACGACTATCAGATAGCGCGACAGTTTTTAACGGCTCCCTACCAAAACGTGTGGAGACCATACACTTCAGTGCTAATAGATGAAGGGTCCAGAAAGTTTACGCAGAGCACTCCAACCCAAACAAAATTTACACTCAATGTGCTTGCAACGGTCGACGAAACCGGAGCGATGAACCAGATGGAACCTGGCAAACAAACTGAGGTGCATTTTGAACTGCGTAGGGAAAACGGGCAGTGGCGCATCAGTGCGGCACCCAACGGCGTGATTTTAGACAGAACGACATTTAGAGACGTTTGGTCTCAACAACAACTGTATTTTTGGGGCGTCGATGAAACTCTTGTTCCTGACCCCCGTTGGTTTCTAAACCGAGGTGTGGTGACCACCCAAATAGTTGAAGAGCTGATTGCTGGGCCACAAGTTTCTCTGGCAGGATCGTTATTAAACGCTTTTCCGAACGGCACATCGCTCACATCAGACATAGTGCTTGTTGAAGCGGGAGTCGCACAAATAGACGTCACAAGTGAACTCTTGAATGCTTCTGCGCGCGAATTAGAAGCAGTCGCGATGCAAATGGCAACGACGCTAAACTCAGTTCCTGGGGTGAGCGCATATAGCGTTAGTGTGAACAAAGCCGAAGTGCTTTCGGGGGTTGTCTCCCCCGACCCTGGCAACAGGCCGTCTAACCCGACAGACGCCACCCAGTGGCCGGCGATAGTGCAAGATGGAGAATTTGGGTTTTTAGCTCCCACAGGATTTATAACCGACACCGACCTCAACACAAATCTTGCCGAAATCGTGAGCAAAAAAATTGTTGTGGGCAGCGGCAGTCGAGAAGTTATAGCTCAAAGCAAAGAAGGCATTTTCTTTGTTGATTCTGAGTCCGTTTTGAGCATCGACGCGCGAGCTGACTTGTTGGAGCCATCGCTTGACCGCTTCGGATATGTGTGGTCTGCGACCAAAGCACAACCTAATTTAATAACCATAACTTTACCTGGCGAATCACAGGTTGAACTCGAAATCCCCTGGCTTGAGGGCGTGAAAGTTGAAGCTTTCAAAGTTTCACCAGACGCCACCAAAATCGCGTTTTTGATCGCAGATAATGACTCTACAAGCGTCATAGTTACCGGTATAGTGCGCACCGAAAATGGCACACCAAACTACGTTGTCGAGGCTGGAGATAAACGGGTGATGTGGGTGAAGGGAGATCCTATCGATATGGATTGGATCGACACTCAAAGAATTGCAGTTTTAGAGCACGGCCTGCAGGGAAGCTACCGTTTAGCATTGGGTGGTCTCGGGATGATTCCAGAAGACAGACCTGCTGTTCAAAACGCGGTGAGCATGCATGGCGCAACAAGGATCAGTCAGATGCTACTGCTAGACAACAACGGTGACTTATGGGCGCCTCAAGGAAGCTCAGGCTGGCAGCGACAAACATCTGACGTAGCTTTACTGTCTAAACGAGGTTAACCAGCTAAACGAGGCTAACAATCTAAAGATTATTAGTTAGCGAAAAAAGTTTATTGTTTTTCGCTAACAGGTTTTCTTTTAAAGCGTTGATGTTAATTTTGTGGTGAAGTTTATTCACACCCGCTTCAGGTTTGAGCCAGAAGAGCGAAACTATAAAAATGTCGGTTAAAACGCAACAGTTTTTGTTTAATGTCTGGCTTGATTTGCTAGCGATTCTTTGGCCCACTTCGTGTCTCGGCTGTGGGCTACAAGACAGAGATCTCTGCCAAGCGTGCAGTCAAACCCTTGTTGAATCTAGAAATCTGATCAAGGTTAAACCCAAAACTGCGGTTAAAGTTAATTCCTCCACAACAAGTGCAATCGATTCGCAACAGGTATGGATCTCTGCGGGTGTTTACGAGTCTATTCTTCAAAAAGCGATAGTCGCTTTAAAACATCAAGGAAGATTGCACGTAGCTAAAGTGTTGGGAGCTGTGCTCGCACCTGCCTTAACGGAAGCTTTTAAAGATCTTGGTGTGCAGCAACCGGTTTGCTTGGTTTTAATCCCATCACGCAGGTCAAAAGAACGCGAGCGGGGGTTTTCGCATCTTGAAATGGTCACAAAAAATGCTTTAAAACTAATTTCTGTGCATGCGCCTATAAAAAAGCGAGTGCTGATCACGACACGTGGTCGCACGGGTCAGGTGGGTTTAGACGAGCAAGAAAGAATGGTTAATGCCGCGAGAATAAAAATCAAACCAGGGTTTAAAAAAACTATTTCAAACAAAAATATTTTACTCATAGATGATGTTATTACCACTGGTGCAACTCTTAATGCAGCTAGCGAGCTCTTAGAACGCCATGGAGCTAGAGTTCTAGGAGCGGTGACTTTGAGCATAGCCCAAAAGCGTTCACAAAAAGCTCTTGAGCAACATGGTCGATGAGTTTGGTTAACTGTAAAAAGCAGAGTAACTTTGAAGTAGGCGAGGGCGATGAAGCCCCGGCTTACGAGGCAACCCCGCCTGTGTTACTATCAGGAGGTCAGCATGGATGTTAAGATTCAAGGACTCAATGTCGATATCACCGATCGATTTGAAAACTATGTCGAATCAAAAACCGACAAGGTGGCAGGGCTCTTACCTAAGGCGCAAAGCCTAGAGGTGAAAGTTTCACGCGTAAGCGACAGGAGCCCACAAAACGGCGATCGAATAGAGATAACTCTCATCGGTCCAGGGCCTGTAATTCGCGCAGAGTCTGATGGAAACGACAAATACACAGCATTTGATATCGCTTACGGCAGACTCCTAGAACGGATCCGTCGTGACAAAGATCGTAGAAGAAATCGTCGTGGGCGCGGGCGCGTCTCACTAGGCGATGCCGTGGCAAATGATTTCAGTGGGGTTGATGTGACGCCTGCTCCACTCGAAGTGATTGAAGCGGTCTCAAACGGACACACCCCAACCACCGAAGACGCTGCTGAAGAGTCATACAGCCCGGTCGTGATTCGCTCGAAAGAGTTCCCAGCAACTCGTTTAACCGTAGACGAAGCAGTTGATCAGATGGAACTAGTAGGTCACGACTTTTTTCTTTTCGTTGAAAAAGAAAGTGGTAAATCAAGCGTTGTTTATAGACGTAAGGGTTGGAACTATGGGGTCATCAGCCTTGTAGATGCAACATAAACCTCATTAAATGCCGGGCTCTGGACTATCCACGCCCGGCATTATTGTTTCTTCATGTCATTTTCAGCCGTATTTTGCGTCTAGGTTGCTAAGATTTGAAGTTGTTACCATTACGAGACAATTTAGACCTGCGGGTCAGCAATGCACAGGAGATTATACGTGGCCAATGTTCTCGAGAAGGTTCTTCGTTTCGGTGAAGGGCGCACGCTAAGAAAATTAGAACGTACGACGAAAACTGTTGCCAGTTTAGAGGAAGCCTTTTCTGAGTTAACCGATGAAGAGTTGCGTGGCGAAACAGAAGAGTTGCGCGCACGCCTCACAGCAGGTGAAACACTAGATGATCTTCTGCCAGAAGCTTTTGCTGCGGTGCGCGAAGCCGCGAAACGCACAATAGGCTTGAGACCTTTTGACGTGCAGGTTATGGGTGGAATCAACCTACACCTAGGCAATATATCAGAAATGAAAACGGGTGAAGGTAAAACACTCGTCGCAACCCTCCCAGCATATTTAAACGCCCTTACCGGCCGTGGTGTGCACATTATTACCGTAAACGACTACCTGGCCCAGTATCAGAGTGATCTCATGGGGCGCGTATTCAGGGCTCTTGGGATGACCACCGGATGCATCGTGTCTGGGCAAACCCCAGAAGTGCGTCGTGAGCAGTACAACGCAGACATCACCTATGGAACCAATAATGAGTTTGGCTTCGACTATCTACGCGACAACATGGCCGGCAGTGTTGCTGAACGAGTGCAGCGCGACCATTTCTTTGTGATCATTGACGAGGTTGACTCGATTTTAATTGATGAAGCCCGAACCCCTCTCATTATTTCAGGTCCTGCCTCTGGCGAAGCTAACCGTTGGTTTACAGAGTTCGCAAAAATAGCGCGCACACTCGAAGCGGGTGTTGACTACGAGGTAGACGAGAAAAAACGCACAATAGGTGTGCTTGAACCTGGGATCGAAAAAGTTGAAGATCATCTAGGGATTAACAACCTCTACGAATCCGTAAATACGCCCCTGATCTCGTTTTTGAACAACTCGATTAAAGCAAAAGCTCTTTTTACTCGCGATAAAGACTATGTGGTGCTCGACGGAGAAGTGTCGATAGTCGACGAGCACACTGGGCGCATCCTCGCCGGAAGACGCTATAACGAAGGAATGCACCAGGCTATTGAAGCAAAAGAGGGTGTGCAGGTTAAAGCAGAAAACCAGATGCTTGCGACAGTGACCTTGCAGAACTATTTTAGGCTTTACGAAAAAATTTCAGGCATGACAGGTACAGCAGAAACTGAAGCCTCCGAGTTTATGAGCACATACAACCTCGGTGTTGTGGCCATTCCCACCAACAAACCAATGCGACGGATCGACCAGTCCGACCTCGTTTACAAAAACGAAGAAGCAAAATTTAGGCAGGTTGTTGAAGACGTTGCCGAGCGATATAAAAATAAGCAGCCGGTGCTCATTGGTACTACAAGCGTTGAAAAAAGCGAATATTTGTCGCGTCTGCTAGCAAAAGCTGGTGTGCGTCACGAAGTGCTCAACGCTAAGAACCACGCGCGTGAGGCAGCTATTATTGCTCAGGCCGGACGGTTGGGTGCTGTAACAGTTGCTACCAATATGGCCGGTCGCGGTACAGACATTATGTTGGGTGGT
>DATJCC010000065.1:0-8341 GCA_035514995.1 Microbacteriaceae bacterium
CCTAAAAGCAGGCCTAAACGCCCAGCCAAAGACATTGACTTGCTGTAAACCACTCACTTCGCACGCAATCTGCGCTGCCGAACTGTCTCATAACTGAAGTGTGTCAAAACTCATGGTTTCTGGAAAACAGGATGACCCACTCGAGCTCGTGTTTATGGCGTTCCTTCACCGAGATTAAATTCGAGACAGTCAAACAATAACCTTCAAATTCCAGCAGTTTCTGAACCGAATGCTCTTGGCCAAGTGCTATTAAGAGGCGCCAGTGCTCACCGTGACTGACCGGATGGATTCAATGGTTAATGAGTGAAACTCAGTGCGTGGCTGTGCTCTACAGTCGCAAAGCGAGTTTTGGTTCTGCGTCAACGATGCTGTAGGTGCTGAAAAGGTGCGCTACGAAGGCTCTGAGTCTTCGAAAACGGCGTGAACGTTGTATATGAGAGCTGCAAAATCGGCGCTAGGGTCGATTAGTTGGTGTCCGCTGATTTCGTAGGTGCCCAGGGCGAAGCATCATTTAGAGGTGCGACGATTGCGTCTCTATCCATTGCTGTTTCATTCGTGAGCATGATGACGCCGTCTTTGGTCAGTAGAGCACCAAAAAGTTTGTCCCCACATCATTCCCAAGGCGCTCTCCAGCGTTCATATTGCAGGTTTCAGAGTCGATCTAGAATGAAATCAGGCATGCGCTAACATTTCGAGTCTAAGTGTGGAATATCGATTGAATCGTGCATTAAGCACCATCCACCCTCCTAAACCTAGCCTGGTCTTAAAAATGAACTGCTCCCCAGAGGTTTGACTGAGAAATCAGACATTCTTCACTGGGAAGCAGTTCGCTACTGCATTAGTGTGTGTTTAAGTGTTAACCTACACCTTCCATCATTTCTGTGTGGCTTTCGCCAACCCTGTCTTTAACACTAGGGTCTTTCTTAATAGCGTAGAAATACCTGGCATAGCCTAGCGCCATCGTGATGATAAACAAGTAGGGCAATATATTTGTTGGGAATTCTGGAATCGGCCAGATATTAGCAAAGAAAACATAGCCCATTGCAATAACCGCTACCGTTGCAACAACGGGAACTATAGGATTCTTGATTCCGTGTTTGCGAATATACACAACGCCAGCAATGGCTACCAATGAGTATGACAGCATGTACCCATATGTTCCGTAGGTGTCTATCCATACCAGTGTGTCCATTAGCTCATTCCCAAACAACAGCATCAAAATGTCTGTTAAAATTGCGAGCCCACCAGCCAATAACAGTCCTCGGTGAGGTGTTAACTGTTTATCGTGAGTGCGACCGAATGGTTCTGGTAAAACTCCTTCTTTACCCATTACATAAATAATCCTGCCAACTACGTTTAAAGGTGCAACAACAACTGCAAAGAACGATGCTGCAACGCCAAACAACAGGACAGGTCCAAACCATACTGGCATTCCAATCTTGTCGTTCATTGCTTCTAGCGGACTCGCGACGGTACCCAGTTCATCACCTAAAACAGCGATTTGAGTATAAGCAGCAAACACATAAAGAATTCCAACGCCTAGTGCGCTCCACATTATTGCTCGTGGTATTGCAGTTTTGGGGTTTCGAGCTTCTCTTCCCAGAGCATCTGCCGATGAAAAGCCAACAAAGCCTAAAATAGCTAAAACCATGCCTGCTGCGACCCCTTGGAAGGGTGTTTCTTTTAGTGAAAACTGTGCCGGATCCCAGCCTGCAGCTCCAGCCCAAACAAGTGCCGCAATCAAAAGCACCAGTATGATCGCGATGGACACGATTTCTAGCACAAACGATACACGTGCTGATTCTCTGATCCCTTTAATCGTGAAGAACGTTGCTAAACCACCAATCACAATGGTTAATACAATCGACCAAACAACTCCTTGAGCATCGCTAAGACCTAAAAGTCTCAACACATCCATGGTGAATGACACAGCCCCGTTTAGGGATCCCGTTGCAATTGCCCAGGAACCAATCATTAGTGCCAGTCCAGCGGTAAATGCGCCCGTTGGGCCGAGACCCTTAGAAACATAGGTGTATAAAGACCCGGCTGAAGGAAATATTCTTGCGAAAAAAGCGACTATGTAGCCCACACATAAAATCACGATTGTGGCGAGCACGAACGCATAGATTGTGCCTGATCCCGCTCCTAAGAAAATTTCAGCTGCCGTAAAAGCAATTACGGCGCTGGGTGCGATACTAGCGATAGCTTGTGCACCAAGTTCGGGTCCAGTCATCACCCCTTCACGTAACCCTGAATCTTTTTTAATCGTCATTACCTCTCCTTTAAAATAACTTATATAACCGTGTGTTATGGGATCAAAAGCGTACGCAAAGCAGTACCAGACTGTAATTCGTCGAGCGCTTCTTGTGCTTCAGATAAAGGTCTACGGCCAGAGATCAGAGGCTCTAACATGATCTGCCCATCCATGTAGCGATCGACTAAAGCTGGAATGTCTATTGATGGTCGCACCGAACCGTAGTTTGATCCTAGAATTCTTTGATCCGCCTCTGCCAACACCAGAGGTTCAAAATATGCTTTAGCACCTGTTGGAGGTAAGCCAACTATTACTGCAGCTCCGCCAAAGGCCAGCATTTGAATCGACTGTTCAGTAGTTTCAACTCGACCGATAGCATCAAACGCGTAATCGACTCCATCAGGTACTAGAGCAAGAAGCTTCTCAACGGTGTCATCCCCAGTAGCGGTTATTCGATCAGTTGCACCAAATTGCATAGCAACCTCAGTTTTTTCAGCTAAAAGATCAATAGCGACAATTCGTTCAGCGCCGGCTAACTTTGCACCTTGAATAACGTTCAATCCAACACCACCACAGCCGATTACGGCTACTGTAGAACCTGGCTCTACTCCAGCAGTGTTTGTTACAGCTCCCACCCCGGTTGCAACCGCGCAACCTACAAGAGCTAAAACATCAAGCGGTGCGTCATCTCTCACCTTGATAGCGCCTGAAGCTGGAACGACAACTTCTTCAGCGAACGAAGAAACTCCAAGGTAGTGATGCAGGGTTTCTTCATCTTTGCTCAATCTTGAAGTGCCATCAAAAAGCACACCCTTTGGCGCAACAAGTGTTGCAACTTTTTGACACCTGGCTTCGTGACCAGCTTTACAGTGACGGCACTCTCCACATGGAGGCACCCAGCTGAGAACTACGTGGTCTCCAACAGCCAAAGATGTCACTCCTTCACCAAGCTCAGTGACAACGCCCGAGCCCTCATGCCCCATCACCAGTGGTGCGGCAACATCCCACTCGCCTCGCATTACATGGAGGTCAGAGTGACAAACGCCGGCTGCTTCAATTTTGACTTTCACTTCTCCTGCTTTGGGCTTGTCAAGCTCAACCTCAGTGAATTCAACTTTTGTATTCGGCTCTCTAAAAATAACTGCTTTCATACTTACCCTCCTTGGATTGAAGATTGACTTAAAAGCGATATTAGGCGCGTAATCCAAAAAAATCACTGTACAATCTGGTGATTTTCTTCTTTTAAATTCATAATTATGTATAATTCGGTATGGCTTTAATGCTCACGAAAGTGTTTGATCTTTTCCCAGGGCAGACTTCAACGAATCTAGAAAATACTAAAATCACTGTTTCTGAAGTGGTGAGTTTAGAAGCACTCACGGTAAAAAGTTCAAGGAATCACAAAACCCTAATAGTCTTTTCCCGCGATAACCTCATGTCTTTAAAAAGCGAGATTCCAATTGACCGGTTGAAGCTTCTAGAAGATAACATCATTGTTACTGAAAAACTTAACAAAGAAGAAAAAAGGTTACTAGAAACCAAAAAATTAAACTATGTTGCTGTGCACGACTACGACCTAAAACATGTTTTAGTTCTGATTAAGGCTGTGATCACAGAAAGCTACGCAGCT
The DNA here is from genome assembly GCA_035514995.1 of Microbacteriaceae bacterium. Classification (GTDB taxonomy): domain Bacteria; phylum Actinomycetota; class Actinomycetes; order Actinomycetales; family Microbacteriaceae; genus Leucobacter_A. The sequence goes on from DATJCC010000065.1 coordinate 3,885, forward strand.
GAAGACAGACTAGTAGCCCATACAATCAGTGTTTTAACTCTCGCATCAAGAACAGGTGGTAGTAAGGCTGTTTTAAGTGAGCTTTCAAGATTTGTTGATGGGTGGGCGGTATTAGTTGATGGACAGGGCCACGTGCTTGAAAGTGTGGGTGCCGGAAGACTCCACATCGATGATGCAATCGCAGTCGTTTTAAATCGTCCAGTACGCATCAGGTATCCCGACCTGCAGGTGCATGTTGTGGGTGGAACAGCTACTCGTGGAGCTAGGCTCGTTGTGGCTTCTCGTTCAGAAAGCGCTTACCGGGTCAGATCGATTGCTTCTCACGCTGCTGCGCTCTTGGCACTCATAATTCAGACTTCAAGCCCAACAGCAGTTGAACAACACGGTCGTAAATTGATGTTAGACACGCTCATTAAGGGAGGCGCAGACGCGGTGAGCATTTTAGAAAGTCTGCACTTAAATGAAAGCTTGTTAGGGGCTTTCATTTTGTCTTCTAAAACGAGAAATATAAATGTAGCTCAGCTTGTACATATGTGGCTTGTGCAAAGTGGTGGAGCGCCTCTGTACGTTTCAAAAGCACGTGAAGTTTACGGATTTACAACTAAAGATAATTTAAAAAGATTCCGACAACTAGCAAGAGAATTCAAATCGGGTCTTGGCCAGACTGTAACTCTCGGATTAGGTGATTTAGCTTCAGTTGATAATTTAGGTTTGAGTCTTAAACAGGCGCAAGAAGCCCACGAAGTTGCATTAAAAGGAAAACAGATCGTAATCCGTTTTAAAGACATCCCGTCGATAAAGCGCGGCATAATCAAACTTGACCAAGATCAGCGCAACTCACTTCGTTCAGTTTTAGATCCGCTATTATTATCAACATCTGACTCTGCTGAACTTTTACACACGCTTCGAGTTTTTCTTATTAACCACGGATCACCGACTCCCACAGCTAAGGATTTAGGCATCCACCGTCAGACTCTCTCGAGCCGTATAGAAAAAATCGAACAGTCGCTTGGTCTATCACTAGATATCGTAGATAATAGAGCTTTATTGTGGTTTGCGCTGCGGACTATTGATAAAGGATCATCAATTGCGGTTTGAAGCATTTGTTAATAACTACCCACGCAGGGCGTCTTTCAACTTCAATCGCCCGCCCGTGTGTAGCACCGCTCTTGAATATACTCGCCCACCGATCCAGATCACTAACGGCACAGTTATGACACTGATCGCAACAGACAGCACTACCTCCCAAGTTTCGACAGCATCAAAACCTACCCGCACCGGCATCATAAACGGTGCAAAGAACGGGATCTGCGAGAGTATTTTTGTAGCGATCGAATCGGGCGCGTTGGGGATGAGATAGATCGCGAGATAAAACGGAATCATCATGCCAAAAATCAGTGGTGTTGTGACTGCACCGGAATCTTCTTGCCTAGAAACAAGTGACGCAAGCCCCCCAAAAAGCGATATATAGATCGTGAATCCAAGCAAGAACCAGCCCAGAAGGCTCAAGACTGAAACTCCGATATTGATGTCACTTAAACTAAACAGACCCGCAGATAAAGCGCTCAGCACACCCGCACTCGCAAATAGAAGCACCTGTATCAAAGCCATGAGTCCGATCCCCAAGACTTTTCCTGCAAGCAACTCGGCGGGGCGAATAGTTGCCAGAAGGATCTCTACAACGCGCGATACCTTCTCCTCGATCACACCCACGATTATCAATGATGCTGATTGGAGTAGCGCAAAAAATAGTAGAAAAATTGTGACTAAAGAAGAAACAATTTTTAAAGCATCGAACTGTCTTGCAGACGTCACAGGGTTTATATCTAAAATTTCTACATCAATGTTTGCAAGTTCCTGTTGAATCTGGGCAGAGTCTGCTCCGGCGTTATCGATTGCGGTGAAAAGCGTGTATTGCTCAGCTGCACGAGCGCCAAGAGCTACCAGCTCACCGTCAGGGTTTCCATCAAACATGAAAATTGGTGCAGACGGAGTGCCTGCGATATAAACTTCAATATCACCATTTTTAAGGTCTTCTTTAGCGTCTACTTCACTCATGGTGTGATAGATCAGTTCGTGGTCACCACCGGTGGCAGTCTGCTGTCTTTCCTGCTCCATTATTTGCGCCAGAGGTTCAGCCTCGGAAGACACACCAATTGCCGTCGAAGAGTCAGTCGTTGAGTTCAAAAAATAAGCAGCGACCTGCACACCACCAGCGATAAGTACCACAAAAATTATTGCGGAGATAATAGTTGCTTTCGCAAAAAGGCGTGACTTGAGCTCTCGTTTAGCTACTAGCCAGATTACTGAAAAGCTCATTCTTCCTCCCCAGGGTCAGCAACAACGTGTCGAAATAGATCTGCCAGAGGCGGCTTCACTGCCGCAAACTCCCTCACTGGAGATTTTGCGAGGGCAGCGTGCAAAAGTCTCTGCGCAAGATCGTCGGCACCGGTTGGTAATTGCACCAATGCATTCGGCCCATCTTCGATAACGACAGCCCCAGGAATATTTGCTTCTGTTGCCCATGAGCTAGACGCTTCTGGAGCATCAACACGCCAGTTGATTGTCTCGGTGTGACGCAACTCGGCAATCGTTCCTAGCGCTACCATTTGACCATCACGCACAATTCCAACACGGTCACAGAGACGTTCAACAAGGTCGAGCTGGTGGGATGAAAAAATCACGGGAACTCCAGCTTCGGCACGCTCCCGAAGAACATTACTCATAATGTCAACAGCTACCGGGTCGAGCCCTGAAAATGGTTCGTCAAGGATAAGAAGATCGGGGTCGTGCACCAGCGCAGATGCAAGCTGCACTCTTTGTTGGTTGCCAAGGGAAAGCTTCTGCAACTCATCATCACGGCGGGTTGCTACCCCTAGCACTTCGGTCCAATGCTCCATTGCTGCACGAGCAGCTTTGAAGCTGAGACCGTGAAGCCGAGCCAAGTAGATTAGCTGCTCGCCGACCTTCATCTTTGGGTATAAGCCACGCTCTTCGGGCATGTATCCGACCCGGCGACGAAGGCTAAGATCCATCTGTTTGCCGCCAAAAGACACAGTGCCTGAGTCTGGTTTCAACACACCAAGAGCGATACGCATAGTTGTTGTTTTGCCCGCCCCGTTAGAACCAACGAACCCAAACAGCTCACCGCTATTAACAGTGAAGCTCAAATCGGTTAGAGCACGAAACGAGCCGTAAGATTTGTTCAGTTTTTTGATCTCTAAACCCGGCATCCGCACACCCCATCTCATTTACTAGTGTTTCACTGTAGTGGGTAAATGTGTGACCTTGCAAGTCAAAAGTTACCAGTCTAAGAAACAAAGATCAGTGGTGACACATTGCTGGTTGCACCAAGAAGCGAGAAACATCTCAACCTCAACGGCTTGACTCGGTGCAAAAAAGAGGGTTATAGGACAAAACGTGGTGATGGCTCGGGCGTGTTCACCCTCTTCCACCCCACCCGGAGCGTAGCCAGAGCCCTTCGGTAGCGTCGAGCCCGGTGTCGTAGAGCACGGGTCCTGGGTCTAGTTCTGTGTGTTGTGAACGCTGAACAGGCGCTACTGTTTTAGGGTCGTGGCTGCCCAAGATTCGGGTGAGGTCTGGCCGTTCGGAATGCATGTATAGCCACCATTCGATCGCGCGGCGTTGGTGCTCCTCGGTCATGCCCTGGTGATGTAGGAGCATGAGTCGCATGTGTGCGTTCGTGCCTCCCTCGATCCCGTTCGTTGTTGCCGGGATTTGCATCGTTTTGAGTGCCGGATCGAGGAACGTGAAGCGGTGCCCAGCCTTGATCACGCGTTGGAATACTTGATGCCCGCTCCGAAGCAGTTGATGGGTGTACCACCACTTCTGGCCAGACTTCGCCCACGTCGGTATCTCGTCGGCGTCGTTGCGGTAGGTGCGTTGTTTCGTGAGATACAAATACTGGGTTTCCCACGCAAGGAACAGTGCCACCCATGCTTCAGCATCAGCAGTGGTTGATTCGTACTGGGTTTTGTTCCGACCTTTCATCAAGGAGAATAGGAATATCATGGCTAAACCATACGATAAAGATTTCAAAGAACGAGCACTTAGAATGCTCGCTGAGGCAAGACCTGAGCATGCGAGTTTGCACGCAGCAAGTCAGCACATTGGTGGACTGCTCGGCGTTTCACCTGACACGTTGCGCATTTGGTTCCGGCAGACCCAAGTCGATGCTGGCGAGCGGCCGGGAGTGACGACCGATATAGCTGAAGAGAACAAGCGTTTGATGCGTGAGAATGCTGAACTACGAAAAGCCAACGAGGTGCTTAAAGCTGCGAGCATATTTTTCGCTCAGGAACAAGGCCGGCCACGAACGAAATGATTAGATTTATTGACAAATATCGTGATCGTTTCGGGGTGGAGTTCCTTTGTCGCACCATGCGTGTGGCAATTCGTGGGTTTATTACCTCTCGCGGATATAGGGCCGCTAAAAC
>DATJCC010000066.1:0-28663 GCA_035514995.1 Microbacteriaceae bacterium
AAAACAAAAAAATCGGTTGGTAAGTCGTTCGTTGTTAAGAACTTTGCTCTCTGAATGCATCGCGTGTTAGACAATTCACGTTTGAATATTAGATAGGCTGCGTAACAGATGAACGGTGCCATATACAGGTATTGGCATACCAGTCACGGTACCTTGGAAGGAGCGATCGGCAGAAGCCTTTAGCTTAATTAAGAAGGTTTCAACTAATGACAGCAACTATTTCTCGTGGATTAGAAGGGCTCGGCCCAGTAATGCCCACGAGAGTTAAATCTAATGACTTTCCATCAATCGGTAAAGCATATTCCAACGTTTCGCAGGTGGTTCGCGAGCAGGGACTTTTAAAGCGCACACCGTGGTTCTACTGGCTAGTGGCCGCAGGAATAACCGTTGCTTTCGGGCTGGCTGTAACAGCATTTTTTCTCATCGGGGAAAGCTGGTTGCAGCTAATAGTCGCTGCGGCATTTGGAATAATATTTACACAGATTGCTTTTTTGGCTCATGAGGCAGGTCACCGGGTGATCTTGTCATCTGGACCAGCAAATGATCGTCTGGCGCGTGTTCTGGCGGGTATCGTGGGCATGAGCTACTCGTGGTGGGATTCAAAACACACTAGGCACCACGGTAATCCAAATAAAATTGGTAGTGACCCTGATATCGAAATTGACACTATTTCATTTATAGAAGAAGATGCAGGCAAAGCACGTGGTCTGATTCGCGCAATAACCAAAAGGCAGGGTTGGTTATTCTTCCCGCTGTTAACTCTTGAAGGCTTAAACCTGCACGTTATTTCTGTTAAACATCTCGCAGGTCGCGCACCAGTTAAGAAGCGCTGGTTCGAGATTGCTCTTATCGCTACAAGATTCGCTGTATTTTTAACTCCTATATTCTTCTTCTTACCTATAGGAATGGCATTTGCGTTTTTGGGAGTACAGTTAGCTGTTTTTGGTGTCTATATGGGAGCCTCATTTGCGCCAAACCATAAAGGGATGCCGATAGTTGACCACAGTGCAAGGCTTGACTTTTTCACAAAGCAGGTGCGCATGTCTCGCAACATTAGAGGCGGATGGTGGGCCACCTGGCTAATGGGTGGACTAAACTACCAGATCGAACACCACCTGTTTCCGAGTATGGCCAGACCACACCTTGCTAAGGCAAGAGTTATAGTGCGTGAGCACTGTCAGAACCTTGATGTTCCTTACACTGAGACGACTTTGTTGCAATCTTATGCGATAGTGATTGACTATCTAAACAGGGTAGGCCTTGCGGCACGAGACCCATTTGATTGCCCAATTTCAGCACAGTACCGCAGAGGTTAAATCTCACGGTTGAGCAGGCCAAAACCTAGCGTTAAAGCAAACCAGCCGCTTCTTCGTCAAGACACCAAATCACATTTGGGTGTCTTCTTAACACGCTAGCTGGTACGTCAATAGTTTCAGGTCCGTTTAAAGCAGCCACTACTGCTGGTGCTTTAGACACACCTGAAGCAACGATTAGCAGCTCACCCGCCTCTAAAATCGTACCCAGACCTTGAGTGATTGCGCTTGTAGGAACCTGTCTGATATCGTCAAAAAACCGGGCGTTATCGCTTATCGTTTCAGGTAAAAGTTCAACTTTGTGAGTGCGAGAGTCAAAAGCTGAGCCGGGTTCATTGAACCCCAAATGACCGTTTCGTCCGATCCCTAAAATCTGCAGGTGTATGCCACCGCTAGCTTTTATACTTTCATCGTATTCAAGAGCGTTTTGAGCAACATCTCCGAGCCCTGACGGAACAAACACCTTTTTAGGATCAAGACCTATTTCGGCTACAGCATCGCGGGCGATAACGGTGTGATAGCTTTCTGGGTGACTAGTTTCGATTCCACAGTATTCATCTAACGCAAAACCGGTAACAGCTTTCATGTCAAGATTTTGCTCACGTGCTTTTTTGCCCCAAGCCTGATAAACAGGCACGGGTGAAGATCCGGTAGCCAAACCAATCACAGGTTTCTCTTGAGCTTTTATTATGTTTATTATTCGATCAGCAGCAAAATCGCCTAACTCTGTAAGCGTTTTGAAAACGTGTATCTGCATAGGGGAGCCTTTCTTGGAACCCTTGATGGTTCTCGCCTTACAAATAGTATGTGGTAAAAACCTGAACTGTGTATTCTGACACTCGGCGGTGCGTGTCGGTTTAGAATTATTAATCAATCAAAATTAAGTGTATTAAATAAATATTTTTAACACATTTTAAAGGTTCAACTTTAAGTTGAAGGTGATAGAGTGCACAGGTGTCTATTTAACACAATTTTTCTAGCGTCAGCAGTGGGAGGAACATGTTTAGAATAGTGGGAACATTAGTGGTTGCTGTGTTCTTTACAACAAACATGTTTGTTGGTGTTGCTTTAGCCGGCCCAATCAACCGTGCTGACGAAATAATTGTAAACACTGATGATCTAGATCTGCCCACTTGGGACGATGTGCAGGCTGCAAAAGAAAGTAAGAATGCTGCAACAGCTCAGGTCGCTGAAATAGAAGCGCTCTTAAACCAGATACAGGTACTTCTTGAAGAAGCGCGCACTAGATCAGAAAAAGCTAGCGAAAAAGCTTTCGAAGCTGAAGAAAAATTTAGGGCCGCTCACTTCAAAGCAGAAGAACTACAAAAGCATGCCGACGAGAGTGAGCTAAGAGCTAATGAAGCAGCTGATCAGGCGGCTTCACTTGTCTCCCAAATCTATCGTTCTGGTGGCGTCGATAGAAGCGTAGAATTATTTTTAGAGTCTGATGCAGATACTGCAGACGCTCTTCTAGATCGTCTTGCAATGATGCAGAAGGCAACAGAGCGAAACACCGCGATTTCTGAAGAAGCAGAGTATGCAATGAATAATGCTCGCTCACTTGGCGAGCAGGCAGAAGCAGCTCAAGAAGAACGCGAACGCTTATTTGCGATCGCAGAGGAAGAATCAAGAGCCGCTGCTGAAGCGGTTGATGCGGCGCGAAGCGAATTGTCAAGAATTGAAAGCCAAGAAGCTGAACTTCAACAGCAACTGGCAGCTTTGATAGATGAAGAAGCAACAACTGTTGACGGATATAAAGAGCGTGTGCGCATAACCGAAGAGCGACGAAAAGCTGAAGAAGCAAGACGCGCAGAGGAAGCGAGGAAAGCCGCTGAGGCGGCAAGAAAAGCTGCTGAAGAGGCGGCACGCAGAGAAGCAGAAGCGGCCCGTAAAGCTGCTGAAGAAGCGGCGAAAAACCAGAACATCGGCGGCGGAGGGGGTGGCTCTTCAGGCGGATCGAGCGGCGGCGGCACCGCTGTCAGCCCACCCGTATCAACAAGTGGATGGGTCAGACCTCTAGCTGGCGGCTACCGTATCACCACGGAGTGGTGGGGATACTGGGGTCATGAAGGTATGGATCTTGCTATAGGCTCGGGCACACCAATTTATGCGGCACAGAGTGGCCAGGTAACCATCTCTGGCTGGTGGGGTGGTTGCGGTAATACTGTGCACGTGCATCACAATGATGGCACGAGCACTCGCTACTGTCATATGGTAAACACACCACCCGTCTATGCGGGGCAGTGGGTGGGCGCGGGTCAAATACTGGGTTATGTTGGCACGACCGGTAACTCAACAGGAAACCACCTGCATTATGAGACCTGGGTCAATGGCGTTCCCGTGAACCCGCGCCCGTTTATGGATGCGCGTGGCATCTGGCTCTAGGCCAAACTAACTTTTTGCGCGCTCTATAGCCTCGACGATTAGTTGCTCGGCAGCTGCAGCCGACCCCCAAGAGTCAACCTTGACCCACTTGCCAGGCTCAAGATCTTTATAGCGCTCGAAAAAGTGAGTGATTTCTTTGCGGGTATATTCGGGAATATCTGCAACGTCTTGGATATGGCTCCAGCGTGGATCTGTCGATTGCACCGCAATAACTTTGTCATCGCCCCCAGCTTCGTCGCTCATGTGTAAAACACCTACTGGGCGCACCTTGACACCAACACCTGGAAAAAGTGGGTAGTCTAGCAAAACCAATACGTCGAGCGGGTCACCGTCTTCACCCAAAGAATCTTCAAAGTATCCATAGTCTGCCGGGTATACAAACCCGGTGTAGAGCACACGGTCTAAATATACTCGACCAGTTTTTTCATCAATTTCGTACTTATTGCGGCTACCCCGTGGTATCTCTACCACTGCATCGAATTCGGCCATATTTTTTCCTTTCATGAATTATCAACACCCCAAGATTACCTGATCGAGGTAACTTAGATACATGCCTAAAACAAAGGACGGTGGCGTGACCCAAAAATCTGTAAGAAAACCACGGCTTTCTAATGATGTTGCTGAAACACGATTGGCGGTTAGAAACTGCCTCAAAGAAGAGAACCTATCGGATGAAAGTTTAGTGCTGGTGGCTCTTTCGGGCGGGCCTGATTCGCTAGCTTTGGCGGCAGCACTCGCATTTGAAGCACCAAAAATGAATCTAAAAGCTGGTGCTTTGATAGTCGATCATGGGTTGCAAGAAGGCTCTCACGAGGTCGCGGTCAGGGCTGCCACTGAAGCGCGCAAGTTAGATCTAGATCCAGTGATTATTAAAAGTGTTGATGCGCAAACTAATTCTGAGGGCCCAGAGTCTGCGGCAAGATCAGCAAGATACGGAGCTTTCAGAGAGGTAGCTAAAGAAACCGGCGCAGTGCGCATCATGCTCGGTCACACAAGAGACGACCAAGCTGAGCAGGTGCTTCTCGCGCTCGCACGCGGTTCGGGGGCGAAGAGTCTTGCAGGCATCCCACCCAAACGCGGCATTTTTTTAAGACCGCTTCTTGCAGTTGCGCGTCAAACCATAGAAAAGGCGTGCGCAGACCAAGAACTTGAAACGTGGGATGACCCGCACAACAGCGATCCGCGGTTTTCGAGAGTCAGGGTGCGCACTAGGGTTTTGCCGATGCTTGAAGAAGAGCTGGGCCCAGGGATTGTTGACGCGCTGGCCCGCACAGCGGAACTGGCACGTGAAGACTCTGAAGCTTTTGACGAGATGATCAACGAGATCATTGCTGAAATAGTTGAGCCGGCAGAAGCTGGGATAAAAGTTTTAAGCGGAGCGCTATTTGCAAACCCCGCAGCCTTGCGCAACAGGATAATCCGATTTGTTGCAAACGCTGAATTTGGAGTGCAACTCACAAGGCAACAAACACTCGAGGTAGCGAAACTTGTTACTGACTATAAAGGCCAGGGTGCCCTTCATCTACCCTCTATGAGAGTTAAGCGTGAAGGCTCGTATATTGTTTTTACCGCAGCCCCAGGTTCGGCAGATGCGGTCGGCTGAGCGCAATTAAACCGTTTTATCTTTGATGCAAGATATTATAAAGAGCACTGGAAAACAACTCGTACTTATAAAACCATTCGCACTGTTAAAACTATTCGTACTGTTAAAACCACTCGTATTTGTAGAACCACTCGCACTGTTAAAACCATTCACTGAGAAAGAGGAAAGAGATGGACTCCAAGCAACTTGGCGATAATCTTACAAAAATTCTGCACACAGAAGCCGAGTTGCAGACTCGTCTAGCCGAAATAGCTCGCGAGATTGAACGCGATTATGCTGACGAGCCTCCCTTGCTCGTTGGTGTGCTAAAAGGTGCAGTTATGGTTATGGCAGATCTGTCTCGGGAGCTTCGCTTTCACGCGCAAATGGATTGGATGGCAGTCTCTTCGTATGGAGCCGGAACCAAATCTAGTGGCGTTGTGCGAATTCTGAAAGACCTAGATACAGATATAAGCGACCGGCACGTGCTCATAGTCGAAGACATCATTGATTCTGGGCTGACCCTCTCTTGGTTAAAAGAAAACCTGCAAACAAGAGGCGCTAAATCTGTGCACATATGCACAATGTTGCGCAAACCAGAATCACTGAAGGTTGATATTGAAGTGACATATGTAGGTTTTGATATACCCCCTGAATTTGTTGTGGGTTATGGCTTGGATTACGCAGAGGACTACAGAAATCTTCGTGACGTCGCGGTGCTTTCTCCACACGTCTATGAAGATTAATGATTGGTTTCGCCTTCGGCTAAAACATAGGGAAGACACGCCCGAGTCGGGTAGTCTCGAAGTTAACTATTAAAGCGAACCAAGAATGTTCAGCAGTTTTGTGAATGAGAGGCGCCAGTTTGGCCGAAAAAACCCCAGCTAAGGGCAAAAGCTTTTTTAAAGGACCCTTAATATACCTGATTCTTGCACCGCTAATTGTGTTGCTTGGATGGTCGCTTCTCTCGGGCGGTGGCATGCGCGAAGTAAGCACACAAGAGGGGCTCGAAATGTTAGCCAACTCTAATGTGCTTGCAGCGACAATGATCGACGGTGACCAGCGTGTCAACCTCGAGCTCGTAAAAGCTGACAAAGAGCATGGCAAAGAGGTATTTTTTTACTACGTTTCGCAACGTGGTGAAGCTGTACTAGATGCGATAACAGAAGCGGCCCCCGAAGAAGGGTTTACAGACGAGGTTCCTAAACCCAGCGGTTGGCTCTCAATGCTTGGATTCTTGTTACCACTGCTACTTATCGGTCTCTTCTTTTGGTGGATGATTTCATCAATGCAGGGTGGCAACAAAGTTATGCAGTTTGGTAAGTCACGAGCCAAACTTGTTTCTAAAGAAACTCCACAGGTTACCTTTGCTGATGTTGCGGGTGCAGATGAGGCTGTTGACGAACTCGGTGAGATAAAAGATTTTCTACAAAACCCGAAACGTTATCAGGCTGTTGGAGCAAAAATTCCTAAGGGAGTGCTTCTCTATGGCCCGCCAGGAACAGGAAAAACGCTTCTAGCTAGAGCTGTCGCTGGTGAAGCTGCTGTTCCTTTCTACACAATTTCAGGCTCTGATTTTGTTGAAATGTTTGTTGGTGTCGGCGCGAGCCGAGTGCGAGATCTATTTAAAGAGGCTAAACAAAATGCTCCAGCGATAATCTTTATCGACGAGATTGATGCTGTCGGTCAGCGACGCGGCCAAGGAATGGGCGGTGGCCATGATGAACGCGAACAGACCCTAAACCAACTGTTGGTAGAGATGGACGGTTTCGAACCTGGGGTAAACGTGATTATGATTGCGGCAACCAACCGTCCAGACATGCTCGATCCTGCTCTTTTGCGCCCGGGAAGATTTGACAGGCAGGTCGGTGTTGACGCGCCAGACATGGCTGGGCGTTTGAAAATATTACAGGTGCACGCAAAAGGCAAACCTTTAACCCAGAACGTAGATCTTGAGATCATCGCGCGCAAAACACCAGGATTCACTGGCGCAGACCTCGCAAACGTTTTAAATGAAGCGGCACTACTCACGGCACGCTCCGGAGCGCAACTGATCGACAACCGCGCTCTCGATGAGGCTATAGACCGTGCCGTTGCTGGGCCACAGCGCCGCACCAGAGTTATGAAAGACCAAGAGAAACTCGTAACTGCATATCATGAGGGCGGCCACGCTCTAGTCGCTGCTGCTCTGCACAATTCCGACCCGGTCACAAAAATCACCATTCTGCCTCGTGGCAGGGCCTTAGGCTACACAATGGTGATGCCTCTCGAAGACAGATATTCGATCAGTCGTAATGAGCTTCAAGACCAGATCGCTTATGCTCTTGGTGGCCGTGTGGCTGAGGAGCTGATTTTTCATGACCCTACAACAGGAGCTGGGAATGACATTGAGAAGGCAACATCTACCGCCCGCAAAATGGTTACTGATTACGGAATGTCAGCATCTATTGGTCCGGTTAAACTAGGTCAAGCCCAGGCTTCACCCTATCTCGGTGAATTTGGCCAAACTCGTGACTACTCTGAGGGAGTTGCGGTGCGAGTTGATGAGGAGATCCGCGCTCTTCTAGAGATAGCTCACGATGAAGCTTACGAAGCTTTGAGCGCAAACCGGGATATCTTAGATCGTTTGGCGCTGGAACTGCTTGAAAAAGAAACTCTAGATCACAATCAAATCGCTGAAATTTTTAAAGACATTAAAAAAGTTAAACCGCGTGATGTTTGGCTCTCTAGCGGAGACAGACCAGTATCAATGAGACCTCCAGTTGATGTACCAAAAGCTGTGCGCACTGATTCCCTCTCAGCCAGTGATCAAAAGCCTAAAAACACTGATGAGTCTCGAACTTCTGGAAATGATGAGACTCAAACCCCCGAAGGTGATGAGGCTCAAAACCCTAAGAACGATGACCAACATCTCGGTGGTAACAACACTGGTGACGCAAGTAGTGGTGATACAACAGGCCCTGCAACAGAGGGTTCATGATGTTGAGCGTCGGCACTAAACTGATGGGTGTCATAAACGTCACCCCAGACTCTTTTAGTGATGGCGCGCAACTTCAAAATCTTGAGCAGGCTGTCGCTCGCGGTCTGGCACTGAAAAAAGCAGGCGCTAGCGTTGTTGATGTCGGTGGAGAGTCAACAAGACCAGGAGCTGAGCTGGTCGGGGCGCTTGAAGAACAGCAAAGAGCGATCCCTGTTGTTGAAGCCCTGGCAAGTGCTGGAGTTACTGTCTCGATAGACACCATCAGAGCAGACACGGCAAGGGTAGCGGTTCTGGCTGGTGCCAGTTTTGTGAATGATGTCTCTGGGGGAACGTATGATGCACAAATGTATGAAACAGTTGCAGAGCTGTCAAGGGAGCACGGCACTAAATATATAATCGGTCACTGGAGGGGAGTGCCAGATCTCAGCCATTCCCGCTCAGACTATAAAAATGTTGTTGCTGAAGTGTGTGACGCTCTAAAAAAACAAGCCCAAGCGGCAATACTTGCAGGGTTGCCTGCAAACAAAATTATTCTTGATCCGGGGCTCGGCTTCGACAAAAATGCCGAACAATCATGGCAAATTCTGCGTGAAATAGAGCGGCTCAAAGCTTTAGGGTTTCCTGTTTGCGTGGGTGTTTCTCGAAAGCGAATGCTCGGTGAAATTGTGTTTGGCACCACCGGATCTGCAGGCGAGTTTAGCGATCGGGATCTACCAACATCGACAGTAACAGCACTTGCGGCTCGTGAAGGCATCGAATTAGTTCGAGTGCACGATGTGCTTGGGAGCGCGCAGGCGCTTGAAGTGGTGCGGCTTTGGGGAGATCCGGCCAAAGCAAAACCACAACTTGAAACTCAGCGTGCCGACGTGATCAAGCTGACAGGGCTCGAAGTTTTTGCCCACCACGGGGTGTTTGATTTCGAGAGAAAAAACGGGCAGCGATTTCTTATCGATATTGAGGTTTTTACTGATCTGGCGCCAGCTATATCTGGTGATGCTCTCGCCGAAACTGTGCACTATGGTGAGCTAGCCGAAAAAGTAGTTCAGGCGGTTGAACGCGACCCTGTCGACCTGATAGAAACGCTCGCTGATCGGGTCGCTCAGGTGGCGCTCACCTTCAAAGCGACAAATGAGGTGCGTGTGACAGTGCACAAACCAGACGCCCCAATCGCAGCTAAGTTTGATGATGTTTCAGTGTCTATAACGAGATCTTTATGATTATGGGATCCTCTCTAATAAACCCCTTTTCTATTACGAGGTCTTTGCTAATACGAAGCTTTCTCTATTACAGTCCTTTCGAATTCAAGACAGTGTGAATTAAAATGATTTTGCAGATGACACCGGTCCTACTCGCTTTAGGTGCAAACCTTGGCGATCGTAAAGAAACAATTAGCGCAGCCGTTGCAGATCTCTCAAACACCCCAAGAATCAATGACATAAAATTATCGCCACTTCGAGAGACCATAGCTTATGGTTTAGAAGGCCCCGACCCTTCTGCGCCGAAATATTTAAACGCAGTCTTGCAGGCAACCACATCTTTGGGTCCACACGAGCTTCTAAATGTTGTGCAGAGCATAGAAAACAAGTATGGCCGCACACGCGAAGTGCGTTGGGGCGACAGAACGCTAGACATTGACATAATTTTATACGGTGGTAAAGCTATCAAAGATGAGCGCATAGAAGTACCACACCCGCGTGCTCACGCACGCGATTTTGTGCTCTCACCATGGCTCGAACTAGACCCACAAGCTGTGCTCATGGGGCATGGTAGGGTGGCTGAGCTGCTCGCAAAAATTGGTGATACAACTTGGCCTTACAACGAACGTGAGCAGGCAGAGGGTGACTCATGAAACCTGCCCCTAAGTTTAACGCGGCTACTCTTGGAGTGGCCACAATATTGGGTTTGGGAGTCGGTCTGCTCTGGCAGCAATGGCGCTCAGGAGCAGGGTATGCGCCCTTTTCTCCCCCCATTTCACTACCGTCATCTTTGTTGGTCATCGCGGCATTGTTGACTTTTTTAGCGCTCCGATTGAAGAGTGCGATCGAGCATAAAGACGGAGAAAGGGTCAACCCTTTTCATGCAGTTAGGCTTCTTGCGGCTGCACGTGCGTCACAGATAACAGGAGTGCTTTTTGCTGGTTTTGCTGTGGGTCTTCTGATGTTAGTTATTGGCCGCACGGTCGGTGTGCGAGCTGGTGTGTGGATCCCGATGGTTGCAACTCTTATCGCAGGAATCTTGCTACTTGTAGCTGGAGTATATGCAGAGTCTGTCTGTAGAGTTCCTCCACAAGACGATGATGAAGCGCAAGAACTAGATGCTCCAGAGACAGCCTGATCGAATATCACAACAGACAAAGATAAGATTGTTCTGTGCGGGAAACAGAAACAGAAACAGAATTAGACGTAGCGATATTTGATCGTCACGATCCGGCTTGGCGTCGGGTTTCATCAAAGTATGCAGTTGTCGATTTAATTATGAACCTGTTTTTTGCGATAGCGCTCGGTGGTGTGGTCGCGTTTATCATTGTGGTTTCTCAAAATAACGCTGTCCCATTCGCGGCTTACGCTCCCGCCGCAGTATCAACGATTTTATTCATAAACTCTTTTTTCTCTTTCAGAAGAGTGCGTGCAATCGGCTATATTTTGCGTGATGACGACCTCATTTTTCGCCGCGGCATAATGTTTGAACGAATAGTGGCAGTTCCTTACGGACGTCTCCAACTTGTAGACATCAGCCGGGGTCCACTAATGAGAGCTCTTGGGCTGGCAACTTTAAAATTTGTTACAGCTTCACAAAGCTCTGGTGTCAATCTGCCCGGGCTCACACTTGCAGAGGCAGAAACACTGCGTGACGAACTCATAAATCTCGCTGAAACGAGACGGTCGGGGTTGTGATCGAAGAAGCCACTTCTAAAGATCAAGCAGCTTCAGAATGGCGCCGCTTGCACCCACTTTCGCCTCTTTTGCAGGGTGGGCTGACATTTGTGATTATTGTCGGTATTATTTTTGCAAACCTGCGCGACCGTATTGTTTGGATGTTTCTACCGAACGAATGGGCTGGCGATGAAGCTGGCCAATGGGAGGGCAACGACCCAATCGACTCAATTATCGAAAACGGTTTATTGCTCCTAGCCGTGGCGATCATTTTTGGTATTGTTTTACTCGTCGCACTAACGACGTGGCTTTCATGGAGATTCCACTCTTTTCGCATCACTGCTGAAGCTGTTGAAACCCGCAAAGGTATTTTGTTTCGCCAAAGCAGAAGAGCACCACTTGAGCGAATACAGAGTGTAAACCTACAACGCCCCCTTCTCGCTCGCATGCTTGGGTTAACCCGCATTGATGTGAAAACCGGCGGGCAGGGCGGTAACGCTGTTCTGTCATACTTAGCCAACGCAGACGCTAAAAAAGTTCGTGATGAGATCTTACGTTCTGCTGCCCCTGAGGCGGCTGTACCGTCAACAGATTATGCAACTGCTATTGAAACTCCACAGCTACAGCGCAGGTTAGAAGAAATAGCTGACGAAGATATCGAGCCGTGGGCCCAAGACTCAATAGTAAGAGTTCCAACAGGTAGGCTTCTTGCTTCGACACTCCTAAGCAATGAAGCAATAATATTTATTACTCTTTCAGCTGCGGTGCCTATCGCTGCGATGTTTTGGGGGTGGGGGATCCTAGCCGCGCTCATCCCAGGAGTAATCGCACTTTTTGGGGTGTCATTCAGCCGTTTTAATAAAGGCTTTCGCTTTACGATTTCAGAAACAGCAAATGGGGTGCGCACAGGATCGGGTCTCACAGCAACCTCAACCGAAACGATTCCGCGCCACCGCATACACGCGATTGATGTTTTACAACCCCTGGGTTGGCGGCTCTTTGGGTGGTGGCGAGTGCGTGTGACGACCGCAGGAACCGCAAGCATTAGTGGTAGCAGTAATCAGTCAATGTTTCAAAACATTTTGCTTCCAGTGGGTGGTGTCGATGAGGTTATGCGAGTGCTCACACTGCTGTTACCAGAGGTAGTAGATGAAGAAGAGAAAACAGCACTCGCTGAAGCTTTGTTGCACTCAAACGAGGGCTATACAAAGGCGCCAAAAAGAGCCTGGTTCGTGCTGTTGTTCGGGCGGGCCCGCGCCGGCATCCAACTGCGCAAGTTTGCCCAACATCATGCACAGGTGCGGATTCGCCGCGGATTTTTCACCCGCCACCTAATAATTATGCCTCTTAGCAGGGCTCAGTCTGTGCTTTTTGCCAGACCGTTTGTGCACTATATGCTGGGGCTAGCCTCACTGCACGTGCACACCGTGATGGGTGCCGTGATTGTAACCGCGCGGGGAATAGAAAAAGAGACAGCGCTGGAGCTTTTCTTCGAAATCGAACGAGAAATTTTGCGGTCACAATACTCGACCCTTGATCGGAGTGGCGATGAAAGCAGGTAGGTTACGCGTAGGTGTTATTGGCGCGGGTCGGGTCGGGCCGGTGCTTGGAATGGCGCTGGCGGGTGCGGGTCACGAGATAGTCGCTATTTCAGCTGTCGGAGACGCTGAGCGTGAAAGACTCGATGTGCTTTTGCCTCGTGTTCCGGTGCTTGCTGTTGACGATGTAGTCAAAAGGTCAGAGCTCGTAATCTTTGCCGTGCCGAGCAAGGAATTACCAGGCCTTGTGCAAGGATTAACAGACACAGACACGTGGCAAGCTGGTCAAATTGTGTTGCACACCTCAGCCGAACACGGATTCGGGGTTTTTCAGCCAGCGATGGCCTCAGGGATAATACCTATAGCCTTTCACCCAGCAATGGTTTTCACCGGCACAAGCCTAGACCTGGCACGCATGCAGGAAGCAACGATAGCAGTGACAGCACCCACACCAGTGCTCCCAATAGCTCAAGCGCTCGCAGTAGAAATGGGAGCAGAGCCGGTAATCGTCGCCGAAGCTAGTCGAGCAGCATACGCTGATGCCTGTGACGCCCTATCAACCCTAACTATGACCCTGGCAAAGCAGGCGCTAACCTCGCTCGAAGAGTTAGGGTTGGAGCACACTCGGCGCACTGTAGGGTCTCTAGCTCGCGCAGCTTTAGATGAAGCTCTCGGCGCACCAGTCGACCCTCTAGATCCAGAACACCTTAACAATCTAGGTTTGTAGATCGCGGCTCAAGCTTTATATAGCAATACTTGCAGCTGTTGGGGGTGGCAGTCGTTGAGCATTCAGATTAATGGGCAGGGTAGACTTATCTGGGGTCTTAAACTGCAAATAAATGCCTCCAACAGCCGCAAATAAGGAAAACAGTGACGAACGATACCAACAAAGATGAGCTAACTGCCGATGAACTAGAAGCAGAAGTGTTTGAACAAAAAGCTGTGCGTATAGCAAAGCGCGAAAAACTCAATGCTGAAGGTGGGCTCAGCGGTGGGGCATACCCGGTATCGGTTCCAGTCACTCACACAATTAAACAGGTGCGCGCAAAGTACGGCCATCTCGAAGAAGAAAACGATCAGCGCTCAGGCGAAACAGTCGCAGTTGCTGGCCGAGTTGTATTCAGCCGAAATACCGGAAAGCTCTGCTTTGCCGCGCTGCAAGCGGGCGACGGCACCCGAATTCAAGCTATGGTGAGTCTCGCTGAGGTCGGCGAAGCGTCACTTGCAGATTATAAGGAACTCGTAGATTTAGGCGACCACCTCTTTGTAAAAGGGGAAGTAATCTCATCAAAACGAGGTGAGCTCTCGGTTATGGTCACCGAATGGCAGATAGCAGCTAAAGCGCTTGCTCCGCTACCAAATGTTTACAAAGAGCTAAACGAAGAAACACGTGTGCGTCAGCGCTATCTCGATTTGATTGTGCGTGAGCAGGCGCGCATCAACGTTGCCACCAGAGCCAAAACAATGGCGAGTTTGCGCAAAACTTTTGCCGCACGCGACTTCATGGAGGTCGAAACCCCAATGCTGCAAACCATGCACGGAGGGGCCTCAGCCAGACCCTTTGTGACTCATTCAAATGCGTTTGATATGGAATTATATTTGCGCATCGCCCCCGAACTCTTTTTGAAGCGAGCGGTAGTTGGCGGACTCGAACGAGTCTTTGAGATCAACCGAAACTTCAGAAACGAAGGCGCAGATTCAACACACAGCCCTGAGTTTGCAATGCTCGAATGCTATGAAGCCTACGGCGACTATAATTCAGTCGCTGATCTAACTCAGTTGCTGATACAGAACTCTGCGCTCGCGGTAAATGAAGGAACCGAGCGCGAAGGCACACACACGGTTCGTTGGGCTGATGGAACTGACTTTGATCTAGGCGGTAACTGGGATCGCATCTCGATGTATGGCACGCTCTCTGAAGCCGTAGACCGTGAGATTACGCCTGACACCCCGGTAGCTGATTTGCAAGAAATTGCTGACCGTGTGGGTGTCGAAGTTCATCTGCCAAACCACGGAAAGCTTGTGGAGGAGCTTTGGGAGCACTTTGTGAAAGATGGTTTGACAACACCCACGTTTGTTATGGATTTTCCGGTCGAAACAAGCCCTCTTACACGCTGGCATCGCGAGAAGCCGGGCGTAGTTGAAAAGTGGGATCTCTACATTCGTGGGTTTGAGCTAGCGACAGGTTACTCCGAGCTCATAGATCCAATTGTTCAGCGGGAACGTTTTGTCGAGCAGGCAGAGCAGGCCGCAGCCGGTGACCCGGAAGCGATGCGCGTCGATGAAGAGTTTTTACGGGCGCTTGAACACGGCATGCCTCCTTCAGGTGGTATGGGCATGGGGATGGATCGTTTGCTCATGGCTCTAACCGGTCTTGGTATTCGTGAAACCATTCTTTTTCCGCTCGTTAAATAGAGCTTCCACTCAGCATTAATAGATAGCATAAAACCATGGAAACCTTCACCGCATCTCTTTGGGCTATAACCCCAACACTTCTGGTAGGTATATTTTTTGCGTGGGTTCTTCGTTCAATCTTGAGAGCAGATAGAACTGAACGTAAAATCTTTAAAAACATTGAAGAAGAAGAGCGACAAAAAGCGGGACTTCCACCTAAAGCCTAAACCTTCACTTCAGGGTAGTCTTAATGTTAGATATTTGAACTAGCAGGTAAGACTCTACGGAGGGTTTTTGATCACGGCAAACTTAGCCCT
Source organism: Microbacteriaceae bacterium (assembly GCA_035514995.1). GTDB lineage: Bacteria > Actinomycetota > Actinomycetes > Actinomycetales > Microbacteriaceae > Leucobacter_A. The sequence goes on from DATJCC010000066.1 coordinate 15,383, forward strand.
GGGTTGGACAATAGCGGTACTAATTGTCGATACCGTAATCCGAATAACAGCTTTGTTTGTTGTGCCAAGGAACCGACGCCCGACCGCAGGTATGGCCTGGCTGATGGCTATATTTTGGTTGCCAATTCCTGGGATGCTTCTTTTCTTATTTATTGGTCACAACAAATTACCCAAAACAAGAACTGATAAGCAAGTCACTATCAATGAGCTTGTTTCTGGAATCGCAAAACGTGAAAAACAGTCACTGACGACACCTGTTGAGAGTCTTTCGGCGTCACTTGCTTCGGTCGTAAAACTGGGAACCGAACTTGGCGCACAGCCGATGCTTAAAGGCAACACAGCCAAAATAACGATTGACTATGATGAATCGATTGCTTGGATGGCTGAAGCTATTCGCAAAGCAAAGCGCTATGTGCACATAGAGTTTTATATTTTTGTGCTTGACACAACCACTGAAGACCTGTTTGAAGCTATGGGGGAGGCCGTCGCACGAGGTGTTGAGGTGCGTGTGCTCCTAGACCATGTATCAGCTGTGCGAAATCCCGGTCGAAAGCGCACCCGTGAAGCGCTCGATAGCATGGGTGTCGAATGGGCATATATGCTTCCAGTGCGACCTTTTCGTGGACAGTATCAGCGGCCCGACCTGCGCAACCACCGCAAACTACTTGTGGTCGACGGGGAAATCGGTTTTATGGGTTCACAAAACATTGTTGATTCGAACTACAATAAACGGTCTAACATCAAGCGCGGTTTGCACTGGAAAGATCTGATGGTGGAGCTTGAGGGCCCGGTCGTTTTGGGGCTTGAAGCTGTTTTTCAGGGTGATTGGTTCATCGAAACTGACGAATATTTGGAACACCTCAACCCTAATGAAGCTGAAACTTCTAAACCCGGTAGTCTCAACTGCCAGATAGTGCCCAGCGGTCCCGGTTATGCTAACGAAAATAATTTACAGGTTTTTGTAGCCCTCATGTATACCGCCAACAATCGCATTAGCATAACCAGCCCGTATTTTGTGCCAGACGGCTCAATAATGAATGCGCTACGTGCCGCAACGGCGCGCGGAGTGGATGTCGAGCTTTTTGTTTCAGAGATTGGTGATCAACCGGTTGTTTACCATGCGCAGCGTTCCTATTATGAAGAGCTTCTACGTGCGGGAGTGCGTATCATGATGTACAAGCCGCCGTACATCTTGCATTCCAAACACTTTACGATTGACAGTGAAGTTGCTGTGGTTGGTTCTTCAAACATGGATCAGCGTTCATTCGGTCTCAATATGGAGGTCTCGATGATTGTCAACGGGGCAGACTTTGTGCGTGAACTCGACGAGGTTAATGACTTTTACCGCGCAAACTCACGAGAACTCACACTAGAAGAGTGGTCAACACAACCTCTTCGCTCTAAACTGCTAGACAATCTTGCGCGGCTCACTTCTGCACTCCAATAGCTCTTAGCAATAGTATTTGATGCTCACATGTGACGAAGTTAGGCGAACCTCACAGGTAGCATATTTACTTCAAACTGACACTCGGGACAGTGATATGACGATCCTCGATGGAAGTAGAGCCTGCATATTGGGCTAAACGCTTCGCAAATGAAGATGTTTAGTGAACCACCTGCTCGTTAACAGGTTTATAGTCACGCCTGTGGCGAACAAATACCAAAACCCAAGCTTGCCAGTTTACGCTTATAGACATGACGGGTGATGACCCCAAAATCACCACCCACAAAGGAGGAATCATGTTCGAGAGGTTTACTGACCGGGCTCGTCGCGTTGTCGTGCTCGCACAAGAAGAAGCCAAATCGCTCAATCACAACTACATTGGCACGGAGCACATTCTGCTTGGGCTTATTCAAGAGGGTGATGGTGTCGCGTCGAAAGCTCTCGGCCAACTCGACATCTCTTTAGACGCTGTGCGGGAGCAGGTAATTGACATTATCGGGCAGGGGCAGCAAACCCCAGCCGGTCACATCCCTTTTACCCCGCGAGCCAAAAAAGTGCTCGAATACTCACTGCGTGAAGCTCTTCAGCTCGGCCACAACTATATTGGCACCGAGCATATTTTGCTGGGTCTTTTGCGCGAGGGTGAGGGAGTCGCCGCTCAGGTGCTCATTAAGCTCGGAGCAGATCTAAACCGTACACGCCAAACAGTGATCCAGATGCTCTCTGGATACCAGGCAGGTAAAGAGTCTGTCTCTGTCGGTGCGAGCGAGAGCTCTCACCCTGATAAGGGCTCAAAGGTGCTTGACCAGTTCGGTAAAAACCTCACCTCAGCTGCCAGGGAGGGCAAGCTTGATCCTGTTGTGGGGCGTGAAAAAGAGGTCGAGCGTGTCATGCAGATCCTCAGCCGCCGCACAAAAAATAACCCGATCTTGATTGGTGAACCAGGCGTTGGTAAAACCGCTGTTGTTGAGGGTCTTGCACAAGCGATTGTGCGCGGCGAAGTACCAGAAACTTTGAAAGATAAGCAGCTCTATATGCTTGATCTAAGCTCACTCATTGCAGGTTCAAGGTACCGCGGTGACTTTGAAGAGCGTCTGAAGAAGGTTATGAAAGAGATTCGTGACCGCGGTGACATCATCATCTTCATTGATGAGATCCACACCCTTGTTGGTGCTGGAGCAGCCGAAGGAGCTATCGACGCAGCAAACATTCTGAAGCCGATGCTTGCACGCGGTGAACTACAGACTATCGGTGCGACAACACTCGATGAGTTCCGTAAACACTTTGAAAAAGATGCGGCTCTTGAGCGACGCTTCCAGTCAATTCAGGTTAATGAACCATCAATCCCGCACTCCGTCAACATTTTGAAGGGCTTGCGTGACCGTTACGAGGCACACCATAAAGTGTCAATAACAGATGATGCGATTAAAGCTGCGGTGAATCTCTCGGACCGGTACATACAAGACCGTTTCTTGCCAGATAAAGCAATCGATTTGATCGATGAGGCTGGGGCACGTATGAGGCTTTCGATCTTGTCGAGCCCACCAGAGTTGCGGGAATTTGACGAAAAGATCGCTGTTGTTCGTGCTGATAAAGAAGCTGCGATCGAGGGGCAAGACTTTGAAAAGGCCGCACAGTTACGCGACCAAGAAAAGAAGCTCATTGGTGAACGTTTGCGTCGTGAAAAAGAATGGCGTAAGGGTGAAGTTGAAACCGGTGGTGTCGTCGATGAAGGCCTAATCGCTGAAGTGTTGGCCAACGCGACCGGAATCCCTGTCTTCAAACTTACAGAAGAAGAAACCGCACGTCTTCGTTTTATGGAAGAGGCTCTGCACCAGAGAGTGATCGGTCAAAACGAAGCAATCTCGGCGCTTTCAAAAACTATCCGTCGTCAGCGGGCAGGGCTTAAAGACCCGAAACGCCCATCAGGTTCGTTTATTTTTGCGGGACCCACAGGTGTCGGAAAAACTGAACTCGCAAAAGCCTTGGCAGAGTTCTTGTTTGACGATGAAGACGCACTCATCTCACTAGACATGTCAGAATATGGCGAAAAGCACACTGTTTCACGCCTATTTGGTGCTCCTCCAGGGTTTGTTGGTTTTGAAGAGGGTGGGCAGCTCACCGAAAAGGTGCGCCGCAAACCTTTCTCTGTAGTGCTTTTTGATGAAATTGAAAAAGCCCACGCAGATATTTTCAACTCACTCTTGCAGGTGCTTGAAGAGGGTCGTCTGACCGATGGTCAGGGGCGAGTGGTTGACTTCAAAAACACTGTTATTATCATGACAACAAACCTAGGTTCTAAGGGAATAGCTGGTGGACCGGTTGGTTTTCAGATTGAGGGTGACGAGACAGCAACCTATGACCTGATGAAAGGCAAGGTCATGGAGGAGCTGAAGAAACACTTTAAGCCAGAGTTCTTGAACCGTGTTGATGACACTATTGTCTTCCCGCAGTTGTCTCGCGAAGAGCTCTTGCAGATTGTTAATCTCTTTGTTAAGGCTCTTGCAGATCGCTTGTTAGACCGCCAGATGAGCATTGAAGTTTCTGATGCGGCGCGGGAGCGTCTCGCTGAGGTTGGTTACGACCCATCTCTTGGTGCTCGACCGCTACGTCGTGCTGTGCAGCAGCTAGTTGAAGATCCGCTCTCAGAGAAGATTTTAAACGCCGAGCTTCACGATGGTGATTTAGTGCGAGTTGACTTTGCTGACGGAGAGTTTCAGTTTGAAGTTGAAAGCAACACTGACCGTGATGCTGCTGAAGCGTCTGCAACTGCCGCCGCAGCTGCTGCTTCGACCGCGGCAACACCAGACCTACTCTAAGGTTTAAACAGCTCTAACTATCAACGCTAGACTGGTTGGGTGAATTACGAAATAAAGATTCGCCCAGCCCGTACTAGCGATGTGCGCAAAATTGCTGACCTTATGCAGCCGATGGTTGAAGAGCGCATACTGCTCGGTAAAGACCTTGTGGTTTTGTATGAGCATGTGCAAGAGTTTATGATCGCCGAAATAGGCGCAGCTGATAGCAGAGATGAAGAGCCCGAAATAGCCGGTTTTGGTGCTTTGCACGTCATGTGGGAACACCTAGGCGAGATTCGTTCAATCGCTACGGTAGAGCGCTGGCGAGGTTTTGGTGTAGGACATCGGCTTCTTGATGCGCTTGAAGAGCGGGCGAGGGTGTTAGGACTTTCGAAGCTTTTTTGTTTAACTTTTGAAACAAAGTTTTTTGGTAGCCACGGTTTCGAAGAGCTAGCTGAACCTTCTAGCGAACTTTTAGAGGCTGATGTTTATGCTGAGCTTTTGCGCTCCCCAGACGACGGCGTTGCAGAGTTTTTAGATCTCGCACGAGTGAAACAAAACACTTTAGGCAACACCCGTATGCTGAAACGGCTCGCCTAAACAAACTTTTCTCACACTACTTTCACACACTACAATGTGTCGAACACTATCGTGTGTCGAACAAACGCGGTTGTGTTATAAGCGGTTGTGTTGTAAGCGGTTGCTTTGCAAATGACAAAGAGTTAATTTCATGTTTATGTCACCGCTTTTATAGCGCTGTGTAATTGTCGATGACCCGTCATCGATGTGTCATCGGCACTGGCGGCACGCCGGTCTAAAACACGTGTAGACACCTTCGAAAGCGCTAGTGTGGTCGTATGAGTGACCAAGCAAGGCCGGGACGGTTGCCTAAGAGCGTATACAGGCGGCGGCGCATAACGGTGTTTGCGGGTTTGATCGCGGTTATTGTAACTTTGACGATGATTATTGCTGGCCCCGCTACTGTTGCTAGCTGGTTTGGTGCTGGTAAAGCGAGCTCTCAGCCTAGCGTTCCGGGTGGCTCTGCGGCTACTGAAAAATCAGAAGATGAAGATTCTGCAACGCAAGAGAACGTGCAACCCGAACCACTTAAACCTGGGCCGTGTCTGCCCGGCAAACTTGCCGTAGAAGCGGTCACAGACGCTGAGGAGTATGGTCCAGACGCCTACCCAGAGCTGTCGCTTAGAGTGACTAACCATTCTGAAGTTGCGTGCGATGCTGATCTTGGCACCGCAACAATGGTTTTTGAAATTAAAAGCGGTGAAGAGTTGTATTGGAAGTCCACTGATTGCCAAGCAGAGTCTTCAAAAAACCTTGTGCGCATGGAGCCAGGTCAAACACTTGAGACTGATGTGGTTGTTTGGGACCGCACCCGTAGCGCGCCTGACACTTGCGATGATGAGCGCGATAAGGTGCCAGCTGCCGGGTCTTCCTATCATTTAATTGTTGAGATAGCAGAGACTAGATCGCAAAACACTCGTCAGTTTTTGCTTTACTGATTACTTGAACCTGACATTTATCCGGAATTGTTTTGAAACTTGAAATAGGCCCCAAGGCAAGATCTAAATAAAGTTTGACCGGCCTTGCTATTTTCTCTAGACTTGAAATAGGCACCTAATCTTACGTTTTGTGAGCGGTTGCAACCTCGGGGGAGAATTTGAAGGCGCTATCTAAAGTTCGTATAAATAAGCGCATCTATACCGCGGGTGTGTTGGCTCTCAGCGTGACTCTAGGCTTTGGTTTGCCATTAGCTGACTCCGCTCAAGCAAATTACACTGCTAACCCGTCTCTTGTGGTTGCTGCACCCATGACGCATGCAACAGAATCAAAAATGACTGATCCTGTGGTGCATTCCACTGTAAATGGCAGCTACAGCATGCAGGCTTTTAACGCTAGCGGATCAGCCACTCCCGCAAACGGCTCAGCCTCCGGGGGCGAGATCGTCGAGGTGTCTGTAGATCAAGCTCCTGCGTTTACACATGTTGCTGAGACTGAGTTCGCAGTCGTTGCTCTTACTAATACTGGATCTGTTGTCGCATGGCGCAAAGATGCGTCAAGCTTTAGCCCAAAAGTAATCGACCAGGCTTTTTTTGACAGCGCTACTATAACTAAGATTGTTGCTAGCGATAACGAAATCTATTTTACTACTGCAGATGGTTCGGTTTTTGTGTCTGACACTGCGGTAGACCTAAACTCAGCAAACTCTAACCCGCAAGATGCCTCAAACCCCGACATCTTGCAGATTCTAGTGGCAGATGATGTCCTGCCTTTCACAGGAAACACAGAGCTTGAGCAGGTGAGTGACCACAAGGTTTTAGAGAGTGGATCACTGCTCGCAAAGAACCTTGGCGATGACTCAACAGCTGCCGAACTTGATTTCTGGCCGACCGCAATATTATTTGGTGATGCAGTCGCTTCCCAATTCGAGACGCTTTCGGCGAACACGGTGCAGACTGTCACCCCGGCTCACGAGCCAGGATCGACAGATGTGAGCGTTATCTACTCTCTGCGTGTTGATCAGCAGAATGTTACACATATAGAGGCTGTACAACCAGATGCCGACATTATTGCCGCTTCGAACACATTGACGGTTGTGCTCAACGTTGCCTACACTTTTGACGAAGTGCCAGAAGCTGTATCTCCTACTCAAACCGATCATCCCGCGGATGCTGAAACAGATTCAAATACAGATTCAGAACAACCAGCTGAGACTCAGCCTCCAATAGATCCTGCACAGCAATCTGAGGTAGGCGAGGATTCCGAAGTCGCTGATTCAGCAGAGTCTTCAGATGACGCTATAGGCAAGTCTTTTAATCGTCCAAACGTCGATCCGATCGGACCGTTGCTCCAACAACCTCAAGCACCACAAAACTCACCGATGCCTTTGCCGCTGGTGCAGTAGGTTGCCACTATGCAGATCCTGGAACTGGTGCGTATGCGGGGTCTCTTTGCTGGCTCGATTTAGATGGATTCACAACCGAGTGGCATCGCATATCAACTTCAACAACACCAATATCTTCAACCCAGTACAATAACAACACTCTATGTCCAGAACGTGAGACCACGGGTGTGACGTCAACTCATTTTTCTCGAACAGTGACTACCTACGTTAGTGAACTTGGCGCCAGCTATGGTGAGCTTACTTTTGCCGGTTGTGGTAGAGCAGGCATAGCTTATGATCAAGAGCGAGCGGACACAAATAGTCAGAAAGCAGCGCGCAACAACCGTAATCAAAACCTTTATAACAGTGGAGTTGCAGACCAAGATATCGGTCCTTTCTATGGCAACGTCACAGGCTGGCCCATAGCTGTTGAGCTGCCTGGAGGGTATACCCTTGAAGCCACGGTTTCTAGCGTGGGTTCAGGAAATAATGAGTCCAAAGCTCTTTTTGCTGAAGATTTTCCTACATACCCGCAAGGCGCTTTTCTTGGCAACACTTTAGGCGGCAACAGTTTCTATACTGGGGTTGACGGTAAACCAGCGATTTACAATAACTTTAATTCACCTGGAAACACGAAAGTTTCGCTCGGCGGTATTCAAGAAAAACTCCAAACGGCACCGGAACTACAAAAGAATTTGGGATCGTGGTTGCAGACGCAGAATCGACTGACAATGGTGAAAGTATTTCGTGGAGCACAACCGGAGATGGTTTCAGATGGTTGCCAAACAGCCCAGGGTCTAGCACCCCGACCAAACTGTCAACTATGGGCAACGCTTGCAATGGCTCATACACGCCAGGTCTAACAGCGAAGTCCACTAGTGCGAGTTGTGTTGCTGGCAGCAGTCAACCAACACAAAAAACGGGCACAGCGATGTTGCAGACAGCGCCGCACCCAACAAACGCAACGTTTAATGTGGAGCAACAAATGAATTACAGCAACGGCAAGAGTAAACAGGGCGTTGCTTTTGGAGTTATTTTTGCTCGAGCTGAAGTTAAAGTGAATGTTGACGATAGAATTTTAGACCTTAACGGCATGTCATCAACTGGTAATTTTGAAATCTCAGCCATTTCGGGACAGAGCATATTTAAAGCAGAAACTGGGCCAGTCGCCCTCTCTGATATACAAACTGAGGGTATTCCGGTAGGCACCATGGGCACTCAACTAAATTTTGCGAGCTCGACAACTGATCCAAATGCTAGCTCATACACGACAGCTTGGCAGTGCTCTAAAACTAATCCGCAGACTGGAATAACTTCTTACTGGCCTAACCAAAATCAAACGAGTGCTACTGCTCCTCCACAAAACTCCGCCTTCAACTTGGTCAAAGCTGGCGAGTTTCTGAGGTGCGAAGTCAATTATCGCCCTCCATATATAACCTTGATGAAACAAGTTGATAACACTACTGCATCAGGAGCGACAAACGTTGGTAACGATTGGCTGCTTACTGCCGCGGGCACTAAAACGAAATTTACTATCCCAGGTGCACCCGGTACAGGGTATTTTAAAGCTCCGGTTGCGGTAGACCCAGCCTATGATCTTTCAGAAACCGGACCGGGAGGCGCTAACCCGTGGCAACACGGCTACACGTGGCGCGACCTAGAGTGCGCAGTAACACAAGGGTCGAATTCCACCCCGATGGAGCCAAACGCGGTGCAGATTACGCGTGATAACCAGGCCCCTGATGTTTTAACGGGCGCAATCCAATCTGCAAATTTAAATGTTGTTAAGGGCAACGATCTTACCTGCACCTACAAGAACCAGGCTAATAAGCCAAATTTGCAGGTCAAAAAAGACGCCGACCCGGTCACTAAAACCGTTGTTGCAGCAGAATCAATCGTCGAATACAAGCTGACCTTTGATAACACCGAAGGCACAGCAAAAGCCGCTACTGACTATACAGACTATTTAGATGACGTGCTCGACGATGCCGACCTGCTTGACTCATCAGCAGATGTGACAGACAACAACCCAGATTTGCAAGTAGCCCTGACACCATCTGGCAGTAACTGGGGTGGCCAAGTTGTTTACGATAAACCCACTAAAAGCATAAACATCGCAGGAGTTGTGCCGGCCTATACCAAACTTACTGTTGAGTTTAAAGTGAAAGTGAAATCAAACGATGATGACCCGCTCGGGAGAACATCAACAAATGGCCCAGCGCCAAACGCAAATGAAGGTTTTGCGCTAAATAACTACTTGGTAAAAACTGGTGGAGCGGTGCCAAATAGTTGTAATGACACAGACACTTCTTGTACATCTCACCCTGTGCGAGCTTGGAGTGTTGAAAAGAATTCGCGGCCTTTGGAAGGAGCCGCGGTGCACAGTGGTGCAAACACCTATTATCGTGTGTACGTAACGAACTTTGCTAAAGGTGAGCAAATTTCAGGCATAACCTTAAAAGATGACATGACGAGCGCCCTTTTTGCAGGGATTATGGATCTGAATGCGCCCCAAGCTGTTACTGTTCCGTGGGGAATAAGCTTCTATAACGAGCAAAGACAGCATCTCACTGCAGAAGATATCATTTGATCAAGAGTTGATGGCACGACTCTAGGCACAATTAAACAACCAAACCTGAAATACGTGGGAGACACGACATTCAACACTGATTTTCCGAATGCTTCTGCTGGCTTCTCAGAAGGGCAACCATTTAATGGGACATGGACGCTCGAGATACCCGAATTTTCTCTTCCTGCTGAAGCCTCGTATGCGATCGTTGGATATGCAATAAAAGTCGGTCAGGTCGCTGATCCTGTAAACAGTAATGGAACCCAGCCGTTTCTCAAAACTAATAATTCTCCGGTCAATGCTGCACCAAACTCTTTTTGGGTTAATACTGCAGCTGCAAGCAAAGGAACGTTTAATAACAACCAAGAGATAGAGCCCAGTCGATGCCGCATAAGCGACCTTGATAACGAAATCATGTTTACTGGCTGGGATGAAAACATATCAAATGACGCCAACTTCAGTGACTGCAAAACCTACCACACCCTTGAAGAGAACTTCTTCCATTTTTGGAAGCAAGGGTCTGATGTCGTAAGTGAACAAAATCCACAAGGCAACGACCTACCAGAATCACACTTTGTTCTTGCCGATTCAAAATCTGAAGCCGAAGACGGAATCGCATCTAAATGGCTTTGCCGCGCAGATAACAGGGTAGTGCCAACGGGTCCAGGTGGTACATTCAGAATAGATGATATGCCGATTCAATTGCCGGGGCAGGGCACCGGTGCCCCTGCCTGGGATTATGATTCGCGTCAACCGGGCGGGGTCTATGATTCAATTGTAAAAGCTAATGCCGCTCGTGCTGCTCATAATGATTCAAACCCAAACGATCAAGTTCCGCTGTTAGATACCTGTGGTCTCTTTTTCATACACACAGAAGCAGATAGAGACGGTCAACCAGTTGGCTCATGGCACGCCCAAGATATACGTGGGGGCGACGACACAAACTGGCGAGACGACCCTAACCAGCCTGGTACGTACTGGGTTGCTGAAATGAAATCACCAGATGATTATCAACTTTTATCCCAGCCCATGAAAATGTGGGTTGCTCCTCCTATCCCCACCCCAAATTATCTGCACCCGGGCGATCGCGGCTGGTATGACTATCAGGGGCGATTGTCGTTGCCGGTGTTAGGCGAAGGTGAATCATTTACCCCAGATGCGGCAGGCGTTATTTCAGGAACTCCTGACATCCGCAAACAGTGCGTCAACCCGTGGCAGTTACCGCCTAACAGTCAACCCATGTGCATAATGCCGACTGGTTGGACAGCGCCGATATTCGATGCGAAGTTGCAGCCACTTCCGCTGACAGGCGGTTTCGGCAACGGCCTGCTTATAGGTGGCGGAGCTGCATTCTTCGCATTAATCACAGCCATCGTTTTGCTTCGCAGAGCTAAAGCTAAAAATATGCACAACGATTTACAAATTTCACAATCCTCATAAATCTAAATTTGTTTCAAATAAAGGAGAAACCATGAAACAACAAAAAAGCGGGGCTTACTCGCAACAGTGGGCGCGTTTGTCGCGGCCTCTGCGCTATTAATTGGCGGATCAGTCGCAGCTAACGCTGCTCCGTTTCCGATACCGGAAGAATCAGCAATTACGATCACCAAATGGTCGCAACCTGTAGAACCCGGAGAAAACGCAACGGGCACTGTGGCAACAATGCCCACAGGTGCAGAACCTATTAGCGGTGTTGTTTTTACCGATTATCAGGTTCCAATTTCAGCCACGGCTGGCACGAATGCATGGCAGCAAGAAATCGCTGGTATGGATACAACTGCTACCTTGACTGCTCTAGGAGGCGCAGGTTTTCCAGACGCAGCTGCTACCCATGCTTTTCCTGCAACTGATTTAAACGGTGTGACAACCTGGTCTAACGCTCCATGGGGTCTCTACTATGTTGTCGAAGATGCTACTAACGCAAGCACTTCTGTGGCAGAATCAACGCCGTTTCTGATCGCTGTACCAATGACCGATCCAGATGCCCGTGATGCATGGTTGGATCACATTTATGTGTACCCAAAGAACTCAAAGATCGACGCTGAGAAATCTGTCAATGACAGCGGTGCGATCCAAACAGGGGATAACGTCACCTGGACGATCACAAGCGATGTGCCACGCATCGAAAACGGTGTAGAACTCATCGCAGCAGAAAGCTTTGTGATCACCGACGCGCTTGACCCACGCCTCACTTATGTGAGCGCGGTTGCAGAAGTAATCGATTCTGCAGGAGCTTCGATTGTTGGCACCGACCAGCTAATCGCTGGTGACGATTACACAGTGGACGGCGCTGGAGTAAGCATCACGTTCACAACAACTGGCTTGGTCAAACTGCTCACAGCTGCAAGTAATGATGGTCAGCGTGTCAAAGTTACTTTGATCACTAGTGTTGACGACGCAACTCCCGATGCCACAACTGGCACCGCAATCAAAAATAATGCAACCGTCGTTACAAACGATAGTTTACCAAACGAGATCACTGCAACAACCAATGAAGCCCAAACAAACTGGGGCGTAATCAGTTTCACAAAGAAGAGCGCTGCTGGCGGCGACCTTGAAGGAGCAACCTTTGAGCTTTATTCCAGCGAAGCAGATTCAGTGTCAGACACTGCAACTCCGCTTCTAACTGCACAAACAAGTGTTGCTAACGGTGGTGTGTCATTCAACGGTGTGCGCACTTCAGACACTGTTAACGGTGTAGTGCTTAGTGATCCGGCCGACTACCAGGTCTATTGGTTACGTGAAACCGTAGCTCCTGCCGATCATCAGTTGTTAGCTGAGCCCATCGCTGTTTTGCTTATGAGCGACGGTAACATCTACACATTTACCCCTGACACAAATGGACAGCCAACACTCGATGCCGCTGCTCCTGCAGGTGTAACTGGTGGTGCATTGCTAACCGAGATCCTCAACGTGCAGAACGCTACGGGCTTCGTGCTCCCACTAACGGGTGGCATGGGCACAGTGTTCCTCACCATCATCGTTCTAGCGATCGTCGGCTCTGTCGTATTCATTGTGCGTCGTCGCAACGAAGAGGCTGCTCACTAATTAATTAATTGTTTCATGGTTCTCCGTAGTAGAAGGGGGTGTGTCAGATGCAAAACACTATGTCTAAAGCCGATCAGGCTGCAAGCTTAGTGCCAGCTGGGCGCACCCCCAACTCTGCGAAGCAACAGAAACTTGCAGTATCAATCCTGTTGCAATTTCTCGCAATGGTTGGCATAGGTGTGTTTGTTTATTCGAGCGCCGCCGACTGGTTTGCGAGGCTAAACCACAATGCAGAGATATCGGGTTATACGAGCAGTGTGGTTGAGGCTGATCCGCAACAAATATCACAAACGTTGCAGGTCGCTCAAGAATATAACTCAAGCATGCCAGCGGGCATGCTGCGTGACCCCTACTTAACACCAGAACCAGTTGCAGTAGATGACAACGCTTATGCTAAATATGAGCAACTTTTGCGTCTAAATAATGTTGACGAGGCAGGCTCGACCGTAATCGGCGAAGTGACCTATCCGAGCCTCGGAATCGGGTTGCCTATTTATCACGGTACAAGCGAGTCGGTGCTCAC
>DATJCC010000067.1:0-39267 GCA_035514995.1 Microbacteriaceae bacterium
GAATAACATCTGTGTGCCCCGGAAGTAGCAGCACATCATCGTAGGTTAAGCCGGTAAGTGCGAAAGGATCTCGCTGTTCCATGAAGTCTCGTTTCGAATGATTTATTTTGAGTTACCGTTGTAACTAGTCTAAAGGAATAGGCTCAGTGTTTAATGAGGGCTTCGATCCGACTGGAGCTTGCTTAATTTGTCGGACCATATCAAAAATAAGTAGCGTAAGCGCTATCCATACGGCTACGAAGCCAAGCCATCTGGTGTATGACATTTCTTCACCAGCGATAAAATACCCGTATAAAAAGCTGAGTATCGGTGTTAAAAACTGCAGAAAACCAACATATGAGAGAGGCAAACGTCTTGCTGCTTCGCCGAATAAGATCAAAGGTATCGCTGTGATTAATCCGCTCAGCATCACAAGAACCAATATTCCGGTCCCAAACGTGTGCGCAGTAAAACCTACCAATTGAAAAATAACAATGCCTTGTACAAGTGCAATCGGAATCGCAACGAAAGTCTCAACAGTGAGACCTGTCAAACCCTGAATGTCAGCACCAACGTGTTTATGCACTGCACCATAAAACCCAAAACTCAACGCCAACCCTATAGAGATCCAGGGGAACCTTCCATACCCGACGGCAACGGCGATGATACCAACTGCGGCAATCATGACTGCGAGCCACTGCATTCGAGTTAGCTTCTCTTTACGAATAAACACACCGATAAGTATGGTCACAAGGGGGTTAATGAAATATCCGAGAGAAGTTTGGATTATGTGACCAAACATTACCCCTGCGACAAAAATTTGCCAGTTTATATATAGCAAAACTGACGAAAGCGCGAACCATCCAAGAAGCCTTGGACTCGCCAGGATACCCCGCACCTGCAACCAGGTTTTTGAAATACTTACCAAGATTACACAAAAAGCGAATGTGCTGGTGACTCGCCAAACTACGGCCTCAAACGGACTTACTGCAGCTATCAGTGTGAAATAAAACGGGAATGCGCCCCAGAGGGCGTAAGCAGTGAACCCCAGCCCTAGTCCAACCCGAGTTTGTTTCACTTGACTAGCTTAGCGCGTATACCAAAAGAGGACCGCACCAAAGCACGGTCCTCTTTTGGTATACGCTAGATGTGCTTAACCAACTACAGCGAGTACGTCACGCGCTGAAAGCACAAGGTACTCCTCACCATCATGCTTAACCTCTGTACCACCGTACTTTGAGTAGATGACGGTGTCACCTACGTTAATATCTACGGGGATCCGGGTTCCGCTGTCAGCAATACGGCCTGGGCCTACTGCAACAACTTCACCCTCCTGTGGCTTCTCTTTTGCACTATCAGGGATCACTAGACCCGACGCTGTTGTTTGCTCAGCTTCTACAAGCTTGATAACAATACGATCTTCGAGCGGTTTGATTGCGACCGACACGATTGACCTCATTTCTTGAAAGTAAGGGGACTGTTCGTCCGAGTATAGACAGTCAATTTTTAGCACACTCACCTTGAGAGTGCTAACACTAAGTTTAATTGTTTATACACTAACTACGCAAACACGGTGTCATATATGTAAGAATTGAGTAACTAACCTGGCCATGCTCGGTCAGTTTATAGAGAGGAAATGATCAATGAACGATCAAAACAAAGAACCTGGCTCAGAAACGCCATCCACTTCAAGCGCTTCTCCGACACCACCGGAGTCTCCGCTTTCACCTACAACACCTCCCCAACAGCAAGCAGCCCCTCAGTATGCGCCACCTGCCGCACCACAGTACGGAGCGCCACAACCCCAGCACGGCGCCCCACCGGCTGCCCCACAGTACGTGCCGCAGACAACGGTACCGCCTTCACAAAAGACAAACGTTTTAGCGATTCTGTCAATCATCTTCGCTTTTGTCTTTTCAATTGCTGGAATAGTTCTTGGCCACATGGCGCTAGGGCAAATCAAAAAAACTGGTGAAGGTGGTCGAGGGCTCGCTATGACTGGGCTCATTCTAAGCTATGTCTTTACATTCATCGGTCTAATCATTGCTATTTTCTACTTTGTAGCAATGGCGACTCTATTCGGCTCTGTCGATTACTAATAGTCAAGCCTCAAACCCGCCCGGCTGGGAGATACTCTTCTCCACCACCGGGTGGGTTTTTTTACGTCGCTTGCAAAAAGCTCTTTCTAATGGGGCGACCTTCCTCACCCTCAATAAGCTTCTACGTGATGAAGGTCTCCCATCAGCTCAAATCTCAGCTTTACTAACTCAAGCTGAGTTGCAACAAAAAGCTACACCCAAGTTTGGTCGTGACGCGTTACAGATGCTTTTTACGTCTGCAGGGTTAGAGCAGGCTAGTAGAATGACCGTCGCCGATCAACACGCTAAACGTTTCATTACATCAGGTAGCGAATCTGTCGCTGACCTTGGTTGCGGTGTGGCATCGCAGTCTTTAGCCTTCGCAAACGCCGGATTAGATGTACACTCCGTCGAAATAGATAAACTTACAGCTCTTATTGCTCGACATAATCTTGATGTTTTTGAGCATCAAAACACAAAGCTAACTCACGCAGACGCAAAAGATATTCCACTCACCCCAGATCAAGCAGTTTTCTTTGATCCGGCTAGACGCACAGCCGGCCATAAAAACACACAAAGAATTTCATATGATAGTTACGCGCCGGCTCTCGATTTCGCCTTTGAAACCGCCCGAAAACATGGTGGCGCAATTAAGTTGGGTCCCGGTTTTCCGCATGAAATGATTCCAAACGACGTTGAAGCACAATGGGTTTCAGCAAATGGTAGTGTGCTTGAAAACGTGTTGTGGTTTGGTGCACAACAGCGCAACAATATCAAGCGTTCTGTGCTGTTACTACAGGGCTCTAAAGATAACCCTCAGGTGCATGAATTAGCTGCAGATGAAGCAGCTAAAGATGCCCATTCACGAGCTGTTGGCCAGTATATATATGAACCTGACGGAGCTGTTATTCGCGCCCGTCTGATAGGAGACGTCGCTACCGAAGTCGGAGGTGGGATGCTTGACCATAATATCGCCTACATCACTTCTGATAGCTACAATCACACCCATTTCGCGACGGCATTTCGAATACTCGATGAAGTGCCTAGCAAACCCAAAAATCTCTCAAAATACTTGCGTGCAAGAAGAATTGGCTCGCTAGAAATCAAAAAACGTGGAGTCAATGTTGATCCGCAGACACTTCGTAAATCTTTAGCTTTAAAAGGCGAAAAACACGCAACTATCATAATGACAAGAGTCGGTAACAAACATACAACCTACTTAGTAGAGCGGATCTGAATCTCAGTTACCGGAAGTGTAGAGTCAGCACCAAAGCCAAGATCGTTTGGTTCTTTACCCGCCATAACGAGTTGCGCACCTAAGGATGCGATCATTGCTCCGTTGTCTGTGCACAAACTTAACGGCGGAACCCGCAACTCTATGCCTGCTGCTTTTGCCCGTTCAGAAGCTAACTCTCGGACTCTTTTATTGGCAGCCACACCACCACCTAGCAAGAGTCGTGGCACCCCTTTATCAATGCAGGCATCAATAGCTTTGCGAGTTAAAACATCGGCAACTGCTTCTCTGAAGCTCGCGGCCACGTCTTCAACTACAATCCGTTCGCCAGCCGCTTCAGATTTCTCTACCCATCTTGCAACTGAAGTTTTAAGCCCTGAAAAGGAGAAGTTGTACCGATGTTTTTTTAGATCTTTTGGGAGCGTTAATCCACGTGGAAAACGAATAGCTTCGGGGTTCCCCTTTTCAGCAATACGGTCTATATGTGGGCCACCTGGATACGGCAGATTTAAAAGCCGGGCAACCTTGTCGAATGCTTCACCAGCAGCATCATCTATTGTTTCTCCAAGAAGTTCCACATCACTAACTAGATCTCGCACCAGAAGCAGTGATGTATGACCTCCAGAAACCAGTAGCGCTATGGTCGGAAAAATAATTTCATTTTGTGCATCTAACACATCCGCTCCAACATGACCTACCAAATGATTAACAGCATAGAGTGGCTTTTCAGAAGCAACTGCGAGCGCTTTCGCCGCAGCTATTCCCACCATTAATGCTCCAGATAGGCCGGGGCCCGCAGTTACTGCTATGGCGTCTATTTCTTCGAGGGTGACTCCCGCTTCGCTTAGTGCTTTGCTGATGGTAGTAGGCATTGATTCGAGATGCGCTCTTGCAGCAACCTCTGGAACCACTCCCCCAAATCGCGCATGTTCTTCCATTGATGAAGCTACTGTGTTTGCGAGGAGCTCCGTTCCCCGGACGATTCCGACACCTGTTTCATCACAGCTTGTTTCAATCCCGAGAACGAGAGGGTTTTGCCGGTTCATTCTATTTCCTTAGCTTGTTTTGCGAGATCAAGTTGCATGATTATTGCGTCAACCCCATCTGGTTGATAGTACCCTTTTCTAACCCCAATGTTTTTGAAGCCTTCATTCTCATACAGCTGTATTGCAGCCTGGTTGTCTGCACGCACTTCTAAGAACACGTTTTTCGTATTTTTCTTTCGCGCCTCGTAAAGAAGTTGTTTCAGCAGATCCCGCCCATATCCAAAACCTTGATGTGTTGCAGACACTGCGATAGTTTGGATGTCGGCGTCACCGGCAAGCAGAAGCACGCCCGCGTATCCGATGACCATATCGGAATTGTCTAACAACACCCAATAGCTACGATGATCTCCAGTGATTTCTGCTTCAATTGTTTCTTCGCTCCATGCGGTATTTCCAAAAAGCTGCTTCTCCAGTTCAGATATTTGTGCAATATGGTTAATGCTGGCTTTTTCGTTGCGGATCATTCAAACACTACTTTCTAGATGCTATGTTTGTTTCTGCAAAGCCATTAGGTTGACATCTGGTTGTCGTAAATATAGTGCGCTCCCGTCAGCGAACTCTCTCTTGTGACTGCGCATTATCTCGGCTAACCTGATGAGATTTGCGGCCTTTATCCTTTCAGGCCAGATATCTTCCGTTTGCTTATCTGTTGTTTGCTTATCTGTTGTTTGCTTATCTGTTGTTTGCTTATCTGCTGTTTGCGCTTGTTCAACTTGCTGAAAGTAATCACTTCGATTTTGAATCAAAGGTCCAGATAGTCTTATTGGTAACCCGACTTCGTCTAAACCAGAGTATTCTGATATGAAAAGTTCTCGTCTTTTAGCGTCTTGAATAATGCGCACAGGAGTTTGACCGCCATCTTTTTGTGTTTCTTGCTGCATCGCTTCGAAGGCAGCAGCATCATGACTAACAATAGACAGAAGCGGCACACCCACCCCAAAGGCGAAGCTTTGTGCTGTTGCTAGCCCTACCCGCAAACCGGTAAAGGGCCCCGGCCCAACCCCTTGTACAACAGCTTCGACTTCTTTTGCAGAAATACCCGCCTTTTGTAAGACTTCGTCGATGAGACCGGCAAGTACTTCTGTATGAGCCATCGGATTGTCACTTTCGAGCTCAAAAATTTTGTCACCTATGCTCAGAGCAACACTGGAGCCTATAGACGAGTCGATTGCCAAAAAAGTATTGTATTTATTTTTTGGCATTTGGTTTTTTCTTTCACTCAAATTCTTATCCCTTGTGCCCAGCGGTTTCCGTGACCTGCAAAGTGCAAACTACGAGGTTCTGATTCAACATCAATATCATCGGT
Organism: Microbacteriaceae bacterium; assembly: GCA_035514995.1. GTDB lineage: Bacteria > Actinomycetota > Actinomycetes > Actinomycetales > Microbacteriaceae > Leucobacter_A. The sequence continues at coordinate 5,644 of DATJCC010000067.1, forward strand.
TTCAAAACTTGCTCCGCTTGGTCGTTCGATGGTTATTTCTAACCATTCATCTCCAGTTTCAACGAGACCGGCACCCCACTCGACCAAGACCACTGATCCCATAAAATCTAAATCTAGATCGTCGAATTCTGTTTCGTCTTGTAAACGGTAAGCATCAACGTGCACTAGTGGGGGGCCACTGAATAATGAGGGGTGGGTCCTTGCCAAAACAAAGGTGGGGCTTGTAACCGGTCCACGAACCCCCATTCCCTCGCCTATTCCTCGCGAAAGAGTTGTTTTGCCTGCGCCCAATTCCCCCGTCAATAAGATGAGATCTCCCGCTTGAAACTGTTCTCCAAGTTGTATACCTAATTTGTGCATTTGATCTGCATCATTAATATCGCAGGAGTGTTCCCAGATAGCTCTTTGCTTGTTAGCCACCGTTTTTCTCTTGTCCCGAGTTAATATTTATGCGTTTGATCCGCGGCCCAAGCCTTGCTACTATCTCGTAATTTATTGTCTGCATGCGTTCAGCCCACTCTTCTATAGCTGGTGCCCCAGTAGATGGATCACCGAACAAAGTTACTTCTTCACCAACTCCTATATCGTGCGCCTCCTCACCAAGAGGGGTTAAATCTATAACACACTGATCCATTGCGATTCGTCCAACTATTTTGCACCGCACACCGCGCACAAGTACAGTCATCTCATCTTGATTCAGCGTTCTCGGCATACCATCTGCATAACCTATTGGTATAAGTGCAAGCCTAGTTTTATGCTCAGCGCGATAAATGTAGTTGTACGACACTCCGATTTTCGGTTCAATCGTCCTGACCGCTAAAACTTCAGCCTTTAACGTCATCGCAGGCTGCAGACCAAGCTCAGCTGACGGCACCCCTTCAAAAGGGCTTAAACCATAAATAGATAATCCAACACGCACGGTGTTGTAATGCAGATATTCGGGACCAAAAGTTGCGGCACTTGAAGCCAGATGGATCATCTCTGGTTTGATGCCTTTACCCGCTGCCAGCGCGACCGCTTTATCAAAGTTGTTCGCCTGTTTTAGGTCTTCTTCTTCACCAGCATTCGAAAGGTGACTAAAAATTCCTTGGACACAGATTAGCCCTTCGTTTTGCAGTTCCCGAGAACGAGCAAAAGCTGTCAGCCACACATCGGGTTCCAGACCGCCTCTGCTCAAACCGGTATCTAGTTTTAGATGGATGGTTGCCTGATGTCCTGTTTCTTTCGCTGCCGCAGCGATCTCTTCTAGCTGATCTAGACGGCTTACGCCTAATGAAATGTTTTGGTGAAGCGCTTTGGCAAAATCCACTCCTTTTCCATGTAACCAGCTCAGAATCGGACTTTCTATTCCGCCTTTTCTAAGATTAAAAGCTTCTGTCAGGTCAGCTACACCGATGATGCTTGCGCCGGCGTCTAAAGCCGCTTCAGCTACTGTTACGGCTCCGTGCCCGTACCCGTTAGCTTTGACCACTGCGATGAGTGTAGCGCCGCCACTTTTTTCTATAATGCGACGCACGTTGTGTTTCACTGCAGGCAAAGAAATTTCTGCAAAACGCATTTGACTCATCGTTCACTCTCTCGCTTAAAAGCCTCTAGTTCCAAAGATTCGAGCACGACGAATGCGGTCGCAATGTTGCCGTCGTGGCTCATAGATAGGTGCGGTTTAGCAGCACCAAGCTTATTCAGCTTAGCTGTGAGAGCGAGGGTATTGCTAAACATTGGTTTTGACCCTCCTGTTTTCAGAATTTCAAGATCTTGCCAAGATATATCATCTGACCCCCCAAATGCTTTTATGAGAGCTTCTTTGGCTGCAAAACGAGCTGCCAGAGACCGTGCTGGGAAATATTTTTCTTGAGGAGTGAACAACCTCCCGATTAATTTAGGAGTCTTAGTTATTTGTCTCTCAAATCGCGAAATATCGACCGTGTCAACACCAATTCCTATAATCATAATATTATTTTTTCTGTCGCAAACGATAATTTCTTGGCATGACTTAATATTAATACCTCATCGGATATTAGTCGGATATTAGCGTGAGAAGTAATATCTGTGGCACGATTGATTTATGAGTGCAGTTTCTACAGATACAAGCGCAATCGTTAGACCAGACGTTTTATCTCCCTTTACTGAAATTGATAGATCTGAGTGGGCTAGGCTTGCCGGCGAAACCCCGATGCCATTGACTGCAGATGAGATTGAATCTTTTCGCGGTTTAGGTGTGTCTTTAGATGTTACCGAGGTTAGTGAAATATTTCGTCCCATTAGCAGGCTTATAAATCAATATGCTATAGCCGCTAAAGAGTCACACGCCAGAACGAGACACTTTTTACAACGCACCAATGAAACACCAACACCATTTGTTATTGGAATAGCCGGGTCTGTCGCCGTAGGCAAGTCTACAGTTGCTCGTATTCTTCGCGATCTGCTAGCTAGATGGCCCGAGACTCCTAATGTTCAGTTGGTCACGACTGACGGCTTCCTCTACCCGAATGCGGAACTGGAGCGACGCGGAATAAGCCATCGTAAAGGCTTTCCGGAATCTTACGACCGGAGAGCGTTACTTCGTTTTGTTTCACAGGTAAAAAGTGGTGTAGCTGAAACAAAAGTGCCTCACTACAGCCACATGGTTTATGACATTCTGCCTAATGAATACACCATCATCAAACGTCCCGACATTTTGATTATTGAAGGTCTCAACGTTTTGCAACCTGCAAGCGCAGAACATCCCCTAGCTGTCGCTGATCTTTTTGATTTTTCTATCTACGTTGATGCTCGTACGTCTGATATTGAACACTGGTTTACGGAACGTTTTTTGAAGCTGAAAGAAGATGCTTTCACCAATCCAGACTCATATTTCAAGCAGTTCGCCGGTCTCAACAATGAACAGGCATCGGCTCTTGCTAAAGAGTTTTGGAGAGGTATCAACGAGCCAAATCTTGTTGAAAATATCCGCCCCACGAGAGCTCGTGCGTCGCTAGTGCTGCGTAAAGAACGCGATCATCGCGTAAATAAAGTGCTTTTGCGCAAAATTTAAATCATATTTCTTTTTTGCAAATTATTTATATATGGTTCGGCTGTTAAACCGACCTTTTGAACAGGATTTTTACTGGCGTTGGCACTTAGACACTATAGGTAGGTAGCCAAATAATAGGTAGCCGGATAAATAGGTAGCCGAATTTATTGGGTAATCTGATGAAATTAAAACTAGTTGCTAAGTCTTGACTTAACTACTGTTGCAAGATCATCCGCGAGAAGTTGAGCCTGTTCAAGTGTTGCCGCTTCAACCATGACTCTTACAAGGGGCTCGGTGCCTGATGCACGAAGCAGTATTCTTCCGTCACCTGAGAGAGCTTCTTCGGCTTGGTGTACCGCTTGCTGTAAAACTTCATCCGTTTGGGTTCTAGAGCGGTCAACCCCATGCACATTAACAAGTACTTGCGGGTACACCTGCATGCATGAGGCGAGGTCTCTTAAAGGCTTTCCGGTTCGTTTAACCTCTGCCGCTAAGTGCAGACCAGTGAGTATTCCATCTCCTGTTGTAGCGTATTCGCGCATGATCACGTGACCTGATTGTTCGCCGCCAAGGCTTAAACCCTCTTTGTTTAGTGCCTCGAGAACGTAACGATCCCCGACTCCGGTTTGAATTACATCAATACCGTTATCAGCCATAGCAAGTTTTAAACCGAGATTACTCATAACGGTTGCGACAAGTGTATTGTCTACCAGTTTCCCTCGAGCAGACATTGAGAGAGCAAGGATTGCCATAATCTTGTCGCCATCGATCACGTTGCCTACGTTGTCAACTGCTAAACATCTGTCTGCGTCACCGTCATGGGCGATCCCTAAATCTGCTTCGCTGTTTATAACAGTTTCGATTAGCTTGTCTAGGTGTGTAGAACCAATTCCGTCATTGATGTTAAACCCGTCTGGTTCGTTACCTATTACTGTAACTTTTGCGCCAGCCGCCGCAAAAACGTCTGGAGAAACACCAGCTGCTGCGCCGTGGGCACAATCTAGTGCGACGTGCAAACCAGAAAGATCAAGACCTTCTAAAGTTCCGAGTAAATGGACTAGATAGCGGTCTTCTGCATCAGCAAACCGACGTATGCGTCCCACTTCCCTTCCTGTCGTAGACAGAAGGGGCGTTTGTAGTTTAGCTTCGATTTCAGCTTCAATTTCATCAGCTAACTTAAGACCACCAGAAGCAAAAAATTTAATTCCATTGTCTGGTGCAGGGTTGTGCGAGGCTGAAACCATAACACCAAAATCTGCATTAGTGTCTTGCACTAAATAGGCAATCGCAGGAGTGGGTATAACTCCAGCGTCTAACACGTCAACACCAGCAGCAGCCAAACCTGCAGCAACTGCAGCTGATATGAACTCACCAGAAACTCGTGGGTCTCTAGCTATAACAGCTGTTGCGCGTCGGCTCTCAGATCTAGCTTCTCTTCCCAGCACAAATGCCGCGGCACCAGCGAGGCGCAGAGCTAGTTCTGCGGTAACATCTACCCCAGCTAAACCCCGCACCCCGTCGGTGCCAAACAGGCTTGTCATCGTATAGTAGTAGCGGCGATTAGCGCTTCGAGTACTGAGGCGCCTTACGAGCCTTCTTAAGACCGGCCTTCTTGCGTTCTTTAATACGTGCGTCGCGGCTTAAAAAACCAGCTTTTTTGAGACTTGGACGGTTGTTCTCTTCGTCAATTTCGTTCAATGCACGTGCCACAGCGAGACGTAACGCACCAGCTTGACCTGATGGTCCGCCACCATTAACTAGAGCTGTCAAATCATAGGCTCCCGTTAGGTTTAGTGCGGTGAAAGGGTCAGTGATGAGTTGCTGGTGCAACTTGTTTGGAAAGTACTCAGCTAATTCACGACCGTTAACTGTCATGGTGCCTTCACCCGGAACGAGGCGCACACGAGCAACTGCATGCTTGCGGCGGCCTACAGCCTGTCCCGAAACACTTAGTACTGGGCGTTCTGTCTGAGTCACAGTCTCTTCAGCTGGAGTCTCGGTGGTGTAGCTGTCTGATTTGATTTCTTCAGTAGTCACGATTTTATCCTTTTTCTATGCTTTAACTAGCCCGCGACTACTGCGCGACCTGTGAGATCGTGTATGTGGTTGGCTGCTGTGCCTGGTGCGGATGCTCTGCCCCAGTGTAAACTTTAAGCTTCTTCAACTGGTCACGACCTAGTGAGTTCTTTGGAAGCATCCCACGGATCGCTTTCTCAACCACACGATCGGGCTTCTCTTCGAGGAGCTTAGTATAGCTAACTGCACGCATACCACCTGGATAGCCTGAGTGCCTATAAGCAAATTTCTTAGATGCTTTATTGTTTGTAAGAGCAACCTTATCTGCATTAATAATTATTACGTAGTCACCCATGTCCATGTGCGGAGCAAAGGTTGGCTTATGCTTACCACGAAGTAGTGCTGCAGCCTGCGATGCGAGGCGGCCAAGGACAACGTCGGTTGCGTCGATGACGAGCCAATCGTGTTTAACATCAGCTGCTTTTGGTGAATATGTGCGAGTCACGTCTTTCGCTTTCTTTAGGAATGGAGGTGTTCGTGTATCCCACTCCTGTTGTAGCTTGAATTTTCAAACCAAGTTCGGAGGGCTCAACATTCATGGCGCACTAAGTGTGCACCAACTAGCTACTATAGCACACTCTTAGATGCTGAATATGCTGATTATGCTGCATCGGATCGTTTGGCGCGCGTGGCTTCTGCACGAGCTCCGTAATTATGTTCTTGAGGATAATAAACTTTTTGCAAACTCAAACCCTGAGGTGGCATCATTTTAAACTGGCTGCATCTTTTTTTAGCTTCTGTCAGCTTCATTGCTTCAGAAACGCTCAATCTGCTACTCCCAACGGCAACTGCCGCACCGATCAAAGACCGCACCATTGAATGGCAAAAAGCATCAGCTTTCAAAGTTGCCACAAAGATACCGTCCTCACCTTCAAACCAATCAAAAACTTGCAGCTCACGAATAGTGGTCGCGCCATCACGTGGTTTACAAAAAGTGCCAAAATCCCGCAACCCTACTAAATTATGAGAAAATTCAGACATTAGTTTTAGATCAAGGTTTTCCTTAAGAGATACTGTAAAATTTCTAGTGAGTGGATCTTTTCTTACAGCGTTCTGGGCTAAACGGTATTCATATTTGCGAGCTAAAGCTGAAAACCTCGCATCAAAAGTATCTGGGACAACCTTTAGAGTGTGCACTTCGATATCGGGCGCATTAAATCGGGCAAGAACACCATTTACTCTTCGTGCCGATAGTTCTGAATCTCGCAGGCTCCCCCGACCAGACAACTTTTCAAGGAGAACATCAGAAACATCAAAACTACAAACCTGCCCTCTTGCATGAACTCCGGCATCGGTTCTACCCGCTACAGTCAGTGCGACATGTGTAACCCGCAAAAGAGTAGCGAGCGCTCGTTCAAGCTCACCCTGTACGGTCCTTTGTTGCGGTTGTTTAGCCCATCCTGAAAAATTAGTTCCGTCATACCCTAAATCCATGCGTACTCGCACAGTGTTGTTTTGCTTGGAAGAATCAAAGTCTTGACTCAAAGGTACTCCCATATATAAATAAATCTGTTTTGCCGTGTACTAAAAATTTAGTCTAAGTAAACCTGACAGTAAACAGGTCACACTAAAGAAATCACACTAAACAAAGAGGGCCACAACTTACGTTGCAGCCCTCTTTGAGAAAATATGAAACTAAGTTACTCAGTTTCTTTTGATTCAGCAACTTCTTCTTCAGTAACCTCAACCTCAGGAGTTTCTTCCTCAGGAGTTTCTTCCTGAGTAATTTCTTCTTGAGCTGTTTCTTCTTCAGCCATTTCACTGGTAGCTTCGTCGGCTACTTCATCAGTTGCTGGAGAAGTTTTTTTTGGCTTAGGGTTTACCGGCTCAAGCACAAGTTCGATAATCGCCATTGGTGCATTGTCGCCCTTGCGGAAAGTAGTTTTTATAACCCTTGTGTATCCACCTTCACGCAGCTCCATTAATGGTGCAATCTCAGTGAAAAGCTCGTGGACAACATCTTTATCAGTTACCTGACGCATCACGCGACGGCGAGCTGCAAGATCGCCGCGCTTAGCGAAAGTAATCAGACGTTCTGCAACTGGTTGAAGACGCTTTGCTTTCGTTTGGGTAGTTTCGATTCGTTTATGCATGAACAGCTGGGTAGCCATATTGTTCAACATAAGGCGTTCGTGTGCGGGTCCCCCTCCGAGGCGAGGACCCTTATTCGGTGTAGGCATAGTTTACTCCGTCTAGAAGATATTTAAATTAAAGTTATTTGGCGTCGTCATCGTAGCTGTAGAAGTTTGCTCCATCGAAACCAGGAACAGAATCTTTCAATGAAAGTCCCATCTCATTTAGTTTTTCACGGACTTCAACAACTGATTTCTGACCGAAGTTGCGGATATTCATAAGCTGCGCTTCAGAAAGAGCAACCAGTTCAGAAACTGTGTTAATTCCTTCTCGTTTTAAGCAGTTGTAGCTACGAACTGAAAGATCTAAATCTTCTACAGGGATCAGCATTTCTCCCTCGACAGCAACCTCTACTGGTGCAGGCCCGATCTCAACGCCTTCTGCTTGGACATTGAGCTCTCTAGCTAGGCCAAACAGTTCAACTAAGGTTGAACCAGCTGACGCAATTGCATCACGAGGGCTAATTGCCGGTTTAGTTTCAACATCAATCACTAAACGGTCAAAGTCGGTTCTTTCACCGGCACGCGTTGCTTCAACACGATAGGTGACTTTGAGCACTGGTGAGTAGATCGAATCGACTGGGATTCTTCCTACTTCTGCATCGTCTTGACGATTCTGGCTTGCAGAAACATAGCCACGACCACGTTCAATGGTTAACTCGAGTTCTACCTGGGCGGAGTCGTTTAGTGTAGCGATCACAAGCTCTGGATTGTGTACTTCTACACCGGCCGGCGCAGAAATATCTGCTGCGGTGACTTCACCAGCACCAGTTTTGCGCAGGTAGGCGATAATTGGTTCATCATGTTCACTTGAAACTACAAGGTCTTTGATGTTCAGTATTATTTCGGTGACGTCTTCAGCTACGCCAGGGATGGTTGTGAACTCGTGTGAAACGCCTTCAAAGCGAATGCTTGTTACTGCAGCTCCTGGTATTGAAGAAAGCAGTGTGCGGCGTAGTGAGTTGCCTAGAGTGTAGCCAAAACCTGGCTCTAGTGGTTCGATCACAAAACGTGAGCGGTTTTCAGAGATTGACTCTTCTGAGAGTGTTGGTCGCTGTGCAATGAGCACGATTTGATTCCTTTCGTTCAGAGTCCGCTATATGACTCGTGAAGATCTGTGAAAGATTTGGGTCACATTCACTAGAAGCAGTGAATGTGAACGTGCACGCTAGACGCGACGACGTTTTGGGGGACGGCAACCGTTGTGTGCTTGAGGCGTCACATCGGTGATTGAGCCTACTTCAAGGCCAGCTGCCTGAAGCGAGCGAATCGCTGTTTCGCGACCAGAGCCTGGTCCCTTAACAAACACGTCGACTTTCTTAACTCCGTGCTCTTGTGCTTGACGAGCTGCTGATTCAGCAGCCATCTGAGCTGCGAATGGTGTGGATTTGCGTGAACCTTTGAAACCAACACCACCGGACGATGCCCAGCTAATTACAGCACCTGTTGTATCTGTTATTGAAACAATGGTGTTGTTAAAAGTTGATTTAATGTGTGCCTGTGCGTGCAGTACATTCTTTTTTTCTTTGCGACGCGGTTTGCGTGCAGCTGTTTTTGGTGCAGCCATATTTGGTTTTCTCCTGAAAGATCTAGAAAGTGTTACTTCTTCTTACCGGCAACGGTACGTTTAGGACCTTTGCGGGTTCGAGCATTTGATTTCGTACGCTGACCGTGGACTGGAAGCCCTTGACGGTGACGAACTCCCTGATAGCTACCGATTTCAACTTTGCGGCGAATATCAGATGCAACTTCGCGACGCAGATCACCTTCAACTTTAAGGTTTGCGTCGATGTAATCTCGAAGTGCTATCAGCTGATCATCAGTTAGATCCTTCACCCGAGTGTTTGGATCAATTTCGGTTTCGGCTAAAGCTGCTTGTGAGCTTGTTTTACCGATTCCATAGATATACGTGAGTCCAATCTCAACGCGCTTTTCGCGTGGAATGTCTACTCCGGCGAGACGTGCCATGTGTGGCTCTCCTATTAATTTGGTAGAGGTATTTTGCGTGTTAGGGGACCCGGGCCTCAAACCCGGGGTGTCTACTGTTTAAAACAATTTCTTAAACACACACTTAGTTATATTTAGTTGTAAAGTTTAAAAGTCTTAGCCTTGGCGTTGTTTGTGACGCGGGTTACTGCAGATGACCATAACTCGACCGTGTCTGCGAATCACTTTGCAGTTGTCACAAATCTTCTTAACACTCGGTTTTACCTTCATTGTTTTTCCTTTAAATATCGCTGTCCTCGTACTCATAAGGTTTTATGAGTCGTTACTTCTCAGCAATTTATTTGTAGCGATATGTGATTCTGCCGCGAGTTAGATCATATGGAGTCAGCTCGACTAGCACACGGTCTTCTGGCAAAATTCGAATATAGTGCTGTCTCATTTTGCCTGAGATATGGGCGAGCACAAGGTGTCCATTTGCCAGCTCCACACGGAACTGGGCATTTGGCAACGCCTCTACTATGCGTCCCTCGAGTTCGATTACGCCTTCTTTTTGCTTTTTAGGGCGATCCTGCTTGGCCATAGCCTCACTATCACTTAAATAAATACTGGTCATGCGAATTCTGCGCCAAAAAGCACAGTTCACCAAAGGTCTATACTATCTGATGTTCTAGAACTTGTCTAGTCGGCGTTTTATGGGATTGGTTTGGGTGTAATGCCAAACGAAGCAAGCCCTTCAGCTCCCCCATCTTCAGCGGTTAAAACCCATATGCCATTTTGATGCACAGCAACCGAATGCTCCCACTGACAACTCATTTTGCCATCAGCCATAGATACAGTCCATCCATCTGGTTGAACGATTGTATCGGGGGCACCCTCACTGATGATCGGTTCAATGGCAACAGCGAGACCGGGTTTCACTTCTGGACCGTCAAAATCGACAGGATAGTTGAAAACGGGCGGCGCTTCGTGCATGCTACGCCCTATACCGTGACCAATATACTCTTCAACAATGCTGAAGTTGCTTTCTTTTTTGACGTGAGCTGCGATCGCTTCTCCAACTTCATTTAAGTGCTTTGCGCGAGCTAAGCGCGCAATTCCATGCCACATCGCTTCTCTTGTAACTCTACTAAGCTCTTCCTGTCTTGCAGTGAGCTCAGGTCGTTCTGGGTCGGGTAGAACCACCGTTATAGCAGCGTCACCGTTCCACCCCTTGATGACCGCGCCGACGTCGAGCGAGACCATATCACCGGGCATTAGCGGACGATCGTTGGGGATTGCATGAACAACGTGCTCGTTGACATTGGCACATATCGTATGTTTATAGGTGCCCTGCAACATGAAGTTAGGTTCCCCGCCGAAATCTCTGATTGCTTTTTCAGCAATAGCATCAACTTCGAGCGTGGTCATACCCACTTCGATATTGTCTTTCATCGCCCGTAAAGCAGCTGCTGTAGCTCTCCCCGGGTCTACCATTAATCGTAGTTGCGCAGGGGACTTGTAGATAGAACGGCGTAAGATCCCACGTTTACTCATTGGTTATGAGACCAGCTTTTTGTCTAGTGCGAGAAAGATACGTTCGGTGACCTCATCTACTGACCCAAGCCCATCAACTCTCACAAGTAGGTTCCGTTCCTCAAAAACTTGAATGAGGGGAGAAGTTTGTTCTTCATAAACTTCTTGCCTGTGCCGGATGGTTTCTTCGTTATCATCAGCACGGCCCTCTATCTCGGCTCTCTTAGTTAGGCGTGCCACGACCTCATCGGCATCGGCTTCCAAGAGTATAACTGCACTGAGTTTGTCACCGTCGAGCATCTGATCGAGTGCATGCACCTGATCTACTGTACGCGGATATCCGTCTAACAAAAAACCTGTTTTGACGTCTTCCTGTTGCAACCTGTCAGCAACAATTTCGTTGGTCAACGTATCAGGAACGAGTTCGCCGCTTTCAATGATCTCTTGTACTTTTATGCCTAAATCGGTTTTACCTTTAATATTGGCGCGAAAAATATCACCTGTAGATATTGCTGGTATTCCGTATTTCTCTGAAATCCTAGCAGCCTGAGTGCCTTTTCCTGCCCCTGGAGGGCCAACAATAAATAAATTTATGTTCACTTCAAAAGTCCTTCATAGTGTCTTTGCTGTAGTTGAGCATCAATCTGTTTAACAGTTTCTAAACCAACGCCAACAATAATAAGAATCGATGCACCACCAAACGGGAAGTTTTGGTTTGCACCAAAGAATGAAAGTGCAATCAGCGGCAGGAGCGCCACAATACCTAGATACAGCGATCCTGCACTTGTGATGCGTGTCAATACATAATTGAGGTATTCCGCTGTGGGGCGACCAGCACGGATTCCAGGAACAAAACCGCCATATTTTTTCATGTTATCTGCAACTTCTTCAGGGTTGAAGGTAATTTGCACATAGAAGAATGTGAACCCAATAATAAGCAAGAAGAACAGCAACATGTAAAGCGGCTGGTCACCTGCAAGTAGGTTATTAGAAATCCAGACAACCCAAGCTTTCGGCTCTTCACCAACTGCAGGTTGGTTAAATTGTGCGAGAAGCATTGGTAAATAAAGAATGGATGAAGCAAATATAACAGGAATCACACCGGCCATATTTACTTTAATTGGAATGTAGGTGTTGCTTCCTCCGTAGGTACGACGCCCCACCACTCGTTTTGCGTATTGAACAGGTATACGCCTTTGAGACTGTTCAACGAACACCACCGCAGCAACTACGACTAGTCCTACGGCAATTACGAAGAAAAATATTTCCCAACCCTTCGCAACTTTGATTGTCCAGAGTGCGTTAGGGAATGTTGCTGCAATAGATGTAAATATCAGTAGCGACATCCCGTTGCCGATGCCACGCTCGGTTATCAGCTCACCAAACCACATGATGAGGCCGGTGCCTGCGGTAAGAGTAAGGATCATTATTAGCATGGCGTACCACTCTTGCGAGACTAGGTTCTGACAAGAAAGTTCGCCACTAGACCCAAAAAGCATTCCAGATTTTGCCACTGTAACAACCGTTGTAGATTGCAAAATAGCTAACCCGATTGTCAGATACCTTGTGTACTGGGTGATCTTAGCTTGGCCAGCTTGTCCTTCTTTATGAAGCGCTTCAAAGTGGGGTATCACCACACGCAATAGCTGGGTAATAATCGATGCTGTAATGTATGGCATGATTCCAAGAGCAAAGACAGAAAGCTGTAGTAGTGCTCCACCGCTAAACAGGTTAACCATCTGATATAGCCCTGAAGCGTCTTGGTTAGCTGCCAAACACATTTTCACATTGTTGAAGTTAACAAAAGGTGCTGGTACAAAAGAACCTAGCCTAAATAACACCACAATGCTCAGGGTGAAGAGGATCTTTCGACGAAGATCGGGTGTCTTCATAATGCGATTAATGGCGCTAAACACCAGCTGCCTCCAAGTTATCTACGTTTTGTTGCTGTGCGAATATGCAACCAAGTATCGATCCTACACCAGTGTCTAGCGGGATCGCTAAAAAAGATAAGGCCGAGCCGGAGATCACGATGATCGTTTCGCAGGCCCGGCCTTATTTTGTTAATAAATTATTTAATCTCTCCGCCAGCAGCGACAATCTTTTGTTCTGCTGAAGCTGAGACTTTGTCTACAGTAACATTGAGTTTTACAGTTAACTCCCCGTTACCCAATACCTTAACTGGTTGGTTCTTTCGAACAGCACCTTTAGCAACGAGGTCAGCTACTGTGACATCGCCACCTTCTGGATAAAGCTCAACGAGCTTAGAAAGGTTAACCACCTGGTATTCAGTGCGGAAAGGATTTTTAAATCCACGTAGCTTCGGTGTGCGCATGTGCAAAGGCATCTGGCCGCCTTCGAACCCTGCTTTCACCTGGTAGCGTGCTTTTGTTCCCTTGGTTCCGCGCCCTGCTGTTTTACCCTTCGAAGCTTCACCACGACCAACACGTGTTTTGGTCGGCTTTGAGCCTGTTGCCGGGCGCAGGTGGTGTGCTTTCAAAAGGTGCACTTCTGGTGCTTTAGCTTCTGCCACTTTTTTTGTGGCTGGCTTTTTGGTTTCTGTTTTATTTTCTTCGGTCATTAGTCGATCTCCTCAACCTCAACCAAGTGAGCAACTGTGCGAACGTAGCCACGGTTTGCTGGTGTGTCTTCACGTACGACAGTCTCGCCGATTCGTTTCAGACCCAGACTACGCAGGGTGTCTCGCTGGTTTTGTTTTTCACTAATTACTGACTTTTTCTGAGTGATCTTCAAGCTTTTTGCTTTAGCCATAGCTATGCACCGGCTTTCTGTTCAGTAGCGGCAGCAGCACGTTCGGCAGCTGCTTCAGCTTCAGCACGTACGATACGTGCGGGGGCAACCTGATCGAAATCTAAACCACGACGAGCTGCAACCGCACGAGGCTCTTCGAGCTGACGTAGAGCTGCAACTGTTGCGTGCACAATGTTTAGCGTGTTTGAAGAACCGAGCGATTTACTCAAAACATCATGGATTCCTGCGCATTCTAAAACAGCGCGCACTGGTCCACCCGCGATAACACCGGTTCCAGCAGCAGCTGGCCTGAGAAGCACTATTCCTGCTGCGGCTTCTCCTTGTACCGGGTGGGGGATGGTGTTTCGAACTCTTGGAACGCGGAAGAAGTTTTTCTTTGCTTCTTCTACACCCTTAGAGATTGCCAGAGGAACTTCTTTTGCCTTGCCGTATCCAACGCCAACCATACCGTTGCCGTCACCAACTACCACGAGTGCTGTAAAGCTGAAGCGTCGACCGCCTTTTACTACCTTTGAAACACGGTTGATGGTTACAACGCGTTCTAGGAATTGACTCTCGCTTCGATCTCCACGACCACCGCGTTCTCCGCGTGTTCCACGATCGCGGCTACCGCGGCGAGGTTCACGGGGCTCCTGACGAGCAGTTTCCGTTGATTCTACTTTTTCGTCTTGCACTTCAGTACCGACTTCTTGGTTCTTTGTTTCTTCACTCACAGTGCGAGCCCTTCCTCTCGAGCGCCCTCTGCAACAGCAGCAACACGACCAGCATATTTACTACCACCGCGGTCAAAGACTACGGTTTCAATACCGGCTTCTTTGGCTCTTTGCGCAACGAGTTCGCCAACCTTACGCGCTTTAGCTGTTTTGTCTGCTGAAGACTGACGGATGTCTGCCTCCATAGTTGAGGCATACGCCAGTGTGTGGCCTTGAGCGTCGTCCACTACCTGAACAAACACGTGACGTGTTGAACGTGTTACGACAAGACGCGGCTTTTGTGCCGTACCAACAATTTTTTTGCGTAGACGAGCATGACGACGTATACGTGCCGCCTGCCGCCCCTTGGAGCGTGTAATCGATCCGGCCATGTTTATTTACCAGCCTTTCCAGCCTTGCGGCGAACAACTTCACCGGCGTAACGCACACCTTTGCCTTTATAAGGCTCTGGTCTACGCAACTTGCGAATATTAGCTGCAGTCTCTCCGACTACTTGCTTATCGACACCGCGAACGGTGATCTTGTTGTTGCCTTCTACTTCAAGGGTAACTCCCTGAGGAGCTTCAAACTGCACTGGGTGTGAAAAACCTAGAGTGAGTTCAATCCCGCCGCCTTTTTGTTGCACACGGTAACCGGTGCCAACTACTTCAAGCTCTTTTGCGAAACCCTCTGTGACACCAACTACATTATTTGCAATCAGTGTTCGGGTCAGACCGTGCAAGGCACGTGATTCACGCTCTTCGTTAGGGCGTGAAACAGAAATCTGTCCATCTTCAAAAGTAACACCAATGGGTTCTTTAATTTTATGTGTTAATTCACCCTTGGGGCCTTTAACAGTAACGACTTGACCATTGATTTCTACGTTAACACTACCGGGAACTCCGATAGGAAGTTTTCCAATACGCGACATGACAGATCACCATACGTAGGCGAGGACTTCCCCACCTACACCTTTCTGTTCAGCCTCACGGTCTGTGAGCAGACCTGAAGATGTTGACAGGATAGCAACGCCGAGACCACCGAGCACAGTCGGTATCTCAGTAGAACGGGCATAAACGCGCAGACCTGGTTTGGAAACTCTTTTGATGCCTTCAATTGAGCGTTCGCGGTTTGGTCCAAATTTTAGCGACATAGTCAGGTTGGTTCCAACGCGAGCGTCTTCAACCTTCCAGTCGGCAATGAAACCTTCTCGTTTTAAAATCTCAGCCACGCGTTGTTTTAGTTTTGAGCCTGGCACTGAGACGCTGTCATGGTACGCCGAGTTGGCATTTCGCAGTCTGGTCAGCATATCTGCGACCGGATCTGTCATGGTCATGTGAATCTTCTTTCTCGCCTGGTTTCACCGACCCGTACACGGGAGGCGACCTGGGTGGTTCATAAACTGCCGAGAACACTTTAGCAGTGGTTCACGCAAAACCGAATAAGCTATTACTCACTCGATCCCAGCATTTATGTGTTTTATATTTATGCGTCTTGTTTGAAAGGAAAACCGAATGCTTTTAGTAGCGCACGGCCTTCTTCATCATTTTTTGCAGTGGTAACGATAGTGATATCAAAACCACGAACCCTATCAATCTTATCTTGATTGATTTCGTGAAATACACTCTGTTCTGTCAACCCGAATGTATAGTTACCATTCCCGTCGAACTGTTTTGGGGAAAGCCCGCGGAAGTCACGGATACGTGGTAGAGCCAGTGTGATCAAGCGATCAAAAAACTCCCACATACGATCACCACGTAGTGTCACGTGTGCGCCAATTGCTTGCCCCTCACGCAGTTTAAATTGCGCAATTGATTTACGAGCTAGGGTAACTTTTGGTTTCTGACCTGTGATAACGGTTAGATCAGCGATTGCACCTTCAATAACTTTGCTATCGCGTGCTGCATCTCCAACTCCGCTATTAACAACAATTTTTGTTAGGCGTGGTACCTGCATCGCATTAGCAAACTCAAACTCTTTTGCGAGCTGAGCAACAATATCTGCACGGTATTTCTGCTTCAATCGCGGCTGGATTTTGCCAGCCGCAGCAGCAGTCTGCTCTGCCATTAGATGTCCTTCCCAGACTTCTTAGCGTATCGAACACGGATTGTCTTTTTGACGCCGTCCTTCTCAACTTCTTCAATGCGGAAACCCACTCGTGTAGGCTTCTTGGTTTCGGGGTCTACCAGTGCCACATTTGAGACGTGTATTGGAGCTTCATGAGTTTCGATACCGCCCTCTTTTGCACCGCGAGAGGATTGACCAACTCTGACGTGCTTAGTGACGAAGTTAACCCCTTCAACTACAACACGATCACTATCTGTTAAAACAGAGATAACGTGTCCCTGTTTGCCACGGTAGCCACCACGTTCTTGTGTAGCCCCAGAGATTATTTCTACTAGGTCACCTTTTCTAATTTTTGCAGCCATGTCTAAATCACCTCCGGTGCAAGTGAAACAATCTTCATATATTTCTTATCACGCAGTTCACGTGCAACTGGTCCGAAGATACGGGTGCCGCGTGGCTCCCCATCAGACTTAAGAACTACAGCTGCATTTTCATCAAAACTGATGTAAGAGCCGTCTGTTCTACGTGTCTGCTTCTTCGTGCGTACGATGACAGCTTTAACGATGTCACCTTTTTTAACGTTGCCCCCGGGGATTGCATCTTTTACAGTAGCGACGATTGTGTCACCAAGACCTGCATAACGACGTCCTGATCCCCCGAGTACGCGAATTGCTAGCAATTCTTTGGCGCCGGTGTTATCGGCAACCTTCACTCTGGATTCTTGTTGAATCACTGTTTACTCCTTATTCAAAAGTAAGCGCTTGACGCCTACTTCGCCTTCTCGAGGATTTCAACGAGGCGCCAGCGCTTGGTAGCACTTAAAGGCCGTGTTTCATTGATTAAGACTAGGTCACCAATACCGGCAGAATTCTCTGCATCATGTACATGTACCTTGGTTGAACGTCGCATAACTTTTCCATAAAGTGGATGCTTTACGCGGTCTTCTACCATTACAACAATGGTTTTATCCATTTTGTCACTGACTACAAACCCGCGACGGGACTTACGGTAGCCGCGCTGCTCAACCTCGTGGCTGGCTACGTCTTGTTCGACTTTTGCCATGACTAGGCCTCCTTAGTTTCAGCGGCGGTTTCCGCCTGTTCGGTCTTTTTCTTTGTTTTCTTAGCTTCAGGTGCTGGAGCTGCGTCTGGAGTCGCACGTATTCCGAGCTCACGCTCGCGAATAACTGTATAAATACGAGCAATGTCGCGTTTTACTTGACGGACACGTCCGTGACTTTCCAACTGACCTGTTGCTGACTGAAAACGTAGATTAAAGAGCTCTGACTTTGATTTTGTGAGCTCTTCGTTTAAACGCTCATTTTCAAAAGTGTCAAGCTCGCTTATGGCAAGTTCCTTTGTTCCGATCGCCATTATGCGTCGCCCTCCTCACGTCTGATAATGCGTGCTTTTAGTGGAAGTTTGTGGATTGCTCGAGTGAGCGCTTCACGCGCTAGCTCTTCGTCAACGCCTGCAACTTCAAACATGACGCGTCCTGGCTTAATATTGGCTACCCACCATTCTGGTGATCCCTTACCTGACCCCATACGGGTTTCAGCTGGTTTCTTGGTTAATGGGCGGTCTGGATATATATTGATCCAAACTTTTCCACCACGTTTGATGTGGCGGGTCATCGCAATACGTGCAGCTTCTATCTGGCGGTTAGTAACGTATGCAGGAGTTAAAGCCTGTATACCGTAATCACCGAAATGTACTTTGTTCCCACCCGCTGACTGGCCTTTACGGCTTGGATGGTGCTGTTTACGATATTTTACTCGACGTGGAATCAGCATTTTAGCTCTCCGCTCCTGCTGCTACTGGAGCAGCCTCAGCCGGGGCATTACTGCGGGGCCCGCGACGACGGTCACTACGTTCGCGTGTCGGCTTTTGTTGAGCCTGCTCGCGAGCTAGTTCTTTATTTGTAAGATCACCTTTATAGATCCACACCTTCACTCCGATGC
Source organism: Microbacteriaceae bacterium (assembly GCA_035514995.1). Taxonomy (GTDB): domain Bacteria; phylum Actinomycetota; class Actinomycetes; order Actinomycetales; family Microbacteriaceae; genus Leucobacter_A. The sequence goes on from DATJCC010000067.1 coordinate 23,815, forward strand.
GACCGAACGTGGTTTTAGCTTCATAGAAGCCGTAATCAATGTTCGCTCGAAGAGTGTGTAGTGGAACACGGCCTTCACGATAGAATTCGGAACGGCTCATTTCGGCGCCACCTAAGCGGCCTGAAACCTGAATTCTGACACCCTTTGCACCGGCACGCTGAGCGCCTTGGAGTCCCTTACGCATAGCACGTCGGAACGCAACGCGAGCAGCGAGCTGCTCGGCAATTCCTTGAGCAACTAGTTGGGCATCGGCTTCTGGGTTTTTAACTTCAAGGATGTTGAGCTGAATCTGTTTCCCAGTCATCTTTTCAAGATCTGAACGGATGCGTTCAGCTTCAGCACCTCTGCGTCCAATTACAATTCCGGGGCGTGCAGTGTGAATATCAATACGAACCCGGTCGCGTGTGCGCTCGATTTCTATTCTTGAGATTCCGGCACGATCCAGTTTTGCAGTTAAATGCTGGCGAATCTTGATGTCTTCTGCAACATAATCTGCGTAGCGCTGACCTTTTTGTTGCGAATCTGAGAACCACCGTGAAACGTGATCCGTTGTGATCCCTAGGCGGAAGCCATAGGGATGAATTTTCTGGCCCATTATTTGGCTCCCTTCTTCATATCCGCAAGTTCATCTTGGCTCGCGAGTACGACGGTGATGTGGCTTGTGCGCTTGTTAATTCTAAATGCGCGGCCCTGTGCACGAGGGCGGAAACGTTTTAACGTTGTACCCTCATCGACGAATGCACGTGCTATGACGAGATCGTCTTCGTTAAAGGCTAAATTCTCGCTGTCAGCCTTCACCCGTGCGTTAGCTACAGCAGATGAGACTAGCTTAAAGATAGGCTCGGATGCTGCTTGTGGAGCGAACTTCAGTATTGCTAAAGCTTCTTCAACTTGCTTTCCACGGATAAGATCAACGACACGGCGAGCCTTTTGGGGCGTGATACGAATGTGACGCAAGCGTGCGACTGATTCGACCATTACTATTCCTCCTTCGCGTCACCGGCTTAGCGGCGACGGCCCTTCTTGTCGTCCTTCACGTGACCACGGAAGGTGCGAGTGGGCGCAAATTCACCAAGTTTATGACCAACCATTGTTTCAGTCACGAATACTGGAATGTGCTTGCGACCATCATGAACTGCGATGGTATGACCCAGCATCGCTGGAACAATCATTGATCGTCTTGACCATGTTTTAATTAGGTTCTTTGAGCCGGCTTCGTTCTGCGCGACCACCTTATCGAGAAGGTGGTTGTCGACGAAGGGGCCCTTCTTAAGACTACGAGGCATCTTCTATCTCCTAGCGCTTCTTGTTTGCTGTACGTCGACGAACAATGAGTTTATCGCTTTCTTTATTTGGACGACGGGTGCGGCCTTCCTTCTGGCCCCACGGACTTACTGGGTGTCGACCGCCTGATGTACGGCCTTCACCACCACCGTGTGGGTGATCGATTGGGTTCATAACTACGCCACGCACTCCTGGGCGAACACCCTTCCAGCGCATACGGCCAGCTTTACCCCAGCTAATGTTAATCTGTTCAGCGTTTCCAACCTCGCCAACTGTTGCTCGGCAACGAGCATCTACATTGCGAATCTCACCTGACGGCAAGCGAAGCTGAGCATAAGGCCCGTCTTTCGCTACCAAGCGGACTGATGAACCTGCTGATCTTGCAAGCTTTGCTCCGCCTCCTGGCTTCAACTCAATAGCATGCACGACGGTACCGGTTGGGATATTGCGCAGTGGAAGGTTGTTACCAGGCTTAATATCAGCTTTGGCTCCTGATTCCACGACATCGCCCTGCTTCAGATTTTCTGGAGCTAAAATGTAGCGTTTGGTTCCATCGATAAAGTGCAATAGCGCGATGCGAGCTGTGCGGTTTGGATCGTACTCGATGTGTGCTACCTTCGCGTTGATTCCGTCTTTATCGTTGCGACGGAAATCAATTACACGGTATTGGCGCTTGTGGCCACCACCAATGTGACGAGTGGTAATGCGACCCGAGTTGTTGCGGCCACCGGTTTTAGAAAGTGGCTTGAGCAGTGACTTTTCAGGAGTCGAACGCGTTATTTCTGCAAATTCAGAAACGCTCGATCCACGACGACCGGGTGTCGTCGGCTTATATTTACGAATAGACATATTTGATATTCCTCTTTGCCTCGGGCCTAGATTGCTGCCGTGAAGATATCGATCGTGCCCTGGCGGAGTGTAACAATTGCGCGTTTGGTATCTTTGCGCTTGCCTGCTCCAAAACGAGTACGACGGGTTTTACCCTTACGGTTGATCGTGTTGATCTTCGCTACCTTAACGTCGAATATCTGCTCGATTGCGAGTTTTATTTCAGTTTTATTTGACTGAGGCGAAACCTCGAATGTGTACTGACCGTTTGTATCGATCATTGCATAGCTTTTTTCAGAAACGATAGGACGAATAATAACGTCATGCGGATTCTTATTCAGACTCATGCTGATGCAACCTCCTTGGCGCTACGAGATTCAACGAAAGCATCGAACGCAGTTTTAGTGAAAATTACGTAATCACTTACAACTACGTCATATGCATTGAGCTGTGTGTGTTCGATGGTGTGCACAAATCCAAGGTTACGTAGGCTTAAAACCGAATTTGTTTCGCTGCCGTCAACGACCACGAGCATCCGCTTACCTTTAGCAATTCCCTCTATTACTTGACGAGCTGCTTTAGTGCTTGGATCACCAGCTACGATTTGGTCCAAAACAATGATTCGATCTGCACGTGCACGGTCTGAAAGGACTCCACGTAGTGCTTGTGCAATCATCTTTTTAGGAGTGCGCTGTGAATAGTCGCGTGGGTTTGGTCCGTGAACGACACCACCACCCCTATGCTGAGGCATTCTGATTGAACCCTGACGGGCGCGACCTGTGCCCTTCTGTTTAAATGGTTTTGCACCTGATCCCGATACTTCACCGCGGTTTTTCGTTTTGTGAGTACCCTGTCTAGCTGCTGCTAGCTGAGCGACGACGACCTGATGAATTAAGGGAATATTTGTTTGTGCATCAAAAATTTCTGCTGGGAAGGTAACCTTCACCTGTTTAGCTGTAGCCATTGACTACGCCCCCTTTACTGCGTTGCGGATGAACACAAGACGGCCACGAGCACCAGGAACAGCACCTTTAATTAGCACTACTCCGCGCTCTGCATCGATTGCATGCACCTTGAGGTTTAGTACAGTGATGCGGTCACCGCCCATGCGCCCGGACATTTTTTTACCCTTGAACACACGTCCAGGAGTAGCTGATGCTCCGATGCTGCCCGGTTTACGGTGATTTCGATGAGCACCGTGTGACGCACGGCCACCACCGAAGTTGTGGCGTTTCATTGTTCCGGCAAAGCCTTTGCCTTTAGAAGTTCCAACAACATCAACGAGCTGGCCTGCTTCAAAAGTGTCTTGAACAGTTAGTTCCTGACCGAGTTCGTAGGACTGAGCATCGCCAGTGCGAATTTCAGTTAAGTGACGGCGCGGGGTAACACCAGATTTTTCGAAGTGCCCTGCGCTTGGTTTGTTTACCTTGCGGGGATCGATTTGGCCTGCAGCGATCTGAACTGCTTCATAACCATCTTTTTCCAAATCACGAATCTGGGTGACCACGTTTGGTGCCACTTCAATAACAGTTACGGGTACTATCGAACCGTTCTCGTCCCATACCTGAGTCATTCCAAGCTTTGTTCCGAGTAAACCTTTAACGTTTTTTACTTTAGACATAATTATTTACCCCCCTTAAAGCTTGATCTCAATGTTGACATCGGCTGGCAGGTCAAGACGCATGAGTGAATCTACTGCTTTGGGAGTGGGATCGACTATATCGATTAGGCGCTTATGTGTGCGCTTTTCGAAGTGTTCCCTACTGTCTTTGTATTTGTGAGGTGAACGTATAACTGCGATTACGTTTTTCTCGGTGGGTAGTGGCACAGGGCCAATTACTGTTGCTCCGGCTCTCGTAACTGTATCTAAGATCTTGCGAGCCGAACTATCGATGACTTCATGGTCATATGACTTTAGTCTAATGCGGATCTTTTGTCCCGCCATGTGACTCTCTCTTTCTCGTGCGTCATATCAGTGTTTGCACACCAACATTGGACGTCTTACGTGTATTGCGTAGCACCCACTTGAGTGCGTAATCGCTGTTCACCTGTCAATTAGCGCTTTCGCGCAACCCATTATTAATCAGCCGAGCTTTAGCCTGGCGTCATCGCGGGAAATGTCTGCCGTGCGTGGCCCGAGATGAATTTCTCAGACACATTCGCATGGTGATCCTCTGAAGTCAGAAGAATGCCGAACCTGTATATTCTGACACACATCACCCTGGTTGCGCAACCCGGGCGTGTCGCTTTTTTATTTTGTAAGTTTGGGGAGCACCAAGTATGTGATTAAAACAGCCACTCCGCCAATTAGAAACAACACCCACCCCACACCATTGAAAAATATTGAGGCGACTCCTAGTGTTGCAGTTAACAGACTAAAACCGGCTACAATAAACGATGTTTGCAGGTGGCTCCTACCCTGTTGCTGCAGACGTTGATAGGTGTGTTCCTTGTGCGGCTCATCCCATTTAAAGCCAGCTCGCACTCGCTTTATAAGAGTCACCACAACATCTCCAAAATAAATTACCATCGGCCCTATAGTCGCCAACATAGGTACTCCCGCAGCGAGTGCAGCGAAACTTGTTATTGCAACTGAGCCTCCAAGTAAATAGCTGCCAACATCTCCTAAAAAAGCACCATTTTTATTTAGATTCCAAGGTAAGAAACCTGCGAAGGCAAGACCCAATATAGAGCCGGCTATAAAAAGCCAGGGCATAGCCATCAACCAGCCTAGAGCCGCAAAGGTTGCTCCAGAGATGAAACCGTGCAGGCCGCTAATACCGTTAAGCCCATCCATAAAATTTGCGACGTTAATATATCCCGAAATGAAGAAAACTCCGTAAATAGCAATTATGATCAGGAGCCACAGTGGATAATCTCGGAACATCAGATTGTCGGGATGAGAATAAAATGAAACAAGATCAGAATAAAAACTAGCAATTGTTTGTGAAGAGTGCCCGAGGTAAACAAGCACTGCTGATGAACCGATGGCGATCAGTAGCAGCAGCACACTTCTAACGCCAACGCTGACTCCTTTTAGATCCTCACCGAACCCCAAGAGACCTGCAAAAAACGAAAACGCTCCGACAGCTAACAAAAAATTGGCACTAGCTTGTTCATCTGCCACATACAAAAAAACTGTAGCAAGCCCGCCGCCCACCAGTAACGATATTAACACTGCTAGGCCCATCCCACGCAATACCACCGTTTTGTGCGAAGACCTTTCATTTGGCACATCGACTATCTGCAATTTTTTGAGGAGTGGACGAATGGCAAAAGGTAATAAGAGCGAAAGAAGAAGTGTCACAAAAGAAGCGATAGCAACTATTGAATAATTCACGGCTTTACCCTCTCTTCTGCATCAAGAGTGAGATCCATACGTTCTAACCACGTTTTATGGTCGAGGTTTGCAGGCGATAAGTAGTCGACCTTAGCATGGGTAATTTTTTGATGAAACGGTCTTTCGTCGCCCTCTCCTTCACCTACTAATTCTTCATGGAGCTTTTCTCCATGCCTTAAACCGGTAAAGACAATATTAATTTCTTTACCAGAAGACGCGATCATCCGTTTTGCTACATCTAAAATTTTTACAGGTTCACCCATGTCTAAAATAAGCACTTCACCGGGTCGACCGATGCCTCCAGCTTGAATCACTAGTTGCGAAGCTTCGGGTATTGTCATAAAGAATCTTGTTACTTCAGCGTGCGTAATGGTAATCGGACCACCAGAATCTATTAATTTTCTAAAAGTAGGCAACATTGATCCGCGACTGCCTATAACGTTGCCGAACCTTACAGATAAGTATCGCTCACCTGATTCTTTAGCCATCCATGCTGTAAGTTTTTCAGATACTCGTTTCGAATGACCTAATACACTGCTCGGGTTTGCGGCTTTATCGGTTGAAATGTTTACAAATGTGCTGACCCCCACCGACTCCGCTGCCATTAAGACATTAAGCGTGCCTAGCACATTCGTTTTCCAGGCTTCGTCTGGGTATTGCTCGAGCATCGGTAAATGTTTTAAGGCTGCTGCGTGAAAAACAACATCTGGTTTTCTTTCTGTAAATATTTTATTCAGCGATTCCGCATCGCGTATATCAGCCAAAACTACGTCTCTTGTGTCGAGCAGCCCATGCCCACTAATAGAAAGTTGCACTTCTTGTAAAGCTGATTCATCACGGTCTAAGAGAATTAACTCTTTAGGCGCAAACCTGACCAACTGTCTACTCAGCTCTGAGCCGATTGATCCACCCGCACCGGTTACTAGAACAGTTCGATTTTGAAGATATTGCGCAATCGATTCGGTTTCAAGACGCACCGGGTAACGACCGATCAGATCTTCTATAGACAACTCCCGCAAATCAGCAATGTCAGACACACCCTGCATCATTTGTTCAAGAGTTGGCAAAACCATTACTGATATTTCCGCTTCATCAGCAAGATCTTGCACTTTTCTCAAAAGAACAGAGTCTGCATGACCAATACATACAAGCACAGTATGGGCTCGAACTTTAGCTGTAACCTCTTTCAAATCTTTAAGTGTCCCGTGCACTCTAACTCCGCGCACCTCCAGATTGTTTTTTTGTGGATCATCATCGAGTATTGCAACGGGCAGCATCCCAGCTGCATGATCAGTTAAGAGTCTTCTTATTGTTTGGGTGCCCACGTACCCTGCGCCAAAAACAATTACTCGCTTGGCTTCATCACCCGGCTTCAGACTTCTTTCTTGTAAAATCCGAACGAAATATCGACTTATCCCTAGAAAGCTGAAAGCTATCGGTGCAGCAATCACCATGGTGCTACGCGGAATCCCACTACCGTAACCGATCAAGAGTGCAAAAAACCATGCAAAAACCATAACTGTTGCGGTGTTTAGAAATATCGCGCGTATCTCATCAAAGCTACCAATTTGAAAACGTGATCGGTACAGCCAAAAGGTCCACCCACCCACCAGCTGTAAAATCGCCGTTATCAAAATAAGAAATAAAGTTTGGGGCCAATTTATTAGCGAGACGTTGAAATCAAACCGAAGAGTGAGTGCCAAAAATATTGCCAACGACCATGCAACTACGTCAGCTAGAAAAAGAGCTCCATACTGCCGCATAAAATGCTTCAGGCGTGCGCTCGTATTTTCGGCCACAAAACCTCTTTCTCTAAAACATAACTCAATACGAGAATACTCTCGCACAGCTGTGCAGATCTGGTTGACACAGCATTTTAACAACAAAAAGGCCCCGAGATCTCTCTCGGGGCCTTTGAAAGGTGTTTTCTTAAGAAAGAACCTTAGTTACTGTACCAGCACCTACGGTACGACCACCCTCACGGATAGCGAAGCCGAGGCCATCTTCCATGGCAATTGGCTGAATAAGCTCAACTGACATATCTGTTGTATCGCCAGGCATAACCATCTCTGTTCCTTCTGGAAGAGTGATTACACCGGTTACGTCAGTTGTACGGAAGTAGAACTGAGGGCGGTAGTTGGTAAAGAATGGGTTGTGACGACCGCCTTCTTCCTTCTTGAGGATGTAAGCAGTTCCCTCGAAGTTGGTGTGAGGTGTCATTGATCCGGGAGCAACAACAACCTGTCCACGCTCTACATCTTCACGCTTGGTACCGCGCAGAAGTAGACCACAGTTCTCACCAGCCCATGCTTCGTCGAGTTGCTTGTGGAACATCTCGATACCGGTAACGGTTGTCTTCTGTGTTGGACGCAGACCTACAATCTCAATGTCTGAGTTGATTGCAAGGGTGCCACGTTCTGCACGACCTGTAACTACTGTTCCACGGCCAGTGATGGTGAAAACATCTTCAACTGGCATTAGGAATGGTTTGTCACGGTCACGCACTGGGTCAGGAATGTTTTCGTCGACGGCTTCCATAAGCTCAAGAATTGAGTCAACCCACTTCTCTTCGCCCTGGAGTGCGCCATAACCTGATGTGCGGATCACTGGCACGTCATCACCTGGGTAGCCCTGCTTCGAAAGTTCTTCACGAACTTCCATTTCAACGAGCTCAAGAATCTCTTCGTCATCTACCTGATCGCACTTATTTAGAGCTACGAGGAGGTACGGAACGCCAACCTGCTTTGCAAGCAGAATGTGCTCTTTTGTCTGAGCCATCATGCCGTCTGTTGCAGCAACAACGAGGATCGCGCCATCCATCTGGGCAGCGCCTGTGATCATGTTCTTGATGTAGTCAGCGTGGCCTGGAGCGTCAACGTGTGCATAGTGACGCTTTGGGGTCTCGTACTCTACGTGCGAGATGTTAATTGTAATACCGCGCTGGCGCTCTTCTGGAGCCGAATCAATCTGGTCATATGGACGCTGCACGTTCGTATCTGACGGGTATTTGTCAGCTAGTGTCTTTGAAATCGCAGCGGTCAAAGTCGTCTTACCGTGGTCGACGTGACCGATTGTTCCGATGTTCACGTGCGGCTTAGTCCGCTCGAACTTGGCCTTAGCCACTATAGGTCCTCCTCAGGACATCGAGTACCTGTAGTACTCCCCGAAGGTTTCGGGGAGCTACAAATACAGTTTGTTTATTATATTACTAGCTCGCGGCGATCAATTCGACCACAAGCCACTGAAATGAAGAAAATTTCTTATTTCGCCTGAACGATTCTACTCGCCCTTGGCCTTTTGAACAATTTCATCGGCCACTGCCCTTGGCACCTCAGCATAGGTGTCGAAGGTCATCGAGAACACTGCGCGACCGCTGGTTTTAGACCGAAGGTCACCAATATACCCGAACATTTCTGAAAGTGGAACGAGTGCTCGTACCACTTTTACCCCACTCGCGTCTTCCATCGCCTGGATTTGACCGCGCCTAGAGTTAAGATCTCCGATTACATCACCCATGTACTCTTCAGGAGTACGGACTTCTACCGCCATGAGAGGCTCGAGAAGAACAGGATTAGCTTTACGAGCAGCCTCTTTAAAGGCTATCGAACCGGCAATTTTAAACGCCATTTCAGACGAGTCAACATCATGATATTGCCCATCAAGAAGTGTGGCTTTCACACCAACTAGAGGGAAACCAGCAAGAATTCCGTACTTCATGGCGTCTTGAATGCCAACGTCAACCGATGGAATGTATTCGCGTGGAATACGGCCACCTGTGACTTTGTCTTCAAATTCATAAATTTTGTCGTTTTCGACAGCTAATGGCTCAATCTTAATCTGAACCTTCGCGAACTGTCCTGATCCACCAGTTTGTTTCTTGTGGGTGTACTCGTGTTTATCAACAACTGCACGAATTGTTTCGCGGTAAGCAACCTGTGGTTTACCTACGGTAGCTTCAACCTTGAACTCACGTTTCATACGATCAACAAGAATATCTAAGTGGAGCTCCCCCATACCAGCAATAACCGTTTGCCCCGTCTCAGCGTTTTGGCTAACACGGAATGTTGGGTCTTCTTCGGCGAGCTTCTGAATAGCTGTGCTCAGTTTTTCTTGATCACCCTTTGTGTTGGGTTCGATCGCAACCTCAATAACTGGTTCTGGGAAGGTCATTGATTCTAGAATCACTGGATTAGCTGCATCTGAAAGCGTGTCACCGGTTGTGGTGTCTTTCAACCCAACAACTGCATAGATATTTCCGGCCATCAATTCGTCTACCGGATTCTCTTTATTAGCATGCATCTGGAAAATTTTTCCGATGCGCTCCCGCTTACCCTTGGTTGAGTTAATAACTTGAGTTCCAGAAGGAATCAGTCCCGAATAGACGCGCACGTATGTCAAACGACCAAAGAAAGGGTGAACCGCAACTTTAAAAGCAAGAGCTGAAAAAGGATCTTCTGCAGTCGGACGACGCTCGATAATGTGTGATTCATCACGCGGGTCGTGAGCTTCGATTGCACCAACATCAAGAGGGTTCGGTAAATAGTCAACGACTGCATCAAGCACCGGCTGAATGCCACGGTTCTTAAATGCTGAACCACAAAAAACAGGATAAATTTCGTTCTTGACCACTAATTTACGAATAGCAGCTTTGATTTCATCGATGCTTATTTCTTCGCCACCAAAGAACTTTTCAAGTAGCGCATCATCAGTCTCTGCGACAGTTTCGACTAATTTCTCGCGGTACTCTTCAGCCTTCGCCTGGAGATCAGCTGGAATGTCTTGAACTTCATAGTTAGCGCCGAGGGTGACATCACCCTTTGAGTCGCCTTCCCAGACAAACGCTTTCATCGATAGGAGGTCTACTACTCCAACGAAATCTGCTTCAGCGCCAATCGGAATCTGCATTACCAATGGTTTTGCGCCTAGACGATTAATGATCGTGTCAACGGTGAAGAAGAAGTCTGCACCCATCTTGTCCATTTTGTTTACAAAGCAGACACGAGGCACACCATATTTATCTGCCTGACGCCAAACAGTCTCAGACTGGGGTTCTACACCCTCTTTGCCATCAAAAACGGCTACAGCTCCGTCCAAGACTCGAAGTGAACGCTCTACCTCAACGGTAAAGTCAACGTGCCCTGGTGTATCAATAATGTTAATCTGGTTTTCGTTCCAAAAACAGGTCACTGCAGCACTCGTAATGGTGATGCCGCGCTCTTTTTCTTGTTCCATCCAGTCGGTGGTCGCTCCACCATCATGTGTTTCACCGAGTTTGTGATTAACACCCGTGTAGAACAGGATGCGCTCGGTTGTAGTAGTTTTACCGGCGTCAATGTGCGCCATAATGCCAATATTACGGACCTTATTTAGGTCCGTGAGCACGTCTTGTGCCACGGGTTTCCTCCAAAAATTTTGGGAGCCAGCCTGGCTAGCTCCAACAAACACGTTGTTTTGGTGCTTGGTTCTGGGGCAGAAGCGTTGTGCACTCTGCCCCAGATAGCACTACCAACGGTAGTGAGCAAATGCGCGGTTTGATTCCGCCATTTTATGAGTATCTTCACGGCGTTTAACCGCAGCGCCTAAACCGTTTGAAGCATCAAGAATCTCATTTGTGAGACGTTCAGTCATTGAATTTTCGCGACGATCTTTCGCATAGCTAGTGAGCCATCTTAATGCCAGAGTGTTGGCACGGTGTGGTTTAACTTCAACCGGCACCTGATATGTACTACCGCCGACGCGTCGTGACCGAACTTCGAGAGTTGGTCGAACATTGTCTAGAGCTTTTTTCAGCACAATAACAGCGTCTTGCCCTGATTTTTCAGAAACCGTTGTAAGTGCATCATAAACAATCCGCTCAGCGAGGCCTTTTTTGCCGGCGACGAGTATCTTGTTTACGAGCTGACTAACAATCGGTGAACCGTACACCGGATCTGCTATGACTGCGCGTTTTGGAGCTGGACCCTTACGAGGCATTACTTCTTCTCCCTTTTCGCGCCGTAGCGGCTACGAGCCTGCTGACGATCTTTAACTGCCTGTGTATCAAGCGCGCCACGAACGATCTTGTAGCGCACACCTGGAAGATCTTTAACACGACCACCGCGCACTAGCACCATTGAGTGCTCCTGCAGGTTGTGTCCCTCACCCGGGATGTAGGCAGTAACTTCAGTACCATTAGAAAGTTTTACACGAGCAACTTTACGCATTGCAGAGTTAGGCTTTTTTGGTGTGGTGGTGTAAACGCGTGTGCATACGCCACGCTGTTGTGGATTCGCTTTAAGAGCTGGCGCTTTTGTCTTCGCAGCTTTAGGCTTGCGCCCTTTGCGAACCAACTGTTGAATAGTTGGCACTATTTCTCCTTATTCATTATCCTGCACGGTGACAGGCTTGCTGGATTTTGCAGCATGCGCGGATTTAACTCCGCATTGACCAGATTTGAATTATTATTTTCTGGTATGCCGTGGGGGTATTATCTTTTGACTAGGGACCCTTGGCGTGTTGAACTTTGTTTTCAGGTCTGACAAACAATGTGCTAACACACCAATAGACTACCTTACCCCGGGTTCTCTAATTTATGCAACAAGAAGTTTGAGTTATTTATGGGGTTTCCAGGCTTCTGCTCAGCTCATCAATTAGCTGTTGTATCTGAGGCTCAATAAATCTCATCACAGCTTCGCTAATAACACTTTTGTGTGTGGTTAAAATTAGACATAGTTCCTGACCTACTTGAGCGGCTTTATTATCGGCAAGCTGCACTTCTTTTGACAATTGAGATTTTTCTTCAGCACTTAAAGGCGGCATCGGAAGAACCGGGTCAGAATTTATAGCTTCTTCGAGTTCAGCAAAAGTAAACAAAACCGGATGATCTCCCTCTTCGAATAAAAGATCAGGGTCAAGATCAGCAGTTTCTTCAGGCAATCCGGATCTGGGATCATAACTTCCGCTTTTCCATAAAGCCAAACCATCAAGTTCAGATTTTAGAAGTGGTAGATAAGTCAAAGTATATTTGTCGACTTCTTTGTCGATAATTCTGTGCATCCTAGTTAATAGTGAGTGCACTACCTGATGAGGCACACCATCATCAAAACCAGCCGCTTGAGCGATAGGTGAACCGGTACAACGCTTACATAAGCGGACTCTCCCCCGGTGGGTTTGTGGCCGCCACTTAGGTAGCCACAAAAGCCAGGCTGAGACTTCCTTAGCAATGCGTTCTGCAAGGTCTTCACCACTCAAGGCCCCCGCCTTTCCTCCTCTTCACGATCTTCCCAAGGCCATTTTGGAGTTCCCTTACCACTGTAAAGTTTGCGCCAAAGTAAGAGCCAAAAGAGAAAGAGACCTAACGGCCACAGCACTGCCATTACAAACGCAAACGGGCTGAGCCAGGTTTCTTGAATGCTTAGACCGGCGATCAAACCGCCGAAGCTCCACACCAGATAAGCTGCACCAGCTACGACAATTGCTAACGACCAAGCTGGTTTTGCGCCTTTTATCAGTGACACAGTTTGTAGCCACATCACCCAAGCTAGAAGCAACAAAGATATCGCCACCAATGCGGGCGCAGTCATGGTTGAGACCGTTGAAGAAACCGGCTCTTCTCCCATGTATAAACCAATGAGCCCCCACCCCGCTATTAACAGCGCTGCCACAAAAATGCAGATGGCTGCGATTAGCCCTGTGGCGTAACCTTTTGTTATTTTTGCGGGATTTTGAGGATTCATGAGACTTGAGCTTGCACCTCAGCTAATTTTTGTTCGTACTCTTGCATAGCTTCAGCATTTTTTTGTTTAACGAGCCGGCCACGAGAGCCAATCCACGCCCCAAACCAGACTGTTACCTCGCGAGCCACGAAAGCCGCGAGAACTGCTGGCAGTGTGATTGCAAAAGTAGCCATATGGGCAATATCAAACCTTTTATCTGAATCTGTTACAGCATCCGCGCCATCAAAAAGCTGCGGTGAGAGTGAGTAGCCGGCGCCAGCCGCTCCCCACACTATTACAGCAACCACTATGCCTAAAACAGCATAGACCCACCATCCTGCACGATTAAAAATGAGGACCAGGATAACCATCATTATAAAGAACGTAACTGTCGGAAAAACGAATCCTAGTGACGTTAGGTAAGGCAAAAGTCCTTCTTGCAAAAAAGTAGAGGGTGGAAAATACTGCGCTCTTATGATGGCTAATATCCCTGCATAAACAAGGGCAAAAGCCACTGTCGCAAGTAGGCTAATTAAAACCCCGGCCAATCTGTTTGCTTTTAGTGTTGGTGGCATCGGCTGTTGAATATATAGAGGAGCCATCGGATGATCTGCCGGAATGTTCACCTGTTGGTGCACAGGAACTTGCTGTTGTGGCACAACCTGCTGTGCAGTGAATTGCTGTTCTTGCCCAGGCAGGACTTGTGAGGCTGAACTTTGTTGCCCGTCTGTAGACGCAGCACTTGGCATTTCTGATGGTGCCGCCACCTGCATCCCTACTGTATTAACGTCTGCATGTTGCTCAGGCGTTAAGGGCTGGTGCGATACCTGCGCCAACTGCTCCTCTGCCTGCACATGCTCTTTGGCGCGCTCTATTGCATCCCGCACATCAGTAGTGTCTGTCGACGGGTCTTCACCCTGCTTATTTTGGGGGTTTATTCCATCTTGTTTTGGTTCTTGGTTATCGTTCATGGCGTGGCCTCTCATTCAGAGCAAGAACATATTAAGTACCCGCAACAATATCAGCTAAGATCTGAGCAAGATATACGCCATGCCGAATTTTTGTTTAAAAGCAAAAGGGGCGCGCCCTTGATATATTCAAGAACACGCCCCTTATAGTTGCTATTTTTAGCGGTATTCGCCCATTTCTCCGAACTCGCCGGAGATGAATGTGTCGTAATCTTCTATTTCAAGGTCGCCCTCTTCATAGTTGATTGCGCCACCAAATAGGTGATTTGGATAGCGTTCGGCTTTAGCTTCTTCGGTTGCATCGACCTTAACATTTCGGTATAGATCGAGACCAGTTCCAGCAGGTATGAGTTTACCGATAATAACGTTTTCTTTGAGCCCTATTAGCGGATCTCGAGATCCTTCAATAGCGGCCTGTGTTAGAACGCGTGTTGTTTCTTGGAACGAAGCAGCCGACAACCAAGAATCGGTCGCAAGCGAAGCCTTAGTGATACCCATCACTTCGGGTCTTGCTGTTGCTGGACGCTTGCCTTCAAGCAGAGCTTCCCTGTTCATTTTCTGGTAGCGTGCGCGATCCACTAGCTCACCTGGTAACAGTGTGGTCTCTCCATGGTCAACAACTGTTACTTTACGTAGCATCTGTCGCACAATGACCTCAATGTGCTTATCGTGGATGGGAACACCCTGAGAGCGATATACGCCCTGCACACCTTCAACTAGGTACTTCTGCACAGCACGCTCACCAGGAATGTGTTTACCGTCTTCTGTCGCACCGACCTGAAGTACGTCTTTCGGATCTAATGTTCCAGCGATAAACGGTTGCCCCAGTTCAACCGAGTCTCCATCTTCGACCAACAGAGTTGCACGTTTAAGAACCGGGTAAACACGAGGTTCGGTTCCATCATCTGGAACGAGCACTACACGTCGACTCTTTTCTGTGTCTTCTATCGTAATGCGACCCGCTGCTTCAGCGATTGGAGAGAATCCCTTCGGAGTTCTTGCTTCGAACAGCTCCTGAACTCGCGGAAGACCCTGAGTGATATCGTCTGCTGATGCAGATCCACCGGTGTGGAAGGTACGCATTGTTAGCTGCGTTCCTGGCTCACCAATTGACTGTGCAGCGATGATGCCCACTGCTTCACCGATATCAACGCGCTGACCAGATGCTAACGAACGACCGTAGCAAACGGCACAAACACCGACGCTTGACTCGCAGGTTAGAACAGAGCGCACTTTAATTTCGGTTACTCCAGCCGCAACTAAGATGTCGATAAGCACGTCACCAACATCAGCGCCAGCTTCGGCAACAACATCACCTTTAGCATCATTAGCTTCTGCA
>DATJCC010000068.1:0-3076 GCA_035514995.1 Microbacteriaceae bacterium
TAGCTAACGCGTTAATGAAATAAAAATCAGTAACAACACTTCTAGACAATTAAACAGAGGGTAGACCAGCCGGGGTAGTTGATGCTGCTAAAACCGCTCAAATTGATCCGCTAAGGTGGCTCAATTCCTGCTGCTAATTCGGCTCACTTCAACTTGCTAAAACACACTAAGTTTCAAGATGACATTTTATTAACAAATACACTGCTCCAGTTAAAGGAGTATCTTGATGGCATTCGAACCGTTTTCTCCTTACCGCTTTCTCCAGAAGGTAATGAGTTTTCAAATCAAGTGTGGCAGATATTATTAAGCATCCCCTACGGATCGACTACAACATACGGCACCATTGCCAGTGAACTTGGAAACCCCTACCTGGCCCAACGTGTAGGCCAAGCGGTTGGGCACAACCCAATCAGCATAATTATTCCCTGCCACAGAGTCCTAGGAGCTGACGGTTCTCTGACCGGTTATGTAGGTGGCCTAGAAATCAAACGACAGCTACTGGCACTCGAAGAACCAGCCGCAGTAAGCGCAAACCGTTTGTTTTAGTTTAACTGCTCTGCACAATTAATTGATAAATACTAGTTTTCTTGGGAACCATTTTGATCACGCATCGAGCTGATAATAGCCGAGAAATCTAAGTTAGCTCCGCCCTTCTTGGCGAACTCTGCATACATTTCTTGCGCATATAACCCTAATGTCACCCGGGCACCAGACAGTTCAACAGCTTGCTTAGCAAGACCCAAATCTTTAGCCATCAGCGCACTACTAAAGCCTGGTTGATAATCATTGTTTGCCGGGCTTGACTGTACAGGCCCAGGCACAGGACAATTTGTGGTGAGTGCCCAACACTGCCCAGAAGCATTTGATGCGACGTCATAAAGAGCTTGATGTGACAACCCTAATTTCTCCCCAAGCACGAACGCTTCTGCTACTGCGATCTGTGACACACCCAAGATCATGTTGTTGCACACTTTTGCTGCCTGTCCGAGCCCTGATCCACCACAGTGCACCACCCGGGCTCCCATTGCCTGAAGTATTGGCAAGGCCTCGTTAAAATCAGTGATTTCTCCACCAACCATAAATGTGAGTTTCGCTTTTTCAGCGCCGACAACTCCACCAGAAACTGGTGCGTCTAGTGCACGCTTCCCAAGTGTTTTAGCATTATCAGCTGCAATGCGAGACTCTTCAACCGATATTGTTGAGCAATCAATAAACAGAGTGTCTTGATCTGCAACGCTTAAAACTTCATCGTATACGCTGATTACATGTTCCCCAGCCGGAAGCATAGTTATGACCACGCTTGCACCTATGACAGTCTCTCTAGCAGAAGAACCAACATTAACACCCGCACAAGCTGCTGTATCACGTAACTGCGGGAGCAGATCGAAACCTTTAACTTGAAAACCAGCTTTTACTAGGTTTGCCGCCATTGGCGCTCCCATGTGCCCTAAACCGATAAATGCTATATGAGCCATGGTTTTATCCTTTCGACAAGAGATCGCGCCCAACAATTAAGCTCATTATCTCGTTTGTACCCTCTAAAATTTGGTGCACACGAAGATCGCGCACCACTCTTTCAATCCCGTACTCGTGCAGGTACCCGTAACCACCATGCAACTGCAATGCTTGATTTGCAACTTCAAACGCAGCGTCAGTGACGAAACGCTTCGCAAGCGCACAGGAAGAGACCAGATCATCTGATTTCTTATCCATAGATTCTGCTGCTTCTTTTAAAATAGCTCGTGAAACGCGAAGTTTCGTTTGCATATCCGCCAGCGCAAAAACCACCGTCTGTTGATCACTTAAAGGCTTACCAAATGCGTGTCTTTCTTTAACATAGGCTACGGTTTGATCTAATGCCCACTGAGCCCCGCCTAGTGAACAGGCAGCAATATTAATACGACCACCATTAAGGCCATTCATAGCAATTTCAAAGCCTTGCCCTTCTACGCCAAGAAGGCTGTCAGCAGAAACACGCACATCGCTAAGAAACACCTGCCTTGTTGGCTGGGTGTTCCATCCCATTTTATTTTCATTATGACTAAACGTTAAGCCTGGCGTATTTGCGGGCACAAGAAAAGCACTTATACCGCTAGAACCAGGGCCTCCCGTTCGGGCAAGAACAATATATACAGCTGCCGCGCCAGCACCAGAAATAAACTGTTTAGATCCATTAATGACATACTCATCATTTTCTAGCACTGCACGTGTAACAATCGCAGCTGCATCAGATCCAGTACCCGGCTCTGTGAGGCAGTAGCTTCCGAGCCCGAGCATGGAGACAAGCGTGGGCAACCATTGTGTTCTTTGTGCCTCAGTGCCGTATTGATCGATCATCCATGCAACCATATTGTGTATTGAAATATAAGCTGCAAGCGCAGTGTCGCCACGAGCTAGTTCCTCAAAAATAGCAATGCAAGTCTGCCTTGTGAGATTTGCTCCAAAATCATCTTGAACATAAATTCCACCTAAACCGAGTTCTCCAGCCTCTTTGAGCGTTTGTATTGGAAACTCTTTTTTTGCGTCTCGCTCAGAAGCAAATGGTGTGAGCTTGGCTTGCGTAAATTTCTTTACAGCATGCAGTATTTGTTCTTGCTCTTTGGTCATCGCTGGTGTCATTGCAGTCACCCTCTTATAGTGTTGCTGACGAATCATTAGGGTTAGATTCAAGCTTACAGTGAATGATTATTAACTTAAATATCTCCTGCAACAAGAGCGGCTGAAGTAGCTCAGCTTCGTTTAGGGGTTACTCTGTAAAGAACATAAATTTAAGTATTTTTGACTTTTACAGGAGCAAGCGTGACAGAAAGCAATATCTCTACAGCCGATCTATACGACGTGCGCGGATCTGAACTCCAATCACTCAGCATGCAAATGCTGAACTTAGGCGGTACTAAAGAATTTTCTGGTCCTATTCGCACCGTTAAGTGTTTTCAAGATAATGCGTTACTTAAGTCCATCCTCAGCACCCCCGGTGATGGTGCGGTGCTTGTTGTTGACGGAGGTGGGTCACTTGAGAGCGCCCTCGTCGGAGATATCATTGCAGGGATTGGAGTAGATAACGGTTGGGCTGGCA
>DATJCC010000069.1:0-14359 GCA_035514995.1 Microbacteriaceae bacterium
CGACTTGCTGCAAAAACGCAAGTATTAAGTCCGACCTCGGGGGTCGACTTTGCTAGAAACAGACTCACCCATTCTCTTGAAGTAGCTCAAATAGGCTCAGAAATAGCAACTTCCCTGGGTTTAGAAGAAAACATTGTAGAAGCCGCATGCTTAGCACACGATATAGGGCATCCTCCGTTTGGACATAACGGCGAAAAAGCATTAGATGAATGGATGCAAGGTCACGGCGGTTTCGAGGGGAATGCGCAAACTTTAAGGGTTTTGACTAGATTAGAACCTAAACATTTTAACTCGCAAAATAAGAGCGTTGGTTTAAATCTGACCAGGGCAATGCTCGATGCTAGTTGTAAATATCCATGGAGTTTAAATGAGGCGACTGCTGAGTTTGAAATTAAACCAAGTTCGTCACCAAAATTTGGATATTTTGAAGACGATAAAACAGTTTTTGAGTGGATGAGAGAAGGCGCACCTGAGAAGCTGAAGTCTTCAGAAGCGCAGGTGATGGACCTTTCAGACGACATTGCTTATTCAGTTCATGATTTTGAAGATGCTGTAGTTAGTGGATTTATTGATCCAGAAATTTTAGTTTCAACGTCCGGCCATGACATATTATTGCAAAAAATTGCTGATTGGTCAGGAGCATCATTTAGCACTGATCGTTTAGCTGAAGCATTTACGCGTATTTCTCACACACCCACTTGGCTGACCTCTTGGCAGGGAAGCATGAAACAACACGCGCAACTAAAGAACTTTACTAGCGATATGATAGGCAGGTTTGCGCGGGGCGCGATAGACCTTACTCTAAATAAAGCTAGAGACAATAACATTGCAAGATATGGAGCGAAGGTTCATGTTCCTGTGTATGTACAGGAAGAAATTGCAGTGCTAAAGGGAATAGTCGCCGCGTATGTGATGTCGAGTGGTGTGCGACAACCAACATATCTTCGACAAAGAGTGCTTCTGATTGAACTTCTTGACACCCTGTGGGAGAAAGGTGCAGAACACCTAGATCTGCAATTCAAACAAGATTTTGAAACCGCAGCCAACGAGACTCAAGCGCGCAGAGCCATCGCAGATCAGGTGGCCTCACTAACAGACCAGTCTGCTATTTCTTGGCACACAAAGCTGTGTTTAGCGCCTCTCGTGTAAAGTAACTTGGCATGGCAACAAGAATCAAATCAGATGATATTGACTATGTTAAGTCTCAGACAAACATAGCTGATATCGTAGCTGATCATGTTGCCTTAAAGAACGCTGGAATAGACTCCTTAAAGGGTCTGTGCCCCTTTCATGATGAGCGCAGTCCCAGTTTTCATGTGCGACCAAACCTTGGTTACTATCACTGTTTTGGATGTGGTGAGTCGGGTGATGTGATTAATTTTTTACAACAGATTAATCATCTGTCTTTTGCAGAAGCTGTTGAATTTTTAGCCACAAAACTTAATTATCAACTAAATTATGAAGAAGGTTATTCGCAACCCAGAACTGGACCGTCTAAAACCCGTCTTTTAGAGGCCAATTTGGTAGCACAAAAATACTTTCAGGAGCTTCTTTTTGCTGAAGAGGCCGAAAACATCAAAACAGTTTTAAATGATCGCGGTTTCGATGATGAAGCGCTGAAGAAATTTGGTGTTGGCTATTCATTAAATTCTTGGGAGTCTCTAAAAAATGTGTTGCATAAACAGGGCTTTTCTGAAGAAGACGCAATAGCTGCGGGGCTACTGGCTCAAGGAAATCGCGGATCCTATGACCGTTTCAGAGGTAGGATCATGTGGCCGATTAAAGACGCAAGTGGAACCATTGTGGGTTTTGGCGCTCGGAAACTAGATGATGCTTCAGAAGGACCAAAATATTTAAACACGCCAGAGACAGCTGTTTATCAGAAGTCAAAAGTCTTATACGGCATTGACCATGCAAAAAAAGCTATTGCAAAAAATAAAAGAGTTGTTGTGGTCGAAGGGTACACAGATGTTATGGCTTGTCACCTTGTCGGCGTAACGGAAGCGGTTGCAACTTGTGGAACAGCTTTTGCTAAAGACCACATCGCCCTACTGAGAAGAATGATGGGAGATGACGCTTCAGCTCAAGTCATTTTCACCTTTGATCCTGACGAAGCTGGTAGGAATGCCGCACTAAAAGCATTTGCGAACGAACACCTTTTTAGAGCACAAACTTATGTGGTAGTTAATAAAGACGGTCTGGACCCTGCAGATGTGAGACGGTTAAAAGGGGACGATGAGTTACGGAGAATGTTCGATAAACTTCAACCACTTTTTTCATTTGCATTGCAGGAAGAAATTAAGAAGTTTGATTTAAACACCGTAGAAGGACGTGTGTCCGCCCTTCGCGATGCGACGCCAATAATAGCAGGTATAAGAGACGCTGAAGTTAGGCGCGGATACGTTAGAGAGCTGGCAAGCATGCTGGGGGTCAATGAGGCTGAAGTGTTTGCGGCGCTCAACAAACCTGCACCAAGCACTTCAACATCTCGACCTGGAGTAGCTCCAGGAGGTAATGTTCGCACACCAACAGATAGAGCTAAGCCTGGTTATAGGCTGGAATACGATTCCTTAATGGTTCTACTTCAATTACCACAGCAGGTTGGTGAAGACCTGCTCGGTCAAGCTGTAACTGCACATTTCGATGATCCTGACCTGCGTGTTATTCGAGATGCTCTGGCTATCCAAATGGAGCACGCTTCTTCTGATAACTGGATCGAACGGGTTTTAGAGGCCGTCCCAACGCTTTATCAGCCTCTTGTGCGGGAACTTGCCGTAAAAGCTATACCGCAACGTAGCGCTCAACAGCTGCACTCCTATGCAATCGGTGTTATTGTAACTCTTCTAGAAAGAGACCTTCTGTCCCTAAAAAGCGAGTTAATTTCACGGTTGCAAAGGATAACTGACACCAACAGCAGTGACTACAGGAAGACTCAAGAGCAAATACAGATGCTAGAACAGGCCAGGCGTTCGTTAAGGGCTGGAGCATCTCTAGGGTGAACATCGCTAGTATATATCTGAACAAGAACGGGGAAGTACAGTGCCAGAAGTTAATAAAGAGGCAGATCCTGCCGTAAAAGTCTCCGACTTAGCCCTGGGCTTTTCAGGAAGTGGAGCAAGAAAAGGTTTTAGAGCAGTTGACGGGTTACAGTTTGAAGTAAAAAAAGGAGCAACCCTTTCTGTTTTAGGTGAAAGCGGGTCGGGTAAATCAACACTCGTAAAATTTTTAGCCGGCAGAGCTGGCAAAAAAGCTCAAAAAAAAGATCAAATTAAACATATTTCTGGTGAAGCATGGACACTAGAAGCCCCACTGCACAAGCTTTCACGTGCACAGCAAAGAAAACTGACTGCCTTTGTTGGTTTCTTAGAACAGGATGCAGGCGCCAAATTAGAACCAGAACTAAATGTGGGGGATATCCTCTTCAGACCGATTGAAGAACGAATAAAACGTTTCGATCGTTCAGAACTTGGAGAGAGGGTTGCCGAAATTTTTGATTCAATGGCTCTCCCACTAACCTTTTTGCAGAAGTATCCTTACGAACTTTCAAAAGGTCAAAGACAAAGAGTCGCTGTTGCTAGATCGCTTTTAACAGAACCTGCTGTATTTATCGCAGACGAACCAACGTTGGGCGTTGATGCCAACAATCGGCCACGGATCATAGATGCGATAAGCAATTTTCAAAAAAAGACAGGTTCAACTCTGATAGTTGTCAGTCATGACATTTCGATGTTAGAAGCACTTTCTACAGAAGTGCTTGTTTTACAGCAGGGGAATGCTGTGGGATATGGAGGAATCAACGAAATCTTTAAAAACGCTGACCACGGTTATGTCCACCAGCTAGCACAGGCTTTACGAGCAACCGCTTATGATGAAGTTGGTACAGAATAACAAAGTTGCGAGTGTCTGATTTAACATTTTTCGTGTTCATGCAGTAGTATCTTTTAAGTGTACTCGCGGGCGTAGCTCAATGGTAGAGCCCCAGTCTTCCAAACTGGTTGTGCGAGTTCGATTCTCGTCGCCCGCTCGGATTTGCCAGAGGCAACTTTACGCTGGTAAGGTAGCCAAGGCAGATTCATTCCCCAATAGCTCAATTGGCAGAGCGGTCGGCTGTTAACCGACAGGTTGTTGGTTCGAGTCCAACTTGGGGAGCTCCTCTAAATTAGAGGAACTCTCCGAAAAAGGGTAGGGTTATTCTGGCACAACTACGGGGCGTAGCTCAGCTTGGCTAGAGCGCCCGCTTTGGGAGCGGGAGGCCGCAGGTTCGAATCCTGTCGCCCCGACTAGGCTAGATAAATAACCACAGAAACTACACCGAGGAACAACATTGTCAGAAACGACTGTAGAAAAGTTAAACCCTACCCGTGCGAAACTATCTGTTTCCGTCACGCAGGATGAACTAGAGCCTCATATTAAAGAGGCGTACAAAACAATTGCTAACCAGGTATCAATTCCTGGTTTCCGCAAAGGTAAAGTCCCAGCACCCATCATTGATCAGCGGGTTGGTCGCGAAGCAGTTATAGAACAGGCAGTTAATCACGCTCTTGACGACCTCTTCAACCAGGCTGTTACTGAATCTGATGTTAAACCGATGGGCCGCCCTTCTGCAGATGTAGAGACCTGGCTGGACCCTAAAGATCCTGAAAGCAAACTTGTTGTTGTTTTCGAGGTAGAAGTTCGACCAGACTTTAAATTGCCCAAATACAGCGCTATGAAAATAACCGTCGATGATATTGTCGCTGACGCAGACGCTGTGGAAGAAAAGCTCGATGAACTGCGTCAAAGCTTCGGCGACCTCGTCACCGTAGACAGAGGCGCAAATAAGGGTGACTTTGTTGAGCTTGATCTAACTGCAAAAATCGATGATGTCGAAGTTGACCAAGCAAGCGGAGTTTCATACGAAGTCGGTTCAGGTACTTTGTTAGAAGGAATGGACGTCGCTGTTGAAACTCTAACCGCTGGAGAAACCACTACCTTCACATCTCAGCTGCTTGGCGGAGAGCACGAAGGTCAGGACGCAGAGGTGGAAGTAACCATAACTGCTGTTAAAGAGCGAGAGCTACCTGAAGCAGACGATGAATTTGCAAAACTTGCTAGTGAGTTCGATACCATCGGGGAATTGCGAAAGAGCATCGCAGAAGAAATCGAAAACACCGGTGTCTTCCAGCAGGGCGCTCAGGCTCGTGAAATTCTAATTGAAAAGCTTCTCGAAAAAGCAGCTATCCCCGTTTCTCAAGAACTTGTTGACGAGGAAGTGCACCGCCACCTGGAAGGTGAAGGTAGGCTTGAAGATGATGTGCACCGGGCAGAAGTAGAAGAGCAAACTTCTAAACAGCTACAGATGCAACTTCTGTTAGACGCAATTGTCGAAGCAGAGTCGGTTGAACCAACACAAGATGAAATATCACAATACATTGTAAATTCTGCCGGCCAGTACGGTATGGACCCACAACAATTTGTTCAAGCTCTAACACAGGCTGGCCAGATTCAGGTGGTTCTGTCTGAAGTTACAAGAAATAAAGCTCTTGCGGTGGCACTGTCTAAAGTAAATGTGGTAGACAAAGCTGGTAACAAAATCGATCTATCAGACTACACCCGCGTTGATGAAGCATCGGATGAAGAAGCTGAAGCAGATGAAACTGCTAAAGATGATTCCGAACCAGAGACAAAATAGTTAAAACTTTTCGTTGACTTAATATCGCCTGCCCGAAGGGGTGGGCGATATTTTTTAAGATGTGCCCACGGCGAACACGCAAGAATGCTTAAGTTAAGTTGGGTAACCTCGACAGTGAAGAGTTTCTTTGATAGGAGAACTAAGATGGCAGAAGCTAACCAGCCCAATACGGTTTTTGACCGGCTACTCAAAGACCGGATTATTTGGCTTGGGTCAGAAGTAAGAGATGAGAACGCTAACGAGATTTGTGCAAAGATTCTTCTGTTAGCAGCCGAAGACCCAGAGTCAGATATTTATCTTTATATAAACTCACCAGGCGGATCTATTACCGCTGGTATGGCGATTTATGACACCATGCAGTTTGTGCCAAACGATATTGTTACCGTGGGCATTGGCATGGCTGCTTCAATGGGGCAGTTTCTCTTGACAGCGGGAACAATGGGCAAACGTTATATAACGCCAAACGCTAGGGTTTTGTTGCACCAGCCACATGGAGGGTTTGGCGGTACAGCAAGCGATATACAGACACAGGCTGAACTTATTGTATCTATGAAAAATAGACTCGCCGAAATAACTGCCGCACAAACAGGTAAGACTGTCGAGCAGATTAACGCCGATGGTGACCGTGATAGATGGTTTAACGCAGAAGAAGCACTTGATTACGGCTTCGTAGATTTTATTCGTGAGTCAGCTACCGAAGTTATCGGTGGCGGCGGAACCAAAAAGTAGTTTAGGAAAGAAAGACTTAAAGCATGACGAACATACAACTTCCACAGTCACGTTACATTCTTCCTACGTTTGAGGAACGCACAGCTTATGGTTTTAAACGCCAAGACCCTTACGCCAAACTCTTCGAAGATCGGATTGTTTTTCTCGGCGTGCAAATCGATGACGCATCAGCAGATGATGTCATGGCGCAGCTACTCGTTCTCGAAAGCCAAGATTCTGAACGAGACATCACCATGTACATCAATTCACCTGGTGGATCTTTTACAGCAATGACTGCTATTTACGACACAATGCAATACATTAAACCGCACGTGCAAACGGTTTGTTTAGGGCAGGCGGCATCTGCCGCAGCAGTTTTGCTAGCAGCAGGAACACCAGGGAAGCGTTTGGCTCTTCCCAACGCTCGCATTCTGATTCATCAGCCTTCATCTGGCCAGGGAGGTCACGGTCAAGCTTCTGACATTGAAATTCAGGCTAGAGAGATTCTAAGAATGCGTGAATGGTTGGAAGAAACCATTTCTAAACATACAAAACGTTCGATTGAAGAAGTAAATAAAGATATCGATAGAGATAAGATCTTGAGCGCACAAGAAGCTCTTGATTACGGACTTGTAGATCAGGTTTTAACCAGCAGAAAAAATCCTATAGAGGCAGCTAAATAGTCTCTTTTGTGCTTGTTTCGGCGTGCCTTTTATAAATGTCAGAGGTTACGCATAGGCTAATCTCAAATCGTTAGTAAAGTTTGAAATAACGTTAGGGTAGAAGGAGAGTAAATGGCCAAGATCGGTGAAACCGGCGACATTTTGAAATGCTCCTTCTGCGGTAAATCTCAAAAACAGGTTCAACAGCTAATTGCTGGCCCGCAGATATATATTTGCGATGAGTGCGTTGCCCTTTGTAACGAAATTATTGAAGAGCGCGCAACAGAGAGCCAAAAAACTGCTGAAGCTCCGTTTGAGCTTTCTAAACCGAAAGAAATAGCGTCTTATCTCGATCAATATGTGGTTTCGCAAGCAGAAGCAAAGATCGCACTATCCGTTGCGGTTTACAATCATTACAAACGAGTGTTAGCGAACAAAAAACTGGTTTCTGTCGGTAAAGAAGATACTGATGTTGAGATATCTAAATCAAACATTCTGCTCATCGGGCCTACCGGCTGTGGCAAAACTTATTTAGCTCAATCTCTAGCTAAGCAATTGAACGTACCGTTTGCCGTAGCCGACGCCACTGCACTGACAGAGGCCGGATATGTAGGTGAAGATGTAGAAAACATTTTGTTAAAACTTCTGCAGGCAGCTGACTTCGATGTTAAGAAGGCTGAAACCGGAATAATTTATATTGATGAAATAGACAAAATCACAAGAAAAGCTGAAAACCCGTCAATAACCAGAGACGTATCAGGCGAGGGTGTTCAACAAGCTCTATTGAAGATTCTTGAGGGAACAGAAGCATCGATCCCTCCTCAGGGCGGCCGGAAACACCCTAACCAAGAAATGATCACTCTTGACACAACCAATATACTTTTCATAGTTGCAGGTGCTTTTTCTGGTCTTGAAGACATCATCTCTTCAAGAATGGGTAAAGGTGGTATCGGTTTTGGCGCCTCATTGTCTAAAAAGCACGACGAAGAGCTACTATTCGATGAGGTTCTGCCAGAAGATCTGCACAAGTACGGTCTAATCCCAGAGTTTGTTGGTCGACTACCGGTTATCACAACGGTAAAACAACTAGACATCGACGCTTTAAAAGAAATACTTGTTGAACCTCGTAATGCTTTGGTGAAACAGTACCAACATATGTTTAGACTTGACGGGGTTGATTTAGAGTTTGAACCTGAAGCTATACATGCCATCGCAGATTTAGCTCTACAGCGCAAAGCAGGAGCACGCGGTTTACGCGCAATAATTGAAAATATTCTTGGGCCTATAATGTTCGAAGTACCTTCAAATGACTCTATATTTAAAGTAATTATTACTGAGGGAGTCGTGCTAGGTAAGAGCGACCCCCGAGTTCTGGGTACTAAGAAACAGGCTAAGTCAGCTTAAGACACTTCTCTACGCTTACAAAGATTGAGAAATGTCAATGCTTAATATGGCGGACTTTTCGTATTCCGTGCTAACAACAGATAAGTTTTGATTGTTCTTCACAATATCCCAAACGTAACCTCCATCAGTGCCTTCATCGGTAGTCACAATGGTTAAGTTAGATTTTTCAACTAAATCATAGAGTGCGGTATTAGCGTCGTCAATAGTTCTAAATTCCAGAACAACAAACCATTCCGTTCCACTACGCTCTCCGGCGTCAATAACCGTTGACTCATAAGCAAGAGGGATAATATTTGATGGGAAACTGCTTGGCAGGAATGGCTTTTTCTCAGTCTCTATTGGGCCTCTTCCTGGGATATCTTTTTCCGAGTTCTGCGGTGTTTCTTGTTTGATAGAACTGTCGTTTGAGACTCCATCATCTGTATTCTCTGGAGCAGATCCATCTTGCAGGCTGTGCTCATTAGTCTGACTGTTTTTCTCACCGTCAGACGCTTTTGTATTCATACGAATCTCACCAGGTCCCAAGCCTGGTGGCCGCGACACCGATCCCTCAGCAGCGCAAGAGATTAAAACAACGGAAAAAAGAGTAGCCACAGTGAAGGTGGTTATTAGCTTTTTGAAACCGTTCATAAATTTCATTTTAACCACGAATCATCGTCATCGAAATCTTCAAAGTCGTCGATGCCATCAATATTATTTGTACTATCTTCTGTGCCAAGCAACTTATAAATTGGTAGACCCGCAGGGGAAACAGATAAAACACATAGGTCATCAAGCGTACAAACTGGATTTCCCTCCAGCCAAGTAAGAGTCCAGTTTTCTCCCTGTGGATGTAACTCTTCAATTGCTTTAATATCTTCTAGAAGTTTTTTAGGTACAGAGGGGTGGGGTTTGCTACCTCTTGACCATCTAGTGCCGATTCTCATTCAAAGACCTACATTTCTAAATCAACGGTTGACACTTTCAAAATGGAGCCTTCTTCTTCAACAAGATCTAATGTTTCAATAGCACCCACGTTTTGCAAATCTGACTTAACTAACAACAGATGCTCGATCTGTTTTTTATCGCCTTTAAGCTGTAGAAACTTTATCGGAGTTCTCTGCGAAACTTTTGCAGAGGTTTTTGTACCTCGAATGCCGATAAGTGCTTCACTGACAGATTCATAAATGTCTGCTGTCACCTTATCGTCATCAAAGTTAAGCATTTCTGCTGTTGGCCACTGCGCGGTATGCACAGATCCTGACTGGAACCAAGACCAGGTTTCTTCTGTTGCATAAGGTATAAATGGCGCTAATAGACGCAAATAAATCGATAAAGCACTTCTTAATGCAGCAACCGCTGATGCTTGTTCTTCAGAAGCTTCACCGCGGGCACGCTCTTTAACCAACTCAAGATAGTCGTCGCAGAACTCCCAAAAGCTAGTTTCAGTTACTTCTAACGCTTTAGCATGATCGTAATGATCGAACGCGGTTGTAGCTGTCGAAATCACTTCTTTTAGAGAAGCAAGCATGCTTAGGTCGATGGCTTCGCTTATAGTTGCAGTCGGGTCGTAATCAAAGCTGAGCGTAAATTTTGATGCGTTTAGCACTTTGATTGCAAGACGCCTACCTATTTTCATTTGTGTAGGTTGCTGTGGGTCAAACGAAGCATCAACGCCAAGTTTTGAACTAGATGCCCAGTACCGTACAGCGTCAGCTCCGTGCTGCTCAAGCATCGCGGCGGGAGTTACCACATTTCCTTTTGACTTAGACATTTTCTTGCGGTCTGGGTCTAAAATCCAACCAGATATCCCAGTGTGCTTCCATGGTAATTGGCCTGTTTCTAGCTCAGAACGCAATAGAGTGCTAAACAACCATGTTCGAATTATATCTTGACCTTGTGGTCTTAAATCAAACGGGAAAGTAAGTTCGAAAAGCTTGGGGTCACGCTCCCACCCTCCTGCAAGCATTGGGGTTAAAGAGGATGTTGCCCAGGTGTCCATAACATCAACTTCAGCAGTAAAACCACCTGGATGGTCACGTTGCTCTTCAAAATAACCGTTAGGGGTATCGGTTGAAGGGTCTATTGGCAAAGCCGATTCTTCTGGAACTATAGGGTTATCAAACACCGGGTTGCCTGTTTCGTCTAATGGATACCAAACAGGTAGGGGGACCCCAAAAAAGCGTTGTCTTGAAATTAGCCAATCACCTGATAAACCTTCTACCCAATTCTGATATCTCACACGCATAAAGTCTGGATGCCAATTGAGGTCTTTTCCGTGTTCAAGCAAACGTTCACGAAGCGCCTCATCATGTGCGCCATTCTTTATGTACCACTGCCTTGTCGAAACGATTTCAAGTGGCTTATCGCCCTTTTCGAAAAACTTGACGGGGTGGGTAATGGACCTAATTTCACCCTTGAGTTTCTGAGCAGCTTTCAAAGCTTCAACGATAGTTTGTCTTCCACTAAAAACGGTTTTTCCAGCAATTTTGCTATATAGCTCTCTAGCATCCGATGATTCAAGACCTGCGGGAGGGTCATTTAAGAATCTGCCATCAAACCCAAGCACTGGCCTTGTAGTAAGACGTAGTTCTCGCCACCAGATAACGTCTGTAACATCACCGAACGTACACACCATAGCAACACCTGTTCCTTTATCAGGCTGCGCTAGGGGGTGAGCGATAAAGGGTACATCTACATCGAACAGCGGGGTTCGCACAGAGGTGCCAAATAAAGACTTGTAACGTTCGTCATCAGGGTGTGCAACAACTGCAACACAGGCCGCAAGGAGCTCAGGCCTGGTGGTATCTATTAACAATGATTCACCATCTGCAAGCGTAAATTCTAAAGTGTGGTAGGCGCCAGCTTGTTCGCGATCTTCAAGCTCAGCTTGAGCCACCGCAGTTCTAAACGTAACATCCCACAGGGTTGGAGCTTCAGCCTGATAGGCTTCTCCTCGTTTAATGTTGCGCACAAACGCTAATTGTGACGTCTTTATCGAATCATCACTGATAGTGCGATAGGTTTGTTTCCAATCGACAGACAAGCCTAAAGTACGCCACAACGATTCGAATTGCTTTTCATCTTCTAGCGTCAGCTCTTCGCAAAGATGTGTGAAGTTTTTACGTGATACGGGAACCTGGTCTTCTATTCGGCTTCTCTTTTTTGCCTGGTCATCAACCGGGGGCATAAACCCTGAATCGTAGGGAAGTGATGGGTCGCAACGCACCCCGTAATAGTTCTGCACACGCCGCTCAGTTGGTAGACCATTGTCGTCCCAACCCATTGGATAGAAGACTCTCTTGCCTAGCATGCGTTGGTATCTAGCTTGTGTGTCTGTGTGGGTATAACTGAATACATGCCCAACATGTAATGATCCTGATGCAGTTGGTGGAGGAGTATCGATGCTATATACGTCTTCTCGTGTAGCTCCTTCAGGGTCGAAAGCGTACGTGTTATCTTGTTCCCAAACCTCATTCCATTTTTCTTCGAGTCCCTCAAGTTTTGGCTTATCTGGAATGTTGGCCACTGATTCTCCCTGCTAAAAGAACTTAAAATATCAAGTTCTATTCTAGCGCGTGAGGATGTGCGGCAAGTGAAGCCAAGCCGGCTATCAAATTGAAAGGACTGCCTTAGCGATGAGAAAGTAAAGTATCAGACCCGTTGCATCAACAAAAGTTGTGATGAAAGGATTTGAAAATACAGCAGGATCAACTTTAATCATCTTTGCTACTAAGGGCATTATTCCACCTATAGTTGCAGCAAAAGTACAAATTGCAAGAAGTGTTAGCCCAATCACCAAACCAATATCGAAACTATAAACGAGACCGGTAACCAGTAAACCCAAGCCTCCAAGCAGCAGTCCGAGGAGAAAACCAGCACGCAATTCTCTTGTCAATACTCGAAGGATATCGTTAGCGTGCACGTCTTCTAACGCAAGAGCGCGTGTGACGGTCGTAGCCGCTTGATTTCCAGTGTTTCCACCGGTTCCAATTAACAGTGGAACAAAAAGCGCGAGTGCTGTTACCTGAGCAAGCGTGTCTTCAAAGACAGAAAGCACTTGAACGGTCAAAGTTGCACCTACAGCGAGCACTAATAGCCATACAACTCTAGACTTGACAAGCTCAGTGACTGGGGTTGACAGATACGGCCTGCGTAGCGGCTCTACACCTCCCTGGCGGGCAGCGTCTTCACTTTCTTCTTGCTCAAGGATTCTTACCGCATCGTCGATCGTAAAAACACCCACAAGACGAGACTCTCGATCCACTATTGGCATCGCGATAATACCTAAATCAGCGCACTTACGAGCAACATTTTCTGCATCCGCAGTCACTTCTGCCGTCTGAGCTTCACTCATTAAGTCGCTGACTAACACATCTCCTTCAGAGGCTATAAGCTCGCGAAGACTTACCACTCCAACGACGCGTCGACCATCATCGATCACTGGCAACAGGTAAACAGTTTCAGCCTCGTGAGCTCGCTGTTTAACTCTTGCAAGTGTTTCGGCAACGGTTAGGTTGGTTTTTGTAGCTATATACTCGGGACTCATGCGGCGTCCGATAGAGCGTTGCGGGTATCCCATCAGTGATGATGTGGCTTGACGTTCTTTAGCAGAGAGGCCGCGCAATAATTTTGGTGCTACTTTTGCAGGTAATTCGTCTAATAACCAAACACGATCATCTGGATCTAATTCGCTGAATAGCGCAGCAACTTCTGCATCCTGGAGCCCATGCAGTAAATCCCCTTGAAGAACGGGTGGCAGCATTTCAAATACAGCTAAAGCTCTCTCTTTTTGAAGAAGCCTGTATAAAACAGCTCGCTCTTTTTCTCCGAGTCTTTCGAGTATAAGAACAACTTCATCTACGCTCAAAGGTGTGAGTGTATTTGAAAGGGCGACCAAGTTGCGGTCAGCCATCTGCTCTTTAACCAGATCGAATATTTTGGCTAGATCGAAATCAATCTCAGGAGCCATTTAACTCTCTTTTCGTAGATTCCATTGAGCATAAAGTGTATAAATTTATGCTTTAAACAATGGGTTTACTTTTGGGCGGTTACTTTATGCCGAAGAAGAGTTTAAAACCTGATGCTGTTCACAAAACATTAAAGAGGTTAGGATTAACTTCTCCGGCTTATGACAAGGACTGTCACTGTTCATAGAGAACCTCCACCTCCTTAATATTATGACTCAAATGTGTGAGCCATTACGATTGTAACGGATTCGCAGGCTGGCACTGTACACTTATACACTAACGTGACTTTGATCCGGCTATCACCGGGGAGTTTTTAGAAGAACAGTGCAATTGCACCTATTAGAACTAAACGGGTCGGCCCGTCACAGCCAAATTAAGAGGCTAACTTTAATAAAAGTTGGTAAGCGGGGTGGTACCGCGGGTTTAGGCCAAAAGCCTTCCTCGTCCCAGCAAAATGAACACAAATTTGCTACGAGAAATACGCTACACGATAGGGCCTTAGTAACATATGTCATATCCTAAAGAACCACTAAATGCTTCATCTGGCGAAGCAGAAAATATTGTTTCTTCACCGAAATTTCCCGACATCGAAAAGGAAATTCTTGAGTTTTGGAGACAAGACGACACCTTTAAAGAATCTATTAGACAGCGTGAAGACGCCAAAGAGTGGGTTTTTAACGATGGACCTCCATTTGCAAATGGGCTTCCACATTACGGGCACCTTTTAACTGGTTACGCTAAAGATGTTTTTCCGCGCTATCAAACCATGCGTGGCAAAAAAGTCGAAAGACGTTTTGGTTGGGACACTCATGGGCTACCTGCTGAACTCGAAGTGATGAAGCAGCTAGGCATAACCGAGAAGCATCAAATTGAAGAAATGGGAATAGCCGCTTTCAACCATAAAGCGCGTGAGTCTGTGCTGAGGTATACCAAAGAGTGGGAAGAGTATGTAACGCGGCAGGCTC
>DATJCC010000070.1:0-9748 GCA_035514995.1 Microbacteriaceae bacterium
GAATATAGACATCAAGAAGGGCGAATTTTTCTCCATGCTTGTCCCATCGGGGTCGGGAAAAACAACCGTTCTACGGATGATTGCGGGGTTTGAAGCGCCAACCACTGGCCAGATTCTGCTTGAAGGACAGGACATTACCGACTCTGCACCTTTTGACAGAGAAGTTAACACGGTATTCCAAGATTATGCACTTTTTCCACACCTCTCAATAGCTGAAAACGTCGCTTACGGACTGACCGTACGGAAAATCAATAAATCAGATAAAAAGAAGCTGGTCGAAGAAGCCTTAGAACAGGTGCAACTGGCGGATTTGCGTGACAGGTTGCCTTCTCAACTTTCTGGGGGACAAAGACAACGAATCGCACTCGCTCGCGCATTAATTCTGCGCCCCAAAGTCCTGCTTCTAGATGAACCACTAGGGGCTCTAGACAAACAATTACGTGAACAAATGCAAATAGAGCTCAAGCAAATACAGCGCGAAGCCGGCATCACATTTATTTTTGTCACTCACGACCAAGAAGAAGCGTTAACTCTTTCTGATCGAATCGCAGTCTACAACGACGGGAAAATCGAACAGGTTGGATCGCCAAGAGAAATTTACGAGTTCCCGCAAACCAACTTTGTAGCAAAATTTTTAGGCGTAACAAACCTTTTAGATGAACAGACTTCAAAACTGTTACTTGGAAAAGCTGAACTGCACAGTGTGCGGCCTGAACGCATATCGGTGAGTGATAAAGCTGACGAACACGACACCATCGACTTGCCAGCGACCGTCGCCGAGGTCATTTACGCCGGACCCCAAACCCGCTATCTGTTAGAGGCAGACAACGGTTTAAGACTCATTGCTGAAAAACAAAACTCACATAAACCACGCCTCCAACCGAGCATTCGACGCGGAGACAGGGTTTTTGCGAGCTTCGATAAAGAACACGCATCTGCTGTTCCAAACAAATAAGGAGAAAAATTGAAAAAGAAACTCTTAGCCTCTGCCGCGATGGCCGCCGCAGTAGGTTTGGCCCTAACCGCCTGCTCTAGCGGATCAGATAGCTCTGGTGCCGCACCTGGAGAATTAAAGATCGACGTACCTGACATTCCAATGATGGAGTCACTCGGTGATAACGAGGGTGAGCTAAATATTGTGGCTTGGTCTGGTTTCGTAGAGCCAGAATGGACAGATGAGTTTGAAACAGAAACAGGTTGCAAAGTAAACCGTCGAGTCGCAGGCACCTCTGACGAGATGGTAACCCTAATGCGCACCGGTGACTACGATCTTGTCTCGGCGTCTGGCGATGCAAGCTTGAGGCTCATTGTAGGTGGAGATGTGCAGCCTCTAAACAAAGAGCTAATCCCAAACTTTGGTGATGACATCGTAGACGGCATGAAAGGTCAAATCTATGACACACTGAACGGCTTATCTTACGGCGTGCCTATCGGTCGTGGAGCAAACATATTGCAGTACAACAATGAGGTCGTAACTGAAACACCAACAAGCTGGGATGTAGTTTGGGAAGAAGACACCCCTTACGCAGGCAAAATAATTGCCTACGATGCACCAATCTATATCGCTGACGCAGCAGTTTATCTAATGCATCACAATCCTGATCTTGGTATCACAAACCCATATGCTCTTGACGACACTCAACTTGCAGCAGCAGTCGACCTTCTCAAAAAACAAAATGGTTTGTTATCTGAGTACTGGGGCGATCCGGTTGCGCAGATCACATCATTTACAACCGGAACAAGTGTCGTTGGCACCTCTTGGGAAATTCTCCGCACGCTATCAGACGACGACCGTATGCAGGGCACTCTCCCAGAAGAAGGTTCAACCGGATGGTCTGATGCGTGGATGCTCTCATCTGAGTCTAAAAACCCCAACTGTGCCTACGAATGGATGGACTACACAAGCACCCCAGAAGTTAACGGCGCGATTGCGATGAACTTTGGTATGGCACCAGCCAACGCAGCATTCTGTGAATCAAGCGAAGAAGCCGCGGCACACTGTGAACTTTTCAATGCGACTGACGAAGAGTACTTCTCAAAGGTTTGGTTCTGGACCACTCCAATTGAGCAGTGCATTGACGGCCGCACCGATGTGCAGTGCACAAACTTCCAGCAATGGACAGAGGCTTGGACAACAGTTAAGGGTTAAACCCTAACTTTGGTGGGGTGGAGCGTTCCACCCCACCTTTTAAACATGATTTAACCGCTCACAGAAGGTGCAAAATGTCTTCACAAACAAGCTTAAAGCGGAAAAACGATCCGCTCTCAACTAGTCTCTATCGGAGCCCTAAAACTCGGCTAGCCGCTCTTTTAACGCCCCCAATGTTGTGGCTTGTTGGCATATACATTCTTTCGATAGTTTTAATGCTGATAACAGCATTCTGGGTGACGGATCCTTTCACTTCAAAAGTTAAGCCAGGATTCACACTCGACAACTTTATAAACCTTTTTACAATTCCCGCTTTTCTTGCCACATCTGCCCGCACTTTAGGCATAGCTTTAGCGGTGACGGCGATATGCATAGTTTTTGCAGTGCCGTTAACTGTTTTCATGGCCAAGGTAGCAAGCCCAAAACTTCGGGGGTTTCTGGCTGTCGCAGTAACACTCCCCCTTTGGGCAGGATACCTAGTTAAAGTGCTTGCGATGCGACTTACATTCGCAGAGGAAGGGTTCTTTAACTGGCTCTTGAACCCCGTTGGTATTAGCGGCCCAGGTTTCAGTGTAACTACCGTGATAATAACCCTCGTTTATCTTTGGTTTCCATTCATGGTGATTCCTATTTACTCTGCAGTTTCACAAATTCCAAACAACTTGTATGACGCAGCAAGCGATATGGGAGCTAAAGGGATTCGCACAATAGTCACTGTAGTGTTCCCCCTACTCAAACCCTCAATAATTGCTGGCTCGATAATGACTTTTTCACTCAGCTTGGGAGACTTTATAGCGGCAAGGTTTGTTGGCGGATCAACCCAGATGATCGGCAGCATAATTTCGTCGAACATTAACCTCAACCCCCCAGTGGCGGCAGCTTTTTCAGTTGTGCCAATTGTAATAGTTCTCGTATTTCTACTTCTTGTCCGTCGCACTGGCGCGCTAGATAACCTGTAGGAGGGTTCAAAAATGCTTCGTCTTAATCGCACAGCAAAAATCACGCTAAGTGCAATAGTCGCAATTGTTTTATTTTTTATCTACACTCCGCTGTTCATGGTTGTAATCAACTCTTTTAACAGCCAAAGAGTTGCGGGGTGGCCGGTTACCTCGTTTTCACTCACTTGGTGGCAGAAAGCGCTTGTAAATCCGGCTGTGCACGCTGCAGTATGGAACTCTGTTGTAGTTGCGCTAGCCGCAACCGCAATTGCATTAGTGCTCGGTACACTCGGGGCATTTGCGCTACAACGGTACGAATTTTTTGGTCGAGATGTCGTGAGTTTGTTAATCATCTTGCCGATCACCCTTCCAGGGATTGTTACCGGTGTTGCACTCTCAAACACTTACCACTCAATTCTTGAACCGATCGGCATTAAAATCGGTTTCTTTGGGCTTATCGTTGCCCACGCAACCTTTTCTATTGTGATGGTTTTCAACAACGTTATAGCGCGTTTAAGACGCATGAATCCTAATCTAGAAGAAGCTTCTATGGATCTTGGGGCATCGCTCGCACAAACTTTTAAGCTCATCACTTTTCCACAGTTTCGCACCGCCTTCATAGCTGGTGGTCTCTTAGCTTTTGCGCTTAGCTTTGACGAAATTGTTGTGACAATCTTTACAGCGCCTCCCGGGGTAGACACCATTCCTTTATGGATCATGAATCAGATGGGTCGCCCTAATGAAGCGAATCAGGTCAACGTCGTTGCCACAATAATGATTCTTCTGTCACTGATTCCGGTCTACTTCTCGCAGAAGGCACAAGAAAAAGTTCAGTAGCTTATAACCGTTTTTGGTGAGCTTCGCTGAACTGGGTGACGGCTCGGTCTAAGGTCGGGTCGTCACCTCTTGCTAGAGCGGCATACTCGAGCAGAACTCCACCTTGCTGCGGCTTAGCTTTAACCCACATGCGCCTCCGGGGGATAAAGAGAGACGACAGTAACCCAAATGTCGCTACGAGAGCAAAAACCAAAACCCAAGCTTGCGCAGGATTGCTCACGAAATCAAAAGACACATACCTGGGTACCGCTTCTAGAGTGATAGTTCCAAAACCGTTAGGTAAATCGACAGTTTCACCGACCGTCAGCTCCAGAGAGTCGATGTTTACTGCACGCCCAGTCAACTGTTCCATGTCGGAGCTATCCAATGCATAAACTGACTGTGGAATGCCACCATCTATGCCCAAATCACCGACAAATAGGTCAAGGGTTAGAAGTGGATCATTTAAATCGGGGTAGGAAGATGTCAAGGCGCCGGTGTCTAACTCAGCTTGAGTTGGATAGAAGAAGCCCCTAAAGCCTAGTTGCTCTTCGAACCCATCAGGCACTTTGATTACACCCAGTGATGTCATGTTTGTGTCTTGTGGGATGAAGGGTACTGACTCCCTGAAGACAACATTTTCTGCACTGTCACGAATTGTGATTGTCGGAGCGTACCCATTAGCAAGTAAGTAAACACTTGCACCTTGAGTTCTTAATGGGTGGTTTACAAGAACAAGATCTTCATAGGGGTCATCGTCAACAGGAAAAATCGTGACGTAGGCACGGTGCTGTAAAACTTGCCCGGTAGCGGCTTGGTTGCCAGACTCTGGTGTGACGTAATCGATTTCAAGATTATCTAAACGAAGCCCCCAAGGTTCGAGCGAATTCGTATCAAAGTATCTGCCGCTAGTTGCTGAGTCAAAATCTATTAATGCGTTGAGCATGCCCGATTCTTCTTCAACAACCACTCTTTGACCATGAAAGTTGAAACTGCTGTTGATACCCACCGCAAGTAAAACACCGAGTAGCCCTAAGTGAAAAACAAGGTTGCCTGTTTCGCGCATATAACCGCGCTCTGCAGAAGCTGATTTCTCTTTTGCACCGCGAAATTCTCTTGTTTGAGTCTCGACACGGTAACCCTGTGAGCGCAGCTGTTCATGAGCGATCTGAACTGCTCTTCGGGCGAACTCCTC
The DNA here is from genome assembly GCA_035514995.1 of Microbacteriaceae bacterium. Lineage (GTDB taxonomy): Bacteria > Actinomycetota > Actinomycetes > Actinomycetales > Microbacteriaceae > Leucobacter_A. Next base: position 5,099 of record DATJCC010000070.1, read on the forward strand.
TTTTTCTTCTTCAGTTGCGTCTTCATTAGAGACAAAAATTTGTTTATAGCCAGCCATCCGGTTTAAACGAGCGGGCGTTTTTGGTGGCGGATTCCGCAAAGCCTTCCAATGATGGCCTATTCGCGGAAGCACACAGCCGATCAGTGAGATAAAGAGCAATAAATAAATCGCTGAGAACCAGATTGACCCGTAAACATCGAAGAGTTGCAAAGGGTATGCATCTAATATTTTAAACAGTTCTGGGTTTTCATCTTGCCAAATTATTACACCGTTTGGGTCGGCGCTTCGTTGTGGAAAGAGTGAACCTGGAATTGTTGCAATCGCAAGCATTAGCAGCAGAATCAGAGCTACACGCATACTGGTGAGTTGCCGCCAAAACCATCTCAGCCAGCCTTTAAGCCCAAGATCGGGAGAGGCCGCTTTTACGGATCCACCAGATCCGTCATCATAATCAAAGGGGCGGGAGGAAGCCATCGATCACCACCTGGAGGTTAGACATCAGCGCATTCCAAATACCGGTAACCATTAAGATTCCAATAGCAATCATGAGAACGCCGCCTGCGATGTTAATTGCGCGAATGTGTTTACGTAAGAATGAGGTTACCCCTGACATCCACCCGAACCCTAAAGCTAGAAGAATGAAGGGGAGCCCCAAACCTAGAGAATAAAATATTGCGAGAATTACGCCCCTTGTTGCCGAGGCTTGTGACATGCTGAGCGTCATGATTGTGCCCAGAGTCGGACCCATACATGGCGCCCATCCAATAGCAAAAATGATGCCCAATAGAGGCGCACCAACAAGCCCAACCTTTGGTTTAAATTTGAACTGTTTGGTGTTTTGCATTGAACCAAAAAATCCCAAAAAAATGAATCCCATTGCGATGACTACAACACCCATCACCCGCAGGATAATGTCTTGATAGAAAAACAGCCAAGCACCTAAACCACCGGCAACGGCGTTAATCAAAACGAATATGACGGTAAAGCCCAACACAAAAAGAGTTGCGCCAGCACTCACCCGCCATTTTGTAGATTTTTGCCCTCCAGAGCCCGCCACTCCACCGACGTAGGCGAGGTATCCCGGCACAAGCGGCAAGACACAGGGTGAGGCGAAGGACACTAGACCGGCAGCCAGTGCGATTAGCGAAGCAACCCACAGCTGCCCACCGCTAACTATCTCTTGCGCCTCTAGCAAAAACAACTAATCAGCTTTCCGCGAGGGTTTCATTAATCAGAGTGCGCAATTGCGATTCGTCAAGTATCTGACCCAGAATTCTGTGCGCCACCCGGCCCTGGCTGTCAAGCACTAGCGTGGTCGGAACAGCATTGAGTGGTATTTGGCCTGCAAATGCTCGCTGTACTCCACGATCACCCTTAGTGTCAAGAATCGACGGATATTCAATTCCAAACTCTTCGGCAAAACCTCTCGATACTTCTTTACCATCACGCGTGTTGACACCCAAGAATTTTACGCCCTGCGGAGCAAATTCGTCATGAGCTGCAACTAGGTCTTTGGCTTCGGCACGGCAGGGTGCACACCCCGCATACCAAAAGTTAACAACGGTAACAGCACCTTCAAATTCAGTAAAATCGATTTCTTGATCTTCATCGCTGATGCCAGCAAACTCCACTGGTGCGGTGCGCGCTTCCACCGAAATGCTGGTTGTAGAGCCGTCGCCTGCGATGTAGCCTTTGTCTGACGCGTCTTGCCATTGAGCGGCGAGAGTGTCTGAAGAGCCGCTGCTGCACCCAGCTACTAATAATGCACTACTGGCAACAAGAGCTATAAAGATTTTTTTCAACTAAACCGCCCCCACATCGATCGCACCGTCTAATAGATGTCCAGCTGGGTTTCGATAGTTAACTTCAATCCAATCCCCATCACGTTTTGTAAAAGAAGTGATACTAGAAAGGTCACAGCGCCGTTTTGAAGGGTTATGAAACAGTGGCTTCTGCGCTATTGCACGATGAGCCATCCAGATTGGTGATTGATGGCTAACCATAACTATGTCACCCTGTTTGTTATTTAATGTCGCGTCTTCCCACACTCGATCCATTGCAGCTATCACGCGGTTGGCTACACTTCGGTAGGGTTCGCCCCAGCTTGGCAGAAATGGGTTCCAAAACTTATACCAATATTTCGGGTTTTTGAACGCAGCATCAGGTCCGTTGTTTACCATTCCCTCAAACCAGTTTGTTGGTTCAATTATTCCTTCTTCTGTTTCTACTTTTAGATCAAGAAGTTTTGATATTGGTGCTGCAGACTGCTGTGCACGCTCTAAGGGAGAAGCATAAAGAGCTGCTATCTGCTGATTTTTCGAAGATAGTTCCTTAGCTGCGGCTAACGCCATCTCATGGCCTTTTTCAGACAACCTAAATCCGGGAATGCGCCCATAGAGCACCTGATCAGGGTTCTCAACTTCGCCATGGCGCACAAGATGTAATTGACGTTCACTCACATCTGCCATTCTACTTTTGCACCCTGATAATATCTGTGAGTTGCCCACGTTGAATACGCTCAGGCCATAACTTGTAGACTAGTCGTGTGAATGAACGTGTATTAATTAAAGACCTTACCGCGCTAGAAGAAGGGCCCGTAAGCGTTTCGGGCTGGGTTGAGAAGGTGCGCGATCAACGCTACGTGCAATTTGTGATACTTCGCGATGAGAGCGGGGTTGTGCAGCTGGTGAATGGTGATGTGCTCCGTGAGCCAGATCCAGAAAACCCCAATTCTGAAGTTCTTCTAAGCAAAACAGATGCAATCGCTCATTTAGAGCTCGGTTCTTTTGTCACAGTGACAGGCAAACTAGAGCACAATGAGCGGGTGAAGCTCGGCGGTGTTGAAATTCAAATCGACACAATCGATGTAGTCAGCCACGCTCTACCCGAGACTCGCACAACACCAGAATCGCACATCGATGTTCGCCTAGATTGGAGATTTCTAGATCTTCGTGGGCCCGAACAAAACCTGATTTTCAGAGTGCAGACCACCTTCGAACACGCTTTAAGACAGGTTTGGATAGACCACGACTTTATTGAGATTCACACTCCAAAACTTATGGCATCAGCGTCAGAGTCTCGTGCTGAACTTTTTGAGGTTGAATATTTTGAGGGCAAAGCATACCTTGCCCAGAGCCCACAGTTTTACAAACAAATGGCACAGGCAGCAGGTTTTGGAGGGATCTTTGAGATCGCTCCAGCCTTTCGCGCTGACCCGTCGTTTACTTCGCGTCACGCAACTGAATTCACATCGATCGACACTGAGATTAGCTGGGTTGACTCTCACGAAGACGTGATGGAATTACACGAAGAGTTAATAGTTGCAGGTATTAGCGCAGTTAAAGAAAAACACGGCGAAGCCATAAAAAAGGCGTTTAAAGTAGACCTTCAAGTACCTGAGCGGCCCTTCCCTCGGATTCCTTTAGCTGAAGCAAAAGAAATCGTTAAAGAGCGCGGCTACGAGGTACCGCGCCAAGATGCTGACATGGATCCTGAAGGTGAGCGTCAAATCTCAGCTTATGTGAAAGAAAAATACGGTCACGATTTCGTGTTTTTAACTGACTACCACGCCTCGATACGGCCGTTTTATCATATGCGTGATGAAGAAAACGGTGAACTTACAAAGAGTTACGATTTAATATATCGCGGCACCGAGATTTCTACCGGCGCTCAGCGCGAACACCGGATCGAGATACTCGAAAAGCAGGCTCTTGAAAAAGGCCTAGATTTAAAAGAGCTCGATTTTTATTTGGACTTCTTCAGATACGGAATTCCACCCCACGGAGGTTTTGGTATGGGATTAAACCGTGTCATGATGCTAATGCTAGAGCAAGCATCGATTAGAGAAGTTACTTTCTTGTTCCGCGGCCCGACGAGACTACTGCCCTAGATTTATAGAGTGAAGTCGATTGCCGATCTTTCTGAAGCAATCGACTTCATTAAACTTATTGCAGGTTGATGCTCAGGGTGTGCCGCGTATTCGGCTAAATCTGTAGAATTCGCAAAGTCAGCAACGAGCATTAAATCAAAGTTGTCGCCGTCAAAAAGCTCATTACGGTGTACCTGCATGTCTTTAATAACTGAAATTTTAGCTGGTAGTGACATAAGAAGAGCTGTTGCTTTAGCTGCTTGTTCATCGCGCACGCTCTTCGATGCTCCGTTTAATCTCCAGCAAACAATGTGGCGAAGTGTCATTTTAATTTCTTTCTTAAGCTAGTCTCTAGCTTTTGACCATCGACAGTCCAATAGCTGTGTCTTTTACCGTTTATCAAAACAACAGGAATGTCTTCAGAGTATTTCTTTATCAGCGAGCTCTCATCAAGCATGTTCAGCTCCATAAAATTAATCAAAAGTCCCTCATTTTGTAGCCGTTCAATAAGGGGGTTGATTATCGCACGCGCATCATCGCACAGGTGACAATCCGGTTTGGTAATGAATTCAACGGTTACTTTTTTTGCCACAGCTTCACCTTATTTGCTGACACGCAATTCATTAGTACGGAATTCATTTGCACGGGATTCACTAATGCGGAGTTCGCTGACATTATCTTCACAAACGTTGCCTTCACAAACGTTGCCTTCACAGACGTTGCTTTCACAGACGCAGATTTCAGAAACCTTATAAAACTTCATGAGACTCTAACAGAGAGCA
>DATJCC010000071.1:0-3747 GCA_035514995.1 Microbacteriaceae bacterium
GTCGTCACTTAAACACAACCTCAGACACCGAACTGATGCTCAACGTGCTCGCCCACGAGCTACAAGAAAGCGTCAGTGGGCGTGGTGGCCTCGATCTGACAGATGAACAAATTTTTGACGCTGTCACTCGCGTGCACGAAAGAACCGATGGCGCATACGCTGTTATCGCCATGATCTCGGGCCACGGCTTGTTAGCCTACCGCGACCCGCACGGGATCCGCCCTCTAGTGCTTGGAAAAAGGACATCGGAAGCTGGTAAGCCCGAGTGGATAGTGGCGTCAGAATCACTCGTGCTTGAGTCTGGCGGCTACGAAATCGTGCGTGATGTCGATCCGGGAGAAGCGATTGTCATCACACCCGACGGGCAGATGAGTTCAAGGCAGTGTGCAAAGAACAGTGTGCTTGTGCCCTGCTCTTTTGAATATATTTATTTAGCTCGCCCCGACTCTGAACTTAATGGCATCTCTGTCTATGATGCACGGTTGCGACTCGGAGATGTGCTCGCAGAAGAAATTGAACGCGAAATCCCAGCAGGTGATATCGATGTTGTGATGCCGATACCTGAATCGGCAAGACCGAGTGCTATGCAGGTGGCGCAACGGCTCGGTGTGCCCTACCGCGAGGGCTTTTTTAAGAACCGTTATGTGGGTAGAACATTTATTATGCCGGGACAGGCCGTGCGCAAAAAAAGCGTCCGACAAAAGCTCAACGCCATCAGTGTTGAGTTTCGAGGAAAAAATGTGCTCATAGTTGATGACTCGATTGTGCGAGGCACCACTGCGTTGCAGATTGTTGAAATGGCAAGATCGGCTGGAGCTAAATCAGTAACCTTCGCTTCAGCAGCGCCCCCGGTCACGTTTCCTCACGTTTACGGCATCAACATGCCGAGCCGTCACGAACTAATTGCGGCCGGGCGAGACGCTGCTCAAGTCGCACAAGAAATAGGCGCAGACCGTTTAATATATCAAACCGTAGAAGGTATGAACCGCGCTATTTTAAGTGGGCAAGACACTGTTAAAACCCTAGAAAATAGTTGCTTTACAGGCGAATATATTGCTGGCGATGTGACACCAGAATATCTCGAATGGGTTGAAGCTAACCTAGACAGTTGAGACTCTGACTACGCTGAGCTGAGACTGTGACCGCTGAGCTGAGCCCAGCCTCGAGCATCATCAACCTAGCTTTCACCACATTAATCTCTGGACGTCTACTGATCTCTAGACGTTTACTGATCTCTGGTCGACCACTGACCTCTAGACGTCTACTGATCTGTAGACGTCTACTGACCTCTGGGCGTTTAGGTGGCCCTTGGATTCTTTAGTGCTTAAGCACTTTCTTTCGGTTTTGCGGCGGTCTCAGCGGACTGTTGCCTTAACATTTGTGCTTCATCACGAGCCGCTTCAGCTTCTGCTCTAGCCTGGGCTAGCTGCTCTTCAACGCTTGGCGAAACATTAGTGTTTGCTGAGTTCGTCGACTCTTTAACATTCGCTGCATCTACGGTAGCGTCGCTTGGTTTCTTTTCGTCATCACCCGGCGCAACTTCTTTTTTGAGAATTTTCATAGACTGCCCGAGGCTTCTTGCTAAGGCAGGTAGCTTCGGTGCACCAAACAGCAACAGCACAATGAAAAGAATTACTAAAAGTGTTGGGCCTGAAAGATTAGCTGGCATTGGTAAAACTCCGATCGATCTATGGCTTAATTATTGCACGTCTGTATCTGTGGCGCCTGGTTTTGTTGCCACTTCTTCAGCCTTGTCTTCTTCAGTGTTGTCGTCAGGGGCGGCTTCTGACAGCGTCACACCTGTGTGCACTGCCCTGCCGTAACCCTGCTTGCGCCTCGCTGAAAGGTTTAGCAGAAGCCCCAGAAAGGCGCCCAGGGCCATGCCCAAAACACCGCCAAGCACCAGCATAAAGCCGGCAATCTGGTTCATCGTATAGAGAGCGCCCTCTTTAACCGGCATTGTGAGAGTGATGAGCAACGCAATGACTGCTCCAGCGACTGCACCCACAAGCATTAATCTTCCAAAACGAACGGAGCGCACAATCTGCACTTCTTGCTCTTCGTTTTGCATGCTTAACGACGCTGCCACTTCACTCATGTTTAATATCTTTCCACTTTTAGCTGAGAGCTAACACAACGGTAAAAGCCCAGCCAGCGACGCCCGCGTCCCAGAAGCGATAACCTGATGATCATTTAACGCTTCCTCCCAGCTAAGCGCCCCCGTGGCTAGCGCTATCCACACCTCGGGGCTGCACTCCACCACATTTGGAGGGGTGCCTCTAGTATGTGTTGGGCCGGCTACACACTGCACAGCGCCGTAGGGTGGCACACGCACCTCTAGAGTGCGCCCTGGATGCAAAGTCGCAAGCTCTTCAAGAAGATATCTAACAGCTGTAGCAACAGCCTCTTTAGGAGGCACGACCTCTTTTCGTGTTTCGGCCTCTTTTCGTGGCTTCCCTTCTTTTGATGATTCCGTTTGTTCGAGCACTGTTGATTCGAGCAATGTTGATTCGAGCACCGTTGATTCGAGCACCGTTGCAAGCGCGGAGCGGCCTTTAACAGAACTGATTTTTCTTCTCATTACTTTAGACTTTCAACTTAGATTTTCAACTTAGACTTTCAACCTCGCTGTGATTCTAGATTGATATCGACCAAATCGATTTTCACTAGATCGGTATCCAGTAGTTCAAAACCACCCATTTCGAAACCACCCATTTCGAAACCACTAGCTCAAAGAGGCGGTTATGGCAGATTTGGGTGTGTCGTGCAAAAATTCAAACCCGCTATTTTCTAGAACCTTCGGTAAAACCTCAGCGTCGGAGGTCAGGAGCGACTGGGTTGCGTCTTTTCCAAGCGCCATGTGCAACGCGAAGCGTGGCGCTGGTATCAGAAATGGTCTTCGCATTTGTTTTGCAAGCTCACGACCTATGTCGTTTGCGGTAGCAATGGTCGGGCCTGTCAGATTTACTGGCCCCTCAATCTGATGTTTTAAAATGTGGATCACAGCACGCACTTCATCTTCCAGCGAGATCCATGGCCACTTTTGTTTACCGCCAGCTAGTGGGCCCGCAAGACCAAATTTTGTCAGTTTAATCATTGGTTTTAAAACACCTTCAGGATGTATCACTGGAGCTGTGCGCAATAACGCTACCTTGGTGACGTCTTTAGCTCGCAGAGCTTCTTTTTCCCATCTATCACAAAGCGAGGCTAGGAATGTGTGCCCCACTTCGGAGTCTTCAGTGAGCACCTCCCCTGGTTTTGAACCATAAAAACCAACAGCTGAAGCCGAGATCCACATTAAGGGTGCGTTTTTTTCTAGCTTTAAAATACTATTTGCGATAGTGCTAGTCGAGTTGATCCGCGAATCAACTAATAGTTTTTTATATTTTTGTGTCCAGGGAAGTCTTCCCACGCTCGCACCGCTCAAAGATATGACCGCTTGTGCATTGGCTAAAAGATCTGCATCTAAAATACTGCGATCTGGATCCCAAGAATGCTCATTTTGGCCTCGTGGCTGCCCACGCACCAAAGTGTGCACTTCTAAACCCTCTTGTTTGTTCAAAGCTTCTTTGAGTGCGGTGCCGATCAACCCTGATGCTCCGGCAAGAATTATTTTTGAGCTCATAACAACCATTCTTGCATCTAGAGGACAACACAGAGTAGTCTCTTGCTCTACGGTATCGTTGAAGTGTGAAGATCTTGGTACTCGGCTCAGGTGCTCGTGAGCATGCAATCGTTAAATCCCTA
>DATJCC010000072.1:0-3383 GCA_035514995.1 Microbacteriaceae bacterium
TCTGAAACTGTTAATGAAACTCCAGCAACGGTTATCGAACCCTTATCGACGAGCATAGGTGCGAGATCACGATCAATATTAAAACGAAGCACCCGCCAGTTTTCAGCCGGTTTGATTTCGCTTAGGGTGGCTACACCATCAACATGACCCTGCACGATGTGACCGCCCAGTCTTGTGTCGGCGCGGGCGGCACGCTCGAGGTTGACTTTTGACCCAAGTTGAAGCTCACCTAACGTCGTTACATCTAGAGTTTGTTGCATCACATCTGCGGTAAAAGTATTTGCTGTCTGTTCAACGACAGTCAGGCACACCCCAGAAACCTGAATCGAGTCGCCGTGTTGCGCATCACTGACCACTTTTGGGCCGCGCACTGTGACACGGATAGCGCCCTCGAGCGTGTCAATAGCAGTTATCTCACCGATTTCTTCTATGAGTCCGGTAAACAATTGAGCTCACTTTCGTTTATGTTTCTCGCAACTACGAGCATGTCTTTGCCAAGCTTCACAACACTGGTGTTCCGTAGATTAAGCGCTGCAGAAATGGTTTCTACTCCGATGTCTTGTAGCGCAAGGCCAGGGCCGCCCAATATTTTTGGGGCAACATAGATATGAAGCTCATCTACCAGCCCCGCTTTAAGCCAGGTGTTAATGGTTTTAGGGCCACCCTCTATATATATTGAGGAGATGCCCTGGGTCTTTATACTTTTGAGGTCGTCTTTAAGTTTTTTTGGGCTGATTCTTAATGGTTCGTTTAGCCCGTGTTCTTGTAAAGCGGGGTGACTGCAAACCCGGGCAGAGTGTGGCACGGCAGAGTCACCAAAAATTATAGGGACCGGTTGTTTGTTAGCTGCAACGAGCAAATCTCCCGCTTCGTTACGTGCAGTTAGCGCAGGGTTGTCAGCAAGTAGGGTACCGGTACCGACGAGAATACCGTCGACTAAAGCCCGTTCGGCATGCACGTGTGCGCGAGCTTCAGACCCTGTGATCCACTTACTTGAACCGTCGGCTGCAACAGCTCGCCCATCGAGAGTTTGCGCCCATTTGGCGATCACGTATGGTCTACTATCGTCGTGGGTAGGTAGCGCGATGGTGTTGTAGTTTTGTCGAGCTAGCCAGCCTGCAAGCAACACTCGAGATTCCGTCTCGAGCACTCCGCCAAGCACTTCAACTCCTGCATCACGCAGACGCTTCGCACCTCCGCTTGAGGTGTCGCCGGGGTCATCCATCGCATAAACGACTCGACCGATCCCGGCTTCGATCAAAGCTAAAGAGCATGGGCCAGTGCGTCCCGTATGGTTGCACGGTTCGAGGGTTACAACAGCTGTCAGTTCATCGGTGTGTTCAAGTAGCTCGGCAGGGATGTGTGCGAGAGCGTCTGTTTCTGCGTGCCTGGTTCCAGCGCCCAGGTGCCACCCCTCTGCAACGATCCGCCCCGACCTATCAACAATTACTGACCCAACCTGAGGGTTGATGTCGTGAGCTGGCCCGCGCCGAGCAAGATCAAAGGCACGCCGCATAGCCGACTCAAGCATAGCCGACTCAAGCATAGCCGACTCAAGCAGAGCCGATTCTTCGTTTGGCATATTGTCTTGCATCTGGACCTTTTAACATTGACCTTTGAACATTGGCCGGGGTCAACAGTGCGCTTAGAAGCGTATGCCTGTGTGCTGCCTCTCATCCGGACTAGAGCTCAGCTTAAAGCCAAACTCATCACCGTCGGTTCCCGAATTTCACGGAATCTGCACCACCCTAGTGGGGGCACTCGCGGACTTTAACCGCCGGTTCGGATTCTCACCGACCCCGGAAGCACCCTTCTATGATAACCCATAAAGATGCTTAGGCCGATTTGTAGATTCTGAAGCTGATACGACGCGTGTCATTTAACTTCGAAAAACAAATGAAATCTTAGTCACGCGATGGTTGGTGTTGTCAAGTAGTCGTAGAGGCTTTGTGTAAGTGGTTTCTCGAGATTCAGATGCATTGTCACTACATCTAACGGATGCCCGTGATCATCAAGCATTGTGGTTTGAACTGGGTTTGAAGATCTAACCTCACCGAGGTAGAAGAAATCTAAGCCTTCAGCATCATCCTTTTTGGCGAATAAGTGCTGCGGAACTTCATTATTGATGATTGATTTTACTTCTTTGCTTCCTAAGGTTCTTCTACTTCTTGTGAACCATTTAAGTGTATTAGAATTTAGCAGTTCGTCTTCATATCTGGTGCTATGCGAAACGTCTTCGTCCTTGTGGTAAGTAATAAAAATGGGGCAGCTTGCTGAAAAGAAGTCAACTTTATATCCAAATATTGTTCCCTCTTGATTTGAAGCCCAATTTAATATTCTACAAACATCCTTACGTGAGTATCGGTGACCAATTTTTAAAGAACTTGGCCAGCCATATTTATGCCGTGCAAGGTATAGGCCTGTTTCTATAGCATCATCTAAATGGGCTTTAAAAGCGTAATCATATTCATAGTTAGCGGATAACTGATCTGATACGTGAAAAGTGTCATCGTGCATCTCTACGATTGGAGAGTTACCGTAAAGTTTCCGTTGCACCTCCGTGAAAAAAGTGAGATCCAAAACGCGGGACACAGAATTGATTGTCTCATCATCGTGGGTGCAGTATTTTGATCGTAATATAGTTTTATATTCCGATCTCGTTATGCTTTTGTGCTGGAGGAGATGTTTCAGGAGTAATAATTCATGAGGCCTTTTGCCGTTCAATAACTCTTTGGACATAAAAGCCAAAATAGCCGACTCGCCCAGCGATGGCGATTTGTTTGTTTTCTTAATTTTCACGAGAAAATTCCAGTAGTTAATACTTTTAGTAGAAACAACGACAGGGTCTGCTGTATCAAAACGCGCAAAATCAATGAGTTGTGGAATGTGCCCCAAACGGTGTTCGAGATCAGAGAACACACGTTTAAGGTTCTGCATGCTGTCAAGCTTTGACTTCTCAATGGAATCGAAGATGCGTTTGCGTGATATCTCATCAAAATTAACGCTAGAAACTCCAGAAATAACTCCTGCTTCTTTAGCGTCAAGGAGATTTTTACGAATTGAATCCTTGCTGAGACTGTTGTCTCCAAATAAGGCGATTGGGATTAGATAGTTGTTAGTGTAGTTCCCTATGAAATCTATAACTATTAAGTGTTCTTTGCCCGCTGCTTTGCGTAAGCCTCGCCCAAGTTGCTGAGTAAAAATGATACTTGATTTTGTTTGTCGCATCATTACGACTTGATTAACAGCAGGAATATCCACGCCCTCATTGAAGATGTCCACTGTGATTAGATAATCTAACTTTCCTTCTTCTAACAGCTGCACTGCTTGTTCACGTTCTTGAATTGAATGGTTACCTGTTAATGATTTTGTTCGCAAAGTTA
>DATJCC010000073.1:0-2502 GCA_035514995.1 Microbacteriaceae bacterium
GGGTGTGGCCTGTCGTTGAAATAGACGACCACAGATATATGGATGGCGGAGTGCTATCACCCGCAAACACAGACCTCGCTGAAGGCGCAAACAGCGTAATTGTTTTAGCACCTATGGCTAGAGGCGTTAAAAAAGAAGCCTCTCCTGTGCAAGAACTTGAGACTCTGATTAAACAAGCAGACAATCATCCGGCTAGCAATAATCCAGCAACACAAAAAACGTTGGGCAGGGTGATCAGCCCAGATCAGAAATCTCGAAAAGCGTTCGGCAAAAACCCTTTAGACCCGGCAGCCCGCTCTAGAGCCGCTGCAGCTGGGCTCGAACAGTCCAAACACGAAACCGAAGAAATAGCAAAGATTTGGAACCGGTAAACTATAAAACATGAAAATAGACAACATAAGCGCAGTAGTAACAGGAGCAGCTTCAGGGCTGGGCAGAGCGGTAGCAGGGGCGCTCGCAGCCGGTGGGGCGCAGGTAATCGGTATAGATCTGCAAAATTCAATAGATAAAGCAGAAACTGCTGAGGGAATTAAATTCATTGCGGCAGACGTCACCAGCGAAGAACAGGTACAAAAAGCTTTAGAACAACTAAGCGAAGCACCACTTCGTGTCGCGGTGAACTGTGCCGGAATAGCACCAGCACAACGCATACTCTCTTCAAAGGGAGCTCACGATCTAGAACTGTTTCGTAAAACAATAGACATCAACCTAGTCGGCTCATTTAACGTGCTGAGGCTCGTAGCAGAAAAAATGGCCGGGAATGACCCACTAGAAAATGATCAACGTGGCGTAATTATAAACGTAGCCTCTGTTGCAGCCTATGAAGGCCAAATAGGGCAAGCGGCCTACGCCTCGTCAAAAGGTGGAATTGTTGGTCTCACAATCACAGCAGCCCGAGATTTAGCACGCAACGGAATACGTGTAAACACGATTGCACCTGGAATCATCGACACGCCACTGCTTGCTGCACTCGGACCTGAAGTTAATGCATCGTTGGCAGCTAGTGTACCTTTCCCACAGCGTCTTGGGACACCAGCAGACTTTGCGCGACTAGCGTTGATGATAGTTGAACACGACTATCTAAATGGCGAGACCATCCGGATGGATGGCGCATTGCGGATGCCACCCAAATAGGCATGCCTTTTACGCAATGACTTTTACATCATGACTTTTACATCATGCCTTTTACACAGAAAATACTTGAAATAGCTCAAAGCCACCCAAACCGTGTGGCTTTAGCCGACTCGCGCGACTCACTGAGCTACGGCGACTTGGTGCTTAACTCTCCCGCTTTATATGCGGCGATTGAACAGCTGCTATTAAGTATCGAAAAAAAAGAAGCTTCATATAATGAATCTGGTATAAAAGCAAACAGTCGAACAGTACCAACGGCAATTGGTGACATACCTGTTGTAATGATTTCGCTTGAAAGAGCTCTAGAGGCCGGTGCGCTTGTGGCAATGCTGGCAGGGTACAAGATTATTTCGTCTGTTCTTGACCCTTCATGGCCCTTAAATCATCGTATCCGTTCGGTGCGAGAGTCTGGTGCGAGAGTCTTAGTCACTGATGATGAAGGGTTCGTGGAGGCGTTGCACAAAAACGACTGGCACGGTGCGGCAGTGACGCTTGCCCAGTTAAAAGAATTAATCCAAAAGCTATCAAACCGGAAAGCCAAGAAGCTAGAAAATGCTGTCGATTCAGCAGATCTTCAAACACCCAAAGTGCGAAGAGGAGATGAGCCTTTTATCTTGATCTTCACATCAGGAACTACAGATGCTCCCAAAGCTTTTCTTCGCACCAGGGATAGTTGGCGAGTGAACCTTAGGGTTAGTCGAAAATACTTATATGCTGGGTGCGGAATGGGCACAATAGCGCCGGGTCCATTAGCATACAGCTTGACGCTTTATGCACTGGTGGAGGTGCTCGGGACGGGCGGCACGATCTGGTTGCAGAGTCGCTTTGATCCGGTTGAGGCGGTAAATTTAATTGATGAGGGGGCTCTCGAAAGACTCGTTGCCGTTCCGGCAGTGCTCCCGGCTCTCCAGATCGCTGCGAGGCGTAAAACGTCAAACCTTTTATCACTTAAAAACGCTATAGTTGGCGGCGCAAATTTGAGTAGCAAACTTCGAAAAGATTTTAAAAAAATAGCGCAAAACTGCGAAATATTGAGTTATTATGGTGCAGCAGAAATTGGGTTCATTGCTTATAGTAAAGACGGAGCCGGAGACCTGCTGAACCTTTTTGATGGTGTTGAAGTGCAGGTCCGAGATTCAAAAGGTCAAAAACTGCCAGATGGAGAGCTGGGAACTTTGTATGTGCGCGTTTCATCTCAAGGGGATCAATACATTTCTGCCTCAAACAACTTAAAAAATGCAGAATTATTGATAACCGGTCCTGACGGTTGGTCAACAGTTAATGACCAGGCACGGCTAATTAACGGTCGTCTAAGTCTTGAAGGGCGAGCAGGCGATATTGCTGTTACAGGCGGGCACAATGTTTCGT
>DATJCC010000074.1:0-3513 GCA_035514995.1 Microbacteriaceae bacterium
TACTTGCAACGTTTGCAGTGATAATCGGTTTGTTACTTTGGTTTAACCTTGTTTGCAGAGTACTACTTCTAACGTCTGCATGGATAGCATCTGGGCTCGATAAACGAGTGGGCCTTCCAGACACCTCGGCATCACCCGCACTAAACCTTCTAAACTAAGGTTATGAGCAAAGCTGTAGAACCTTTTGATGTTGTAGATCTGATCACTACCAAACGTTTCGCCGAACCGCTTGACACCGCTGCGATCGAATGGTTAGTTGACGCTTTTGTGCGGCGCGTGGTTGCACCCGAACAGATGAGTGCGATGCTCATGGCCATAATGATTCAGGGTATGGAAAGGCGGGAAATAAGCGACCTAACCAGAGCAATGATAGCCTCTGGCGAAACAATGGACTTCACCGGTCTCGGCAAAGCTGCAATTGATAAACACTCAACCGGTGGGGTTGGCGACAAAATAACTCTTCCACTGGTGCCACTTGTCGCATCTTTTGGAGTGGCTGTGCCGCAACTCAGCGGCCGAGGTTTAGGCCACACCGGCGGTACGCTAGACAAATTAGAAAGCATCACCGGTTGGCAGGCAAATGTTTCTAACGAAAAAATGAAGCAAGACCTGCTAGATATTGGTGGCGTTATATGTGCAGCCGGTTCGGGTTTAGCGCCAGCTGATAAGCGCATGTATGCTCTCAGAGACGTCACGGGTACCGTCGCTGCGGTGCCGTTGATTGCTTCTTCGATTATGTCCAAAAAAATAGCTGAGGGGGCCAACGGACTAGTTTTAGACGTGAAGTTTGGGCGGGGTGCTTTTATGAAAGAGCTTGAAAGCGCCAGAGATCTCGCCCAAACCATGGTAGACCTTGGCGCTGATGCTGGGCTTCAAACAGTAGCGCTCATAACAGATATGAACTCCCCTTTAGGCCAGGCAGTCGGTAACGCCAACGAGGTGCGCGAGGCGGTCGAGATTCTAGCGGGTGGGGGCCCGGCAGATGTGATTGAACTTACGCTTGCGTTAGCCAAAGAGATGCTAAGCCTCGCCGGAAAACCAGATATTGACCCTGCTACGGCTCTACGTGATGGCTCTGCAATGGATGTATGGCGCAAAATGATCATTTCGCAAGGTGGAGATCCTGATGCGCCACTACCTGTGGCACGTGAAAATGAAACCATAGTTGCCGATCGAGATGGTTTCATACAACGGGTAGATGCGCTTGATGTTGGAGTTGCCGCCTGGCGGCTTGGTGCAGGCCGTGCTCATCCCGATGATCCTGTAGATCATGCCGTTGGAGTAGAAGTTCTTGTGAAACCAGGTGTTAGGGTGCGCAAAGGTGATGTGCTTTTTACAGCGCACAGCAACAGCGATGCACGCATGTCGAGAGCCTTAGAGATGCTCACAAAGAGTGTTGCTATAGGTGATGAATCTCCAACCCTGACACCCATCGTTGTTGAGCGTATTATTGCTTCTTAAGGAGGGTGGTTGTCAAATGAAAAATATTGTTGCGATACCCAAGGTTTCGTTACACGATCACCTTGATGGAGGCCTGCGCCCTGAAACGATTATAGAGCTTGCGAGCGAGCGCGGCTTTGATCTTCCCGCAAACACTCCTGATGGTTTGTCTAATTGGTTTGTCGACAGCTGTACAAACGGCGATTTAAAAACGTATCTAAAAACTTTTGATCTCACAGTCAGCGTCATGCAAACTTATGAAGAGCTAGAACGGGTTGCTTATGAGTTTGCTATGGATCTCGCTGCTGACGGAATTATTTATGGTGAGGTGCGTTGGGCTCCAGAATTGCACACTCGTGAAGAACTAAGTATGCGGGAGGCTGTTGCAGCTGTGCAGAACGGTTTCGATGACGCAGTTGAACAGCTCGCAGATGAGGGCACAGATTTAAAGATTGGCCAGATTTTATGTGCAATGCGGCATCAACAAAACAGTTTAGAAGTTGCTCGAATCGCACTTGAGCACCGCGACAGTGGTGTGGTTGGGTTTGATCTCGCAGGGCCCGAAGAGGGATTTCTGCCAGAACTACATGCCAAAGCTCTAGAGCTTTTGGCTAAGAACCACTTTCCGACGACTATCCACGCCGGTGAAGAGGGAGCTCTGGATTCTATTAAATCAGCGATCTTTCATCGAGCTTTGCGATTGGGGCACGGAACGAGACTTGCTGAAGATCTTCAGCTAGACCGCACAAACGATGGGGACTCTCTAGTCTCTATCGGTGAGGTCGCTGATTGGGTGTTAGATCGTGATATTGCAGTTGAGTGTTGCCCCACATCTAATCTTCAAACAGGCTCATCTCCATGGGGTTCTAGTATTTCAGATCATCCTTTTGACATTTTTTATCAGTTGGGTTTGCGGGTTACAGTCAGCACTGATAATCGGCTTATGAGTGGGGTTACTCTTACCAGCGAGCTTGCACTGCTGGCAGAAGCGTTTGGTTATGACATTGATGATTTGGTACAGTTTCAAATAAATGCAGCGTTAGCGGCTTTTTTGCCGGTTGAAGAGCGACTCAATCTTGCAACGCGTATTGAAGACTGGCGAGATGCCTAGAAAATGAGCGTCTCGAGCATATCTAGATTCCCAGAGTGCTTCTAACTCCGGCTTCTAATCGCTCCAACGCTTCTTTTGCCGCTGTAGTGCGTTGCACGACACTACCTTCGTCGCTGAATGTATCTAGGTAGAGCTTGAGCTTTGGTTCGGTGCCACTTGGCCTAATCATTACTCGCGAGCCATCTTCTAACATAAACTTCAAAACATTAGCTGGCTGAGAGAACCCACCAGAAGTTAACGAGTTTGAGCTTAATAGATCTGGATTTAATAGGTCTGGATTTAATAGATCTGTAAAAAATTCGACTTTGACCCCATCGAAGTGTGTAGGAGGGTTGCCTCTGATGATCTCAGTAAGTTCAAGTACGGCAGCGACTGTTGCAAGCCTTACTGTAACCTGCGTGCTGGCAAAACTACCAAACTTTTCTGCGGCATCAGCCAATTTGTCTCGAAGGGTTTTACCCTCGGCGTGCAAGTCTAAAGCTAGTTTAAGCAGGTCAGCGCTCGCAGATATTCCGTCTTTGTCTTTAACTAGATTTGGTCTTGAGAGGTACCCTAAGGCCTCCTCAAAACCAAAAATTAAACCGGGGACTCTGCTAACCCACTTAAAACCTGAAAGAGTTTCTGCGTAGTTTAAACCGTAAGCCGCAGCAATTTTGCTGAGAGCTGGCGAAGAAACAATCGTGCAGGCAAGCGTTCCACCAGTTTTTCCAGCTGCCGAATGCTCCTGGGCGGCCTGCCACCCGAGTAATAGACCTAGTTGGTTGCCTGTGAGAGGGCTAAAGCCTGCAGCAGATTCAGAGTCGGGAAGTGCCACCGCTAGCCGGTCTGCGTCTGGATCGTGCGCAATAATGAGATCAGCCCCCACTTCGCGTGCTTTTGAATAAGCTTCGTCGAGTGCGCCTGGTTCTTCTGGATTAGGAAATGCGACAGTCGGGAATGAACCATCTGGGGTGTCTTGAGTG
>DATJCC010000075.1:0-13081 GCA_035514995.1 Microbacteriaceae bacterium
CTCGACCCAACTCACTAAAAGAATATCGATCAAGATTCCTTTAATATCGGCTGCGATGGACACTGTTACTGAGACACCGATGGCTGTTTCTATGGCGCGCAACGGTGGACTCGGGATTCTGCACAGGAATCTTTCTATAGAAGATCAAGCGTATATGGCTGACCGGGTTAAACGAACAGAAGCTGGAATGATCACTAACCCTGTTGTCACGACTGTTGATGCAACAGTCGCTGAGGTTGACGCTATCTGCGGTGAGTATCGTGTCAGCGGACTACCAGTCGTAGATGAAGAGCGCAAACTTGTTGGCATCATCACAAATCGCGATATGCGCTTCATCGAGTTAGACGATCGAGCAACCACAAGAGTTGCTGAGGCTATGACACATATGCCTCTAATAACCGCACCAACGGGCACGAGCCGCAAAGATGCTTTTGAGATTTTCAGAAAACACCGCATCGAAAAACTGCCTCTCGTAGATTCCGACAATACGTTAACAGGTTTAATCACTGTTAAAGATTTCGATAAAGAAGAGCAGTTTCCACACGCAACAAAAGATGAGTCTGGTCGGCTTCGTGTTGGAGCCGCCATTGGGTTCTTCGGTGACGCGTGGCAACGAGCTGGCGCACTCTTAGAAGCAGGAACCGACCTTTTAGTTGTTGATACCGCAAATGGTGACAGCCGCGGGGTTCTTGAAATTATTCGCAAACTTAAATCTGACCCGGCGTTTAAAGATATTGATATTATAGGCGGTAACGTAGCCACACGTTCTGGTGCTCAAGCCCTCGTAGATGCAGGGGTAGATGCGGTTAAGGTTGGGGTTGGCCCCGGTTCTATCTGCACGACACGTGTTATTGCTGGTGTCGGTGTTCCTCAGGTTACTGCCGTTTATGAAGCGGCAAAAGCTGCTACTCCAGCAGGTGTGCCAGTAATCGCAGACGGTGGTCTCCAATATTCGGGCGACATCGCTAAAGCCCTGGTAGCAGGTGCTTCTTCGGTAATGATCGGATCTCTTTTTGCAGGCACCGATGAAAGCCCTGGAGATCTAGTTTTCGTTGGAGGAAAGCAATACAAAAATTATCGTGGTATGGGTTCACTTGGTGCCCTGCAAACACGTGGAGAGAAGACATCCTATTCAAAGGATCGTTACTTTCAGGCTGATGTCCCAAGTGATGAGAAGTTAATACCAGAGGGTATTGAAGGGCAAGTTCCTTATAGAGGACCAGTCGCAGGTGTTGCACACCAGCTAATTGGTGGTTTAAGACAATCAATGTTTTATGTTGGTGCACGATCAATTTCAGAGTTAAAAGACCGCGGTAAATTCGTTCGGATTACCGCTGCTGGGCTCAAAGAGTCACACCCGCACGATGTACAGGGCGTGGTTGAGGCTCCAAACTATAAAAGATAGGCTTGCTTCGTGATTAATGAGATTGAGATCGGCCACGGCAAACGTGCCAGACACGTTTATTCATTTGACGAGATCGGGGTAGTGCCGACAAGACGCACCAGAGATCCAGAGCTCGTTTCAACTAACTGGACGATAGATGCATTTCAATTTACAATTCCAGTTCTTGGCGCTCCCATGGACTCGGTCATGTCTCCAGCGACAGCCATCGCTTTAGGCAAAATGGGAGGGCTCGGAGTCTTGAACCTAGAAGGTTTATGGACTAGGTATGAGAACACTGAGGATCACCTCGAAGAACTATCGAAAATTGAAGATCCAAAACTGGCATTGGCGCTTATGCGAGAATTGTATGCTGCTCCGATAAAACCTGAATTAATTACAAAACGCCTCGGCGAAATACGGAGTGCAGGTGTTACGGTCGCTGGTGCGTTATCTCCACATCGCACGCAAGAACACTATGAGACTGTGGTCAATGCAGGGGTCGATCTTTTTGTGATACGTGGAAATACTGTCTCTGCTGAACACGTTTCGAGCGACAACCGCGAGCCTTTGAATCTTAAAAAGTTTATTTACGAGCTCGATGTTCCGGTCATAGTTGGTGGAGCGGCAACATATAAAACAGCTTTGCACCTGATGCGTACAGGCGCAGCGGGAGTGCTTGTGGGTTTTGGTGGAGGCGCGTCATCAACTACGCGAGCAACCCTCGGGATCAGAGCCCCAATGGCATCTGCTATTGCTGATGTTGCGGGCGCTCGAGCAGACTATTTAGATGAATCTGGTGGCCGATATGTGCATGTAATAGCTGATGGAGGGCTGGGAACTTCTGGTGACCTGATTAAAGCAATTGCGTGCGGAGCTGACTCAGTTATGTTGGGAGCTGCTTTAGCTCGGGCGAAAGACGCACCCGGTCGCGGTTGGCACTGGGGGCAAGAAGCCCATCACGAGCTGCTCCCTAGGGGGGTGCGGGTTAAAACAAATAGCGCAGCCAATCTTGAACAAATAATTAACGGCCCCGCCGATGTAGCTGATGGAACCTCAAATTTGGTGGGAGCACTCCGCACAGCAATGGCCACTACTGGCTATTCAGATCTTAAAGAATTTCAGCGTGTTGATATAGTGCACACTCAACGTTGATTTCAAACTAAATGAAAGCTTATAAAGATGTCTTCTAAGACACAGTATCAAGGCGAGCCCACACTCGGTCAGGTAATGCGAAGTCCGAAGTGGATACTGGCGTTACTTCTAGCACTTGGTGTTGCCGCTGGTTTTGCTAGTCTCGCACAGTGGCAGATGGGGACGGCAGTTAAATTACAACAGCCCGAAATTGATTCGGAAACCGTCTACCCGATCGGTGAAATAACAGCCACCCAGACTCCTCTAACAGAAGATTCTGCCGCGAGAATGGTCAGCATGACTGTCGACATAGTCGGATCAGACACACTGGCGGTAGATGATCGTATGAACTTCGGAGAACAAGGTGCTTGGGTTGTTAGCCATGCAGTTGAGCAAAATAATAATGCACACCTAACTGTGGCGCTTGGATGGTTACCTGATATAGCTGAGGCAAAGAAGTTCGCTGACAGTTTCCAATCTGTAGAAAATATAAAACTAACCGGAAGATACATGCCTCAGGAGAGCGTCGCGCTACCGAGTCCCGGAACGCCTACTGATCACTTGCGCACTTTATCTGTAGGGCAAGTAATAAATCTCTGGGAGCCTTTTGAAGGTGAGGCGTATGCAGGATATATTGTCTCAGCTACACCTTTTGAAGGGCTTGAATTAATTGAGTCTGTGCCCCCTTTGCCGCAGGAAACAATTAATTGGCTAAATCTATTTTATGCGGTTGAATGGGTTGTATTTGCGGGGTTTGCAGTGTTTTTCTGGTATCGTCTAGCACGCGATGCCTGGGAGAAAGAACACGAGCTCCAAGCTCTTACCCGGGAAGCCCAATAGTAGAATAGGGGTATGGCAACTCTTGAACCGAAGGTAGAAGATTTTCCTCGCATACGTAAAGCTTTGAAAGTATATATGGTGACATCTATTATCACCGGCATTATGCTTTTATTACTGGTTAGCGTAATGATAATGAAGTATGGCTTTGGGGTTCTTCTGTACGTAAACACACCAGACGGTTTTTTCAAATTTTACCCAACACCACCCGCTGGGCAAGAACTGGTTGTAGACGGATTTAATGTTTTCAAAGCGTTTCTTATCGCGCACGGTTGGTTCTACGTTATCTACCTAATCTCAAACTTTATGCTTTGGAGCCCAATGAGGTGGCCATTCTGGAGATTTTTACTTCTCGCCATGGGTGGGGTTGTTCCTTTCTCCTCTTTTTGGTTAGAAGGTCGCACCGCTAAAGCTGTTAACAGCTATTTAGCAGAGCGAGAGGCAGGAGTTGAAAGTGTCTAATAAAAAGCAACAAGCCCTCGCCCTTGTCGTAGATTTGGGAGCACAAAACGTGCAGCTACTTGCGCGGCGCGTGCGTGAAAATGGTATATATTCAGAAATAGCGACTCACAGAACCACTCTAGTTGATGCTAAAAAGCGTGGAGCAAAAGCAATTATTTTATCAAATGTACCAGCTTCGGTTCTTGCGGAAGAGCGCATCGCTATCGATTCTGAGTTGTTACTATCAGACATCCCTATTTTAGCTTTAGGATCATCACGACAACTGGTGTCTAGGGCGCTGGGTGCTGATGAATCTGAGCCTTGGAAAGATGATGCCTCAAAGAAGATTTTTGGGGCAGCAAAGCTTGACGAGACACTGCAACATTTTTTATTTGAAGAAACCGGCATTCAGCCTGAATGGAACGCGGGAAATATAGCTGAAGAACAGATTGCGCGAATTCAGGAACAGGTAGGTACTGGGAAAGTACTTTGCGCGTTATCTGGGGGTGTCGACTCAGCTGTGGCCGCAGCTTTGGTACATGAAGCGGTTGGTGACCAACTTGTGTGCGTATTTGTAGATCACGGTTTGCTTCGAGAGGGAGAACGGCAACAGGTTGAGATAGATTATGTGGCTTCAACCGGCGTTAGATTAATTACTGTCGACGCTCGCGAACAGTTCTTAAAAGCACTCACCGGCGTCAACGATCCTGAAGAAAAACGTAAAATAATCGGTCGTGAATTTATTAGGGTGTTTGAACAGACTCAGGCTCAGCTTATGGCTGAAGCAAGCGCTGAGGGTGACCCAATAGAGTTTCTAGTGCAGGGAACTATCTACCCCGATATTGTAGAATCTGGTGTTGGTGAAGGAAACGCTAATATTAAAAGCCATCACAATGTTGGCGGCCTGCCCGAAGACATGAAGTTTGAGCTGGTTGAACCACTTCGAGAACTATTTAAAGATGAAGTGCGAGCAGTTGGTCGTGGCCTAGGTCTTCCCGAACAGATTGTCGCAAGGCAACCATTCCCAGGCCCCGGACTCGGCATCAGAATAGTGGGGGAGGTTACGGCGAAGCGCCTTGAAATGCTTAGAGCTGCTGACCAGATAGTAAGACGCGAGCTTACCGCGGCTGGGCTTGACACCCAAATCTGGCAGTGTCCGGTTGTTTTGCTTGCAGACGTACGTTCTGTGGGTGTCAGTAATGAAGAGCGCACCTACGGTCATCCTATAGTTCTTCGTCCGGTATGGACCGAAGATGCAATGACTGCAGACTGGGTGCACATACCCTATGATGTGCTTGAACGTATCTCTAACGAGATAACAAGTCGTGTTTCGGGGATTAACAGAGTTGTTTTAGATATTACGCCCAAACCACCAGGGACAATTGAGTGGGAATAAAACCCTAAGCCGGTTTTTTCCTGCTGGCGATGGCCCTGCCAGCAGCTCTTCCTGAAAAAATACATCCACCTAGGAACGTGCCCTCTAGAGCATTTTTGCCGTGGAGTCCGCCACCTCCAAAGCCGGCTACTTCTCCTGCCGCATAAAATCCTTCTATGGGTGTTCCTTCTTGTGAAATTACCTGTGAATCCAGGTTTGTTTGAATACCTCCGAGTGTTTTACGAGAGAGTATGTTTAATCTGACCGCAATCAAAGGACCATTTTTGCTGTCTAATATTCGGTGCGGGGGCGCTACCCGGATTAATCTATCAGTGCGCGACTCGCGTGCATTGCGGATTGCCATCAACTGCATATCTTTAGAGAATTTATTCTCGAGCTCAGAATCACGATCAATAATTTGTTGTTTGAGGTGCTCTGTAGAGATTTCAGCGCCATCGCGGGAGAGCTTATTCATGCCGGTAACTAGTTCGTCAACATCTTTTGCAACGACAAAGTCGACGCCGTGCTTTTTGAATGCTTCCACGGGAGCTGGTGCTCCTTTGGCCAGTCTTGAGCGAATCATTAATGTTAGGTCTCGTTCAGTTATGTCTGGGTTTTGTTCAGAACCCGATAGAGCAAACTCTTTTTCAATAATTTTTTGTGTCAATACAAACCAGGAATAATCGTAGCCTGTCTTGAGTATTTCACGCATTGTTCCAAGCGAGTCGAAACCTGGAAAATTTGGTGAAGCAAGACGGTTGCCTGTGGCATCAAACCACATCGATGATGGGCCAGGGATTATTCTGATTGCGTGATTAGGCCAGACGGGATTCCAATTGTGGATACCTTCGGTGTATGCCCACATTCGGTCAGAGTTGACAAGCTTTGCACCGGCAACCTCTGCTATTTCTAACATGCGACCGTCTACG
Organism: Microbacteriaceae bacterium; assembly: GCA_035514995.1. Classification (GTDB taxonomy): domain Bacteria; phylum Actinomycetota; class Actinomycetes; order Actinomycetales; family Microbacteriaceae; genus Leucobacter_A. Next base: position 6,098 of record DATJCC010000075.1, read on the forward strand.
TGGTCGGGAACTCCCGCAATCATGTGTTTTGGGGCAGGTCCTAAACGATGTGTTGGCCAGTTTTTTCGCATCAATTCAAAATTGTGACCTATTCCGCCAGTAGTCACAATTAGAAATGGAGCTAAAACTTCAAATGAATCTGTAACTTTGCGTGATGATTTCTGACCACGGGGCTGCTTGCTTTCTTCAAGAATTGAACCTCTGACCCCCGAAACTTTACCATCTTCAAGAATTATCTCGTCAACTCGGTGTCTGAAAGCAAATTTTAGGAGACCTTCAGCTTCTGCTCGAAGAACTGGGTTTTTAAAAATTTCGACAACGCCCGGGCCTGTACCCCAGGTTAGGTGGAAGCGTGGCACTGAGTTCCCGTGGCCACTTGCTGACCCAGAACCTCGCTCAGCCCATCCCACAAAGGGCAAAAGCTTCAGCCCCAAATCCTTGAGATATTTACGCTTTCCGTTTGCTGCCCATTCTACGTATGCTTTTGCCCACTGCAAACCATATTTGTCGTCTCCGTTAGGGCTGTCAAAATCAGCAGAGCCGAGCCAATCTTTCAGCGCAAGCTCTGCCGAGTCTTTAATACCCATGCGTCTTTGTTCCGGAGAGTCGACAAGGAACAGTCCCCCCAACGACCAGTGAGCTTGAGCCCCTAAGTTCTGCCTATTTTCTTGCTCTATAACTAGTACGCGGTGACCAGCCTGGGTTAGCTCATAAGCCGCTACAAGACCTGCTAGACCTGCTCCAACAACAACTGCGTCAGGAGTGAACTCGTTCATTGTTTCCTAAAGCCACACGTACTTATGTGTTAGTTGTTTCGCAGGATTGAAAGTAGACGCAGAATCTCAATATACAGCCAAATCAATGTAACCATTAGTCCAAAAGCGGCTGACCAACCATAGCGGCGAGGAGCTTTGGACTCAACACCGTTTTTAACAAATTCAAAGTCCATGACTAGAGAGTAGGCAGCCAAGAAGATTACTACTACTCCGATAATTACGCCGAGAGGGATGCCTGCGATGGTTACTCCGGTGCGCAAACCCCACGGATCTTGGCTGACACCGGTCATCATGAGACCGAAGTTCACGAGTGAAAATAGCAGGTAACCAGTCATCGCGATAAGCACAATTTTTGTCATTTTAGGGGAAGTGCGAACTTTGCCCGAGCGGAACAACAGAAGCGTCACAGCAAACACAATCATGGTTCCCATGACAGCCTGCAACACGATTCCACCAGACTGCGCTTCTAAAATTCCTGATATTCCACCGAGGAAAAGCCCTTGAAACGCAGCGTAGAGCATGATTAAGGCGACGTTAGGCTCTTTTTTGAAAGAATTTATTAACCCAAAAACAAGTCCAATGATCATTCCGGGGAACATCAAAATTGGGAAGAACCAACCGACTGCTGCCGTAGCAATTGTGATGATGAGCAAAAAAGCTGTCTTGTGGATCGTATCTTCATACGTCATCGGATCGGTTGAGGTTTGGGCGCCCCTAGGCAGCGTCTGCTGTGTCGCATTGGCGGCTTGAACAGTGGCTGCTGGCATACTGTAGATTCTGTTCAGATCTTCAGCACTCATGGTCTTGCCATTGAGCGCTGGATTGTTTTTAAGAGCCGGGTTGCTCATTCATTCACTCTTTCTTGATGCAAAAAATAGATTTATATATACCTTAATATTGTATCTTGTTTCTATGATTAAGCTTTGTGTGCACACAAGTTTTCATGTGCACACTCACATTTTTGCGCCGCTCAAATGCAATCACGCAAATGTCAGACGCTCAATCTATGATTAGTGGTAAATGATTACTGAATTACTAGACAAGGCTGACCTTCCCGGCGATCGGCTGAACCCTGAGCAACAAAAAGCTGTTGATTATCGTGGTCCAGCGCTATTAATAGTTGCGGGAGCGGGCTCTGGTAAAACCAGGGTTCTCACACACAGGATTGCAAGTTTGATCGAAGGTCGGGAAGCTTGGCCGAGTCAAATTCTTTCAATTACTTTTACCAATAAAGCCGCTACTGAGATGCGTGAACGGGTAGAAGCTCTTTTGGGTGCTAGTGCAGAAGGAATGTGGATTTCCACATTTCACTCAGCGTGTGTGAGAATTCTAAGAAAAGAAGCTGAGCGTTTTGGCTATGTTCAGGGTTTTACTATCTATGACGCACAAGATGCCAGAGCGCTTCTTAAAAGAATCATCAAAGATTTGGAAGCTGACGTTTATGGTTTTACTCCCGCCGGAGCTGCATCAAAAATCTCGCGTTTGAAAAATGAATTAAAAGATGTAGAAACCTACAGATTAAGTGCAAACGAATCTGACCCTAGAGACCGAATCTTTATTGAGATATTTCGAAAATATGAGCAAGAGCTCAAAAGGGCTCGTGCGTTTGATTTTGATGACTTAATAGGTCAAACGGTACACCTTTTTAGAGCTTTTCCAGAAGTTGCAGCGGTATATAGACGCAAATTTAGACATATTCTCGTAGATGAATATCAAGACACCAATCATGCCCAGTATTCATTGATTAAAGAACTCACAAAACCGGTGCACCCTGAAGAAGTAAGTATGTTGAACCCTCCCGTGCGGGATGGCGAGACGAATGAGCGCGGTGAAGTACCAGCAGCTTCTTTAACAGTTGTCGGTGACTCAGATCAGTCAATTTATGCTTTTCGAGGCGCAGATATACGCAATATTGTGGAATTTGAAAGAGATTTTGTTAATGCTGAAGTTATTAAGCTTGAACAGAACTATCGCTCTACACAAACAATCCTGGACGCCGCTAATGCGGTAATTAGTAACAACATTGATCGGCAAGCAAAAACTCTCTGGAGCGAAGCTGGTCAAGGCAGCATGATTATTGGATTTACCGGGTATTCGCAACATGATGAAGCGAGGTTTGTCGCAGACGAGATAGAAGTTTGCCATGCAAATGGAGTGGCTTATTCTGACATTGCGGTGTTGTACCGAACAAATGCTCAAACTCGTGCTCTTGAAGAGTTTCTTATTAGGGGAGCTATTCCATATAGAGTCCTTGGCGGAACCAAATTCTATGAAAGAGCAGAAATTAAAGACGCTCTATCTTATTTGGTGAGCATAGCAAATCCCTATGAACCAATCTCATGGTCAAGGCTGCTTGGCGCTCCTAAGCGTGGAATAGGTCCGATGGCAGAAGCCCAATTAGCTGTATTTGCTGATTCACGTGAAATTTCATTTCATGAAGCTATGCTCCAGGCAACCGAAATAGGTTTGGGACCAAAATTAACCGCCACAGTTCTTACTTTGGGTAAAATGCTTGATCGCTTAGCTCATCTTGCGGCTGGTACTGATACGCGAAAGAGCGCCCCTGTCGCAGATATTTTAAAAACAGTTTTTGATGAAACTAAAATCGTAGATAGGCTTCGCGAAAAAAGAGACCCTCAAGATGAAGCAAGGGCAGAAAACCTTGAAGAGTTGTTGGCGGTGGCAAAAGAGTTTGACACACGCAACCATGAAGCTGGTCTGATTGATTTTTTAACTGAAGTGAGTCTTGTAGCAGCAGCTGATGAGTTAGATGATTCTAGCGGAACCGTATCGCTCATGACGCTGCACACAGCTAAAGGGCTCGAGTACGATACGGTTTTTTTAACCGGTCTTGAAGAAGGTTTAATACCTCACCAAATGTCAGTAGACGAGGTTGGTGGTATTTCAGAAGAACGCAGGCTGATGTACGTGGGAATCACTCGCGCAAAACAACAGCTTTTTATCTCACTTGCATCGTCGCGAGCACAGTTCGGAGATGTGCGAGTTGCCATGCCATCTAGGTTTTTGCAGGAAATTCCCGCAGAGCTTATTGACTGGCGACAATCACCTGGAGAAGTAACCTCGGGTGGGGGTACGACGTCGAGAGCACTAAACGCATCATCAGGTCGCTCAGGTTGGGCTCGCAATCGCAGCTCAACAGCTTCAGCCGTGAGCTTTAGCGAAACTGGGCGACAAGAGCGAAGCGAAACTGCTGGTGGAAAAAACATGAAATCAGCGCTTGATTCTTGGCGTGAGCGCAAGAAGCAGGCAAAAAGTGGCTTCCCAAACAACATTGGCACGGTCATCAGAGATAACGGCGACCTAGTTCTAAAACCTGGAGATTCAATAGAACACGATGATTATGGTTTAGGTCGTGTCGACAAAATAACAGGCGAAGGATCAAAAAGAATAGCTCATGTCATTTTTGATTCTATTGGCGAAAGAAAGCTACTGGTAAAACTCTCGCCAATTAAAAAAATAGAACAATAACCTTTTCGCATTTTGTTTGTCAGCTAAAGTGGTAGGCTGTTTTATTGGTCGGATGACTAACATTTAATCACCTACGATATCGAAGGAAGACGCGTGGATCTTTACGAGTATCAGGCACGAGATCTTTTTGAACAGTATGGAGTGCCGGTTCTCGGCGGGGTCGTTGCAGACACTCCCGAAGAGGTACGTGCAGCCGCTAAAATGATGGGCGGCGTTGTTGTTGTCAAAGCACAGGTAAAAACTGGTGGTCGCGGTAAAGCTGGCGGCGTGAAGGTTGCTAAAAACCCAGACGAAGCTTATGAAGCCGCAAAAACAATATTAGGGCTCGACATCAACGGGCACACTGTAAACAGAGTGATGGTTGCACAGGGAGCAAATATTGCCGAAGAGTATTACTTCTCGGTCTTGCTTGATAGAGCCAATAGATCACTGTTGTCGCTTTGTAGCGTTGAAGGTGGCGTTGAGATCGAACAGCTCGCAGTAGAAAAGCCAGAGGCGCTAGCTCGCGTAGAAGTAAACCCCTTAACAGGCATTGATGCAGCTAAAGCTGAAGAAATTGCGCGTCAAGCAAAGTTTCCCGAAGAGCTCATAGCTAAAGTAGTTCCAGTCTTTGAAAAGCTTTTTGAAGTTTATAAAAATGAAGACGCGACACTGGTTGAGGTCAACCCGCTGGTGCTGACCGCCGAAGGTGAAATTGTAGCGCTTGACGGTAAAGTTACTCTTGATGAAAATGCTGACTTCAGACAGCCGGATCACGCAAATTACGAAGATAGGGCTGCAGAAGATCCTCTTGAACTTCTTGCTAAAGAGCTCGATTTGAATTATGTGAAGCTCGACGGCGAGGTAGGTGTAATCGGCAACGGAGCTGGTCTTGTAATGTCCACCCTAGACGTAGTCGCTTATGCAGGGGAAAATCATGGTCAGGTCAAACCCGCCAACTTCCTCGACATCGGTGGTGGAGCGTCAGCCGAAGTTATGGCTAACGGGCTGAATGTAATCCTAGGCGATCCGCAGGTAAAGAGCGTATTTGTAAACGTTTTTGGCGGGATTACTGCATGCGACGCTGTGGCGGCTGGCATTGTTGGCGCTTTAGAGAAACTAGGCGATCAAGCCAATAAGCCTCTTGTTGTTAGATTAGACGGTAATAACGTCGAAGAGGGACGTCGAATCCTAGAAGAGGCTAATCATCCACTAGTAACACTCGCTGCAACGATGGACGAAGGCGCCGACAAAGCTGCACAGCTCGCTAACGAGCGCTAAATCCAGATCTACTTTAAGGAATAATTCATTATGTCTATCTTTTTAAACGCAGATTCAAAAGTGATCGTGCAGGGAATTACAGGCGCAGAAGGAACAAAGCACACCGCGAGAATGCTTGCAGCCGGCACTAAAGTGTTGGGTGGAGTTAACGCGCGCAAGGCTGGTACCACGGTTTCACACACAGCTGCAGACGGTACGGCAGTGGAACTACCTGTATTTGCTACAGTAGCTGAAGCAATGCAAGCAACAGGAGCCGACACCTCTATCGCTTTTGTGCCACCGGCATTTACCAAAGATGCAGTAATAGAAGCAATCGATGCCGAAATTAGCTTACTGGTTGTAATAACAGAAGGTGTACCGGTCAAAGACACCGCAGAGTTCTGGGCATATGCCACAGAAAAGGGTGGCAAAACTAGAATTATAGGACCAAACTGCCCTGGTATAATCAGCCCGGGTGAGTCTCTCGTAGGCATCACACCAGCTAACATTACAGGCAAAGGACCGATCGGCTTGGTATCGAAATCGGGCACACTAACCTATCAAATGATGTATGAACTCAGAGACCTGGGTTTCACAACAGCAATCGGCATAGGTGGGGATCCGATTATAGGAACCACTCACATTGATGCGCTTGCCGCATTTGAAGCAGATCCAGAAACAAAAGCAATTGTAATGATTGGTGAAATTGGTGGCGATGCTGAGGAGCGTGCAGCAGAGTTTATTGCAAAAAACGTAACTAAACCTGTTGTGGGATATGTGGCAGGGTTTACAGCACCTGAAGGCAAAACCATGGGGCACGCAGGAGCAATTGTTTCAGGATCAGCTGGAACCGCGCAAGCCAAAAAGGAAGCTCTCGAAGCTGCCGGAGTTAAGGTCGGTAAAACACCAACTGAAGCAGCTGAGCTTTTGCGTGAGGTTTATACAGCGCTCTAATAGGGCTGTGTGCAGCCGATGACTGGCATGAGACACTTATTCACCGCTATTGTTAACGCGGTTGAAGCGTTAGCAGTAGCTTTAGTAAGCCTTAGCATCATTGCAGTCGGCGCGCTGTTAATGTGGTTCGGTCCCTTAGCTTTACAACCAGAACCAATGACGATGGTTCGAGCTACGGCAGCGGTTTGGGGCTTGGCTCACGGGATACCCATAAAAGTGGCACCCGATGAGCAACTTCTTGCCGCATTAGGGGCTACTCCAGGTTCAACCTTTTTGATTTCGCTCATACCACTCGGTCTTACCGCAATAACAGTATATTTAGCGATCAAACTAACCCTGAGAATCAGCGCCAAGTTTAGCGTAGGGTCTCTTGTCTTAGCCTCGGCGACCCTCGGATTCGTTGCAGGTGCTTTTTTGATTTTATGGGTCTCAGGTGGCTTCACAGACACACCCAATGCGTCACAAGTGATCGTTGCAACATGTTTCTTTGCAATACCAGCATGGGTTACCCAGATAGTAATAAACT